>JBBILY010000041.1:0-19534 GCA_037444705.1 Chloroflexota bacterium | reverse complement strand
GATAAGACTAAAGCTGTGCGACATCCAATCGCCTGCCCGCCGGCAATATCCGTTTCCAGACGATCGCCGATCACCAGGGTGTTGGCAGGGGAAACACCCATGCGTTGTAAGGCTACCCAATACATCTGCGGGGATGGTTTTCCCACAATGATGGGCTGAACCCCCGTAGCAGCCTCCAGAGCTGCCAAAAGCGCTCCAGCGCCGGGTACTAACCCTTCGGGAGTGGGAAAAGTCCGATCAGGGTTTGTGCCAATGAACAAGGCACCACCTCGGATGAGCAGACAGGCGCGCTTTAACTTCTCGTAGGTGAGTTGGCGGTCCATGGCTACCACCACTGCTAAGGCATCGCTATCCGAGATAAAAAAACCCTCCTGCGTGAGCGCCTGGAGCAATGCCTCTTCGCCGATTACATAGATATTGCCACCCTGAGGATAGCGTTGTCGTAAATAATAGGCAGCCGCCTGAGCAGAATTGACGATCTGGGTAGGCGCCAGATCAACACCAAACCGACGCAGTTTTTCCAGATATTGCTCCACCGACCTTGTGGCGTTATTCGTGGCCAGGGTGATCTTCCACCCTCGGCGTTCAAACCAGGCGAAGATTTCAGGAAGGCATCCAATCGCTTGATCATCGCGCCATAGCACGCCATCCATGTCCAGGATAACCGCCTTAATTTCGTTTGAATCAAATAGGGTCACGTCAGAAGTCACGTTTGCCATTTGTTATTTTAAAAATATTCCCCCTCCCTGCGTCTCACTCAAAGCAAAGGAAGGGGGAAAGGTCCAACATGTGCACAGGTTAAACTTGCTTGGAAGCGGGAACTTCCATGACCTGATCTACCAAGCCATATTCCACGGCTCCTTTAGCGTCCAGATAGAAATCGCGGTTGGTGTCGCGTTCGATGGTTTCTATGCTCTGCCCGGTATGGCGCGAGAGGATTTCGTTGATGCGATCCTTCAGACGCAGGATTTCGCGAGCCTGGATTTCAATATCGGTGGCTTGACCCTGGGCACCACCCAGCGGCTGATGCAGATGGATGGTGGCGTTAGGCAAGGCATAACGCTGGCCTTTCGTGCCAGCCGTAAGTAACACTGTACCGAAGGAGGCAGTCATCCCCACCGCCAGAGTGCTGATGGGGTTGGGGATCATTTGCATGGTGTCATAGATAGCCATACCAGCATAAACCTGCCCACCAGGACAATTGATGTACATTTGTATAGGCGCTTCTGGGTCTTCGCTGCTCAAATAAAGCAACTGAGCCACAATCAGGTTAGAGATCTGATCGTTGATAGGGGTGCCCAGAAATACAATGCGGTTTTTTAACAGCAATGAGAAAATGTCGAAATAACGTTCACCACGGACCGAAGTCTCAACAACCGTTGGAATTAGAGATAAAGGGTTATTCATCATTGTTTCCTCACTTACACATAATTATGCCGATTGGCTTTCATCGGGTTTATTACGGGATTCTAGGGATGCCGCTTGTGTCTCTGGCTCTTCTAAAGTCATTGAAGCGGCTTCCACATTTTCCTCAAGCCCCTTGGAAACCGAGGCCTGGCTCTGAACCTGCTCAATGCCTCGGGCGATATTACGTATGCGTTCCCTGGCACGCCTTAACACCAGATCCAATGCAATATCGTCAACAATGTCACGTACTCGATCACCGCTAAGTAGTTTACGAAACTCTTTTTGCGGCATGAGGCGGCTTAGAGACTCGAGGGTCCGCCCAGTCTCGTGCTGCAATTCGCCTTCGTTGACTTCAATATTCAGAGCCTTAACAATTTCGCGCATGACCAGCGCCCTCTTTAACCGCTTCTCTGCCACAGGGCGTACATCCTCGCGCAGGGCGGCGAGGTCTTTGCCTTCTGCTTTCAGATATGTTTCAAGATCCAAATTTTGTTTTGCTAGACGCTCTTCCAGTTCTTCGATAACAGTGTTTATTTCCTGGCTTAACAATGTTGGTGGAATGCGGATAACCGAGCCTTCGATAATTTTATCGAGAACCTGGTCCTCATAATCAACGTTATATTCCTGCTCAGCCTGTTGTTCTAACAATTTGCGAAGTTCGGCGCGCAAATCTTCCAGCGTAGAATAATCGCCGATGGATCGAGCAAATTCATCATCAAGTTGCGGTAGCGTGCGAGACTTAACCTCCTTGATTTCAATCGTAAATTCAACCTCCGAACCTTTGAGAGTAGAATAGAAGGCATCCTCAGGATAAGCGTAACGCAGGGTATAAGTTTCTCCCGCGGCGTGACCCAATAGGGCACGGGAAAAGCCCGGAAATGGCCACTCTTTTTTGTCAATTTCGTCTTCTCCTTCGATCTCGAAGGTCAGGGCTTCCTGAGGCATTGAAAGGACTTCTTCCTTTTCGCCCAGGCGAACAGCGCTAAGTTTGATCACCACCAGATCGCCCTCTTGCGCTGGACGTTCTACATTTTCAATAATGGCCTGATTGTCTCGCAGGTTCTGAATAACCTCATCTACCTCGTCTTCTTGAATTGGTTCTAACTCATAAGGCAAACGAATGGAGTGGAAATCTCCCAACTCGACTTCAGGTTGAAGATCCACCACAAATTCCATCCTTGGCGTTTCGCCAATACTATAATCAACCAGCCTCCCAGGGCCGTAAGGTGAGATTTTAGCCTCGTCCAGGGCTTTCGGATATATCGTGTCGGCCAGGATTTCAATGGCCTCCTCCTGAATGGCCTCTTCACCTAAAAAACGCACTACCATGGCATAGGGCGCTTTGCCAGGGCGAAAACCAGGGATTTTGACCCTCTTGGATAATTGGCGCGCGGCTTGTTGTCTGGCTTTCTCAAACTCAGCCGCGTCCACATCTACGAGCAGTTTTACCTGATGATTTTCTAAGGGTTGAACATCAACTTTCAAGGTTTACTTCCTTTCAGCAACAAGGTGTTTGAATTATAACATGGGCAAAATATCGCCATGTTAGAGGTGTATATGAATAAACCCGTCTCGCAGGCAAAGACGGGCTCCGAAGAGATCCTGTGTGGGGAAGGAGGGATTTGAACCCTCACGCCTTGCGGCACTTGATCCTAAGTCAAGCCTGTCTGCCAGTTCCAGCACTTCCCCATTGACAGGGGTGCTTCTCTGCGCGCCCGATTATATCGCCAGGTAGAGCAGGCGTCAATAATACGTTATAATCGCTCCCCAGGAGGTAGCCCTTGGGACGAGTCATCCATTTGGAACGTACAGGAAGAGAACGTACACGCTTAACACAGGCGGTGGCCTTAGCTCTGCGCGAACTGACAGAGCAACAAAAGGTTGATGCTCACACGCGCGATTTGGCCGCCTTTATCGTTTTGGCTTTAGAGGCCATCGCCAGTACCATTGATCTTTCCGTTAACGCCTGGGAAAAACGTGGCTATTGGCTCAAAGCCGACCGCTTCCGCATGGAGTGGCGTTGGGCGGGGGACCTGGCTAATCAAATGAGAAACGCTCTCTTAGGCGAAGACTGGCCGAATGTAGCCCGCATCGCGGCTCAAGTGAGCCAAAACCTGCGCCATGTAAAAATCCCTCAACGCCACCGCCTGGGTACACCCTGGGTGGGTGCCTGGCAAAAACTCAAAGAGGGATAAAACCCTGCAGCAACTTTTTCCTCACCTTTTTTGAGAGGTGAGGCACCAGCCAGCGTAATGTGACCCAGGTTCGGGCACGAGACATTCTACCAGAAACTGCCCTGGAGAGGTGGCCGCCTACCGTCCAGCAAGATATAGGCGGCGCTACGTTGGCCTTGGATGCCCAATTTACGCAAGTCGTCCAGGCCACGCAGGCACCCTTGATGGCGCGCTCGGAGGATAACCTCGGCGCTCTTAGGTCCAATGCCAGGCAGACGCAATAATTCTTCACGGCTGGCATGGTTAATTTCCAAGGGGCGTTCTGTCAGGTTTGCCTGCGCCCAGGCTGTTTTGGGATCGGTATGCAGCGGAAGGTTGCCATCAGTACCAAAAGGCAATTCTTCCAGGTTAAAACCGTAATCGCGCAAGAGAAACGAAGCCTGATATAGACGCTGCTCACGCAGGGCCGGCACAGGTGGGCGGTTTTCTAAGGGTGTGTCAGGGATGGGACGAAAGGCGGAGAAGTAAACCCGCCGCAGGTGCAACTGCCGAGAAAGATATTCCGTTGTCGAGAGCAGCTCCAGGTCGCTCTCCCCACTGCCGCCAGCCACAAACTGGGTGGCTGAAGATGGCCAGCGCCTGTTCCAGGCCAGGGCAGGTGGCTGATTGGTACGGATCTCATCCACCCAGCGCAGGGGCGCCAGCAATTCATCGAAGAAAACCTTATGGGGCGCCAGCGCCTGCAAGCGTTTGGGGCTGGGCGCTTCCAGGTTGACCGAGACGCGATCGGCCAGTTGCATGCAGCGCTCTACCTGGGCGCGCTCTGCTCCAGGCATGATCTTGAGATGGATGTAGCCGCGGAAGCCTAATTTAAAGCGCAGGATTTCCGCCGTCTCGATCAGTTTATCCTGGGTGCGCAGGCTGCCGCCGGCAATGCCGGAACTGAGAAATAACCCCTCAGCCATACCACCGAGGTGCAATTGCATAAACAGTCGGGCAAATTCTTCGGGGCGAAAGGTGGCACGGCGAAAATCACGCCCAGCGCGAAATGGACAGTAATAGCAGTCGCGCTCGCAAGCCGAGGAGAGCAAAGTCTTGAGCAGTTTGATCTGGCGTCCATTGGGCAATTGGGCAGGGTAGACAAAAAGACCTTCGCGGCAGTTCGCAGCTTGAGGCCGAAGAGACCCCGGTGTTACTGGCGAGCGCTCTTCTGCCGCCTCGAGACCCACAAAAGTTGATAGCAGTTGCAGGCGGGATAAGGCGTCCATGCTTTTATTATAGAACATTTATTCTATTTGTCAAGTCGCAGTGTACGCTATTCGCTCAGGGTAACCTTGGCGATGTGACGGAATTCGCCGGGGGTAAAGCCCTGTTCCAAAGCCAGGTGCAGGCTGAGCAACTGAATGGGGATGATCTCCGCCAGAGGTGCGCCCAGACCCTCGGCTTGTGGCATGGGAATATGCGCCTCTCGTTGTTGGCTAGCGCTCGAAGGGGCGATCCAGAATGGGCGCGCCCCGGCATTGAGCAGATCATCGTACAGGCGTGCCATCAAACCCTGAGTAAGTTCGCCTCCAGCGAAGAGCAACGCGATCAGATTAGCGTCAGCCAGCTCCAGGGGGCCATGGCGAAACTCGCCTGCGCCTAATGCGATTGCACCTACTTTGGCTGCCTCAGCCAGGATCAATGCGCCCGTATAGACCGCCGCCAGGGAAGGACCACGGCCAAGCAGAACCAGATAACGGGTGGGACGAAAGTGCTCCCGAATTATTTGTAAATAATCATGCCAATTTGAGAGATATATTTCAATAGAATTTGCGGCAATATATAATTCGCTCAATCCCTCTCGGGTGGGGAGGCCGCCTAAGACCCGCGCTGTGAGTTGAGACAAAGCCAAGGTGTTGAGGTATGTACTTGTCGATACGCTGACTTCAGCCTCTGCCCAGAGGGGGATGACATACCTGCCGGCGGCCTGCGCCAAGGGGCTGCTCAGATCGTTCACCGTCGCTAGGAGGGTAACAGAGGAGGGGTCAATTCGCTCCAGGAGGGCAATGATCTCAGCGCTGCGTCCAGACTGGGAGCAGACCCACAGCAAGGTGCGTCCGTGAAGCAGACCAGAGGCATGATGGATAAGTTCAGCCGCGTCCAGCCAGTAGGCAGGCAGCCCAGACTGGATTAATTGCAACCAGGCAGGATAAGCCGCGTAGAAAGACGCGCCCATCCCGGTTAAGACAAGGCGCTCGAAAACGCCCTGGCGAATGGATTGGGCCAGTTCTTGCAGGGGTGTTGCATCGAAGCGGGCCAGGGCCGTGCGTAGCGCTTCAGGCTGGCTCAGGATATCTTGGGTATATGGGTTAGTTTCCAGATTCATTCCACATCCAACGTAGATTCGAGGGTTGAACAGATGGTATAGGCTGCGCCATAAAGGCCGGCGTAATCGCCCAGTTGGGCTATTTCAATGCGCACCTGATCAGCCGGGAGGATGACCGAATGCGCGGCGATCGTCTGGCGCAGGCGTGGCATGAACAGATCGGCGCTCTTCATAACCCCACCGCCGAGGACAATCATCTGTGGCGTGATTGTGAGAATGATGTTGACTATTCCCAGACCAAAGTAGTAAGCCACCTTATCCACAATGTTCAGGGCAATCGCATCGCCCTGGCGGGCAGCCTGAGCCACCAGGCGAGCGTCAATTTTTTCAGGGTCGCCCTCGGCCAATTCCAGCAAGAGCGAACCGCGCAGGTTGGCCTGGCGCGCCTGCTGAGCAATGGCGGGTGCGGCACACAGGCTCTCCCAACAACCGTGCCCACCACAATAGCAAGGTGGACCATCTGGGTCAAGGATGATATGGCCGCCTTCCGGGTGCAGGCCATCCATGCCGCGATAGATGCGTCCGTCAAGGATCAGGGCTGTGCCAATACCCGTCCCGGCGGTCACTGCGTATAGGCGACTGATCCCACGCCCCGCGCCTTGCCAGTATTCACCCAGGGCGGCCACATCTGCATCATTCTCCAGCGTGACCGGCACGCCAAAGGCACGGTTAAGCCAATCCACGACAGATACATTCTCCCAGCCGGGTAGGGTAAAGGGGTTATTGATGATGCCTTGTTGAGGATATACGGGACCAGTCGAACCCACACCAATCCCCAGCAGCCTATCACGATTGGATAAGCGCCATACTGTTTCAATTAAATCCCGCATACGCTCTAGACCCGCTTGGGGTCCCTCAGCGGCCTGGATGGGCGCCTGGTGCGCTGCCAGCAAACGACCTTCAGGGTCAAATGCGCCGGCCCGCACGTTGGTGCCGCCCAGATCAACGCCGATGACTACGCTTGTCTTCATCCTTTAATGGCTCCCGCGGTTAGACCGCTGACAATATAGCGCTGAAAGATAAGGGAGAACAGCACCGGTGGGATGGCCGCCAGAACGCCACCGGTCATCATACTGCCCACGTCCACCACATAGCGACCGGTGAACTCAGCAATGGCTACTGGCACTGTCTTAGCCGCGACAGTGCTGGTGAAGATCAGGGCGAAGAAGAACTCATCCCAGGCGGTGAGAAAGACGAACAGCCCCGTGGCAACCAGGCCAGGCGCTGAGATAGGCAGGATGATGCGCACCAGAGTTTGCAGGCGGGTGCAACCGTCCACTCGGGCGGCATCTTCCAGTTCAACGGGAATGGTATCGAAAAAGGCTGCCATCAACCAGATGGCGAAGGGCAAAGCGAAACTCAGGTAGGTGATGATTAAGATAATGGGTGTATTAAGCAGGTGTAAGCGCGAGGCAAAGATATATAATGGGATCACCAGAGAAATTTCAGGTATCATGCGTGTCCCCATAATGCCAACCAGCAAGGTCTGCCTGAAAGGAATCTGCAGACGGATGAGAGCGTAAGCCGCTAATGAACCAACGGATAAGGCAATGGCGGTAACTGAGGAGGCAACCACGAACGAGTTCCACAACGTAATTCGAAATGTGCGCGCCACCTCAGACACGCCCCGCGAGGGAAAGAAAATATTCAGGTAGTTTTGCAGGGTGGGCTGGTGAGGAATCCAGTGAATGGGCACAGAAAGCAGTTCAGCGCGGGTAGAGATGCTGGAAATAACCAGCCAGGCTACAGGGAGGTAGATGAACAGTAGCACCAACAAAACCAAGAATATGAAAAGGAGGGTGCGGAGAAATTTACTTGGTCTCACAATTTTTCCTCCGGCCGATAGAGAACACGAATGTAAATGAAGGCCATGGCTAAGGTGAAGAGCGAAATCAAGAAAGATAGCGCCGAACCACGCCCCACATGGCCAAAACTGAAGGTCTCCAGGTAGGTCAAAAACGAGATCGTCACCGTCCCAAAGGCAGGGCCACCATTGGTGATAACGTAAATGATATCAAAGACACGAAAGGCTTCAACTGTACGGATAACTAAGGCTACCAGAATGGCTGGTCGTAGCAAGGGCAGGCGGATAAAGAGGAAACGTTGCAGGGCGTTGGCACCATCCACGGCAGCAGCCTCTTCCAGGTCAGGAGGTAGCGTTGCCAGAGCGGCCTGCAGGATCAGGGCAATGAAAGGTACGCTGTGCCAGATGTCAGCCAGGATCACCAGGTTCATAGCAGTAAAAGGGCGAGTGAGCCAGGCTACATATCTATCAATTAAACCCAGTTGTAAGAGGAGTCCATTGAGGGCGCCGTAATCGGCGTTATAGATCCAGCGCCACATCGTGCCGTTGACAATCGTGGGCACTGCCCAGGGGATAATCAGGCTGGTACGTAAGAAGCGCCAGCCTGGAGGGCGCGAATGAATCAACTGAGCGATGGCCAAGCCCAGAATAAGTTCCAATCCCACTGAGACGACTGTAAAGTAAAGGGTGCGTCCTATGGTTACCCAAAATACCGCATCACCAAGTAAAGCCAGATAGTTTCCCAGGCCAACAAATGTTTTTTCAGCGTCAATGCCACGGCTGGTTTCGAAGAGGCTGAGATATAAGGTGGATAGGATCGGCTGCAGCGAGATACCAAGGATAATTATCAGGCTGGGGATGATCAGTAGAAACCCGATTAACGCATCCTGTTGACGCAAGGACAATTTTTGACGCATGAGGACCCCGAAAAGAGAATGGGGATCCTTGGGAATGGCAACCCAAGGACCCCCTCTTGCGACGCTGTAATGCTTATTTCGCCAATTCGATCCATTTAGCGGCTGCTTCATCCAAGGCTTGCTGAGGCGTCTTCTGCTTGGTTAGAGCCAGTTGCAAGGCTAACTGCAGAGCCTTAGATGCCTCGGGATAGTATGGCACTTTTGGACGAACATGGGCATACGGGAACTGTTCGCTAAACATCGGTACGGTGGTGGCATTGGCTGGGGTGTAACTCATCAGTTTATTCAGGTTTTCGCCCTGGAAGGAGGTCTGCCAGATCGGCAGCAAGTGGGCTGAATAGCGGTTTTGAATGTCCTCGGAGGTGAGAAATTCGATATATTTCCAGGCGGCATCTGTGTTGGGGGAGGTGGCGGCAACCGAAAAGCCCATCGAGCCGTTGATGGTAGCGCTTTTCACACCTGAGCCAGCAAAGGCAGGCATTAGAGCCATTTTGATCTTGCCAGTCACCTGGGATTGTTCAGTGTTGAAATTAACCAAATCATACATATAGACCCAGTTGGTGGCGAAGACCGCCTTGCCCTGTGAGAAAACATTGCGGACATCCTCCTCTACGTAAGACACTGAAGCCGGATTGGTGATCCCGTCTTCGATGGTCTGAAGCATCCAGGTGAGGGTTTTCACGCCCACCTCATCGTTAAAGGCCGGCTTGCCATTTTCATCAACCAGACGACCGCCATTCCCATAAAGCAGCGTCACCCAGTCACAAATAGCAGCCTCATATTGCCCCCATGACCAAACGATGGGATATTCCACAATACCTTTTTCCTTGATTACTTTAGACTGTTCGACCACTTCTTCCCATGTCTGGGGCGGGGTAGAGAAGCCAGCCTTTTGCAGCAGTTCTTCGTTGTAGTAGAAATACTTCTCATCCAGCAGCCATGGCATGCCATAGACCTTGCCGCCAACTGTCGTGATGTCCCAGGCAGCGTTAAAGATCTTGTCACGCATATCCTTGGTGATGCGGTCAGTGACATCCAGGATATAGCCGGCTTTAGCAAATTCCGCATACCAGATGTCATCTACCAGAAACACATCGTAAGCGGGTGGTTTGGATGCCATGGCGGTAGTGATTTTGTCATGCAGGGCATCGTAAGCCACGTATTCGATCTCGACCTTTATGTTGGGATTTGCCTTATTAAATTCCTCGACGATAGCGTTCATCTCTTCGACTGTAGGGCCGGCTTGTTCCATAGACAGCACCCGGATGGTAACGGGACCCGCGGGTTTTGCCTGGCAGCCCATACTCATGACGAGCAAAGTCAGCGCAAGGATAAGAGCCGAGAGGGTCTTAAGGGTTTTCATCTTATTCCTCCTGAAGATTAAATTTATAAAACCAATGATAGTAGAGAAAAATTGGGTAGGTTTGCCTCCTTTCTGTGCATAGTTATTAGTCAGGGGTGGCTTCAATCTGGCGAAAGCGGAAATAAAATTCACCCTTATCGCCATTGGAAATCGACCAGGAATATTCCATAGGAGTACCATCCTGAGCATAGGCGATGATCTCGCTTACCAGAGCCGGTTGTGCTGGTTCAACCATAAAGTAGGTTGCCTCTCTTGGAGAAAGGAGCGCGGGTTTTATAGTATGATCCAAGCCTGTTACAACTACCCCGTAATGTTCCTGGAGGATGTGATAGAGCGAGTCATTTTCTCCCCAGGGATAATTTTCTAAGCCGGGAAAGCGCTTACCCGGAAGATAGGCGATCTCATATAATATAGGGACATCATCAGCCAGCCGTAGACGGGAAATCTCAACCAATGCTTCTCCTTCGCTGATCTGGATTTTTTGAGCAATATATGTTGGTGCGGGAATCTGGCGGACACTCAACACCCGGCTGCTCGGGCGCCTGCCGATGGCTTTCATTTGTTCGGTAAAACTTAATTTGCTGGCTGCGATGGTAGCACGAAAAGGGCGGCTGACGAAGGTGCCCACACCCCGCCGGCGGCTAAGCCAGTTTTGTCGTACCAATTCGTCTATAGCCCGGCGGACGGTAAGGCGACTGACATTGTACAGGTCAGCCAGTTCCCATTCAGAGGGAAGCATTTGGCCAGTAACCAGCACCTCTCGAGCAATCAGATCTTTCAAGTTTGCCTCGATCTGGCTATAGAGAGGCAACTTACTGGTATGATCAATCTTGAAAGGGTTTTTTATCCATCTAATTGGACTTAGTAAAGTATAGATGTCAATACAACTTAATTATAGCATTGAGATTAGTTAACGTCAAATAATTTATTAAATAATCAGTTCACTACTACATCCTGTGTGGGGTAGGGGAACAAGCGGACGAGTCAACTTTAGATCGAGGTCGTTGGTGAGTAAGTCTCACTTGGGCCATAGATTTCCATCACTAATAGATAAAAGTTTACTTGCACTCGAGGGATTGACAGGGGCAAAGGAAGGCTTTATAATATTTATGCTTTTGATAAGTATTTTTATCATAAATAATAATATGGACATAAAACTATGGAAAATCCTTCTCAATCCCATCTCAATATCGAGCAAGCCATCCAGGCTTATCTAGAGTTAGTAACGTTATCACGGAGTCCTAACACCGCTCGCAGTTATCGTAACGCCCTGAGGCTATTTTCTCAGGTGCTCCTGGATAATAACCTCTCCCCCACTCAAAATGAAATTAATCACCTGACAGAAGAGGCGATTGCCTGGTTCGCAATGGCACTCAAAGAGTTTTCTCCAGCCACCGAACAACTATACTTGACAGCAGCCAAAGGTTTCTATGAGTATCTGGCAGCCGAAGGCCTGGCCTCAATCAATCTACCCCGTCTGAGATTGCTCTTGCGCCAGCGCGCCCGCCGTGCGGGAGTGCGTTTACCGCAATTCCCGCGTGATGAAATTGAAAATATAATAAAATATGCAATAAATATTGTATACCAAACAGTCCCTGAAGGTAATGAAGGCTTACGCAATCTGCGCGACGTCGCCTTTCTGCTCACCCTGGCCGACACTGGGCTGCGCGTCCACGAGGCCTGTGCCTTACGCCGCGGCGACATTGACTGGAATGAGGGGCGAGCGGTGATTATCGGCAAAGGCGATCGCCAGGCGGTTGTGCGTTTTTCGTCGCGTGCCCTGGCCGCACTGCGGCATTATCTGGCAGCGCGCAGCGCTCTTGACGGTGCTTCGGGAAAGCCTCTCGCCTCCCTACCTCTCTTCGCCCGCCACGATAAAGGGGCCGGCAAGAAGGTTAAGCCGATCACTACCACCACTGGACGCAATATCATCGCCTACTGGGTACGCCAGGCGCTTGGAGATAAGGCAGTCGGCAGCATAACGCCCCACTCCTTTCGCCATTATTTTGTAACCACCGTGTTGCTCGGCTCGGGTGGTAACCTGAAACTGGCCCAGGAACTGGCTCGCCATCGCAACATCCTGGTAACCCAGCGCTACGCCCATCTCTCTGATGAAGAACTGGATCAGGGATATTGGCAGATCTTTGAGGGTAAAGAATAGCAAACTTATAATCCTAAACGTCAAGAATCACTGGGATCTCATCTTTAATGCGGATCTCTTCCGGATTTACATCGCAGCGGAAAGCACGTACTATCACCCCCACCGCCGCTGCCTGTCGCAATAAATCTCTAAAGGCCACATCCACCTCAGGGTGAGGGGAAAAACGCTGGGCGTCTGGGCGTTGCACGACAAACACCATCGCTGCCGCCTCCCCATCCTCCAAGGCGCGCATCAACGCCTGCACATGCTTACGGCCCCGCGCAGTGGGAGCATCGGGGAACAGAGCAGTGCCACCCTCCACCAGGGTGACGGATTTGGTTTCCACCCAGCATATCCTTCCTTGTGTGTCTCTCAGGCGGAAGTCACAGCGACTCTCACCCTTTTTCACCTCTGCTTCGATGATGGCATCGGGAAAGCCACTCAGATGGCCACTCGACAGTGCCTCGGCGAAAAGGCGGTTAGGCAAGCGCGCGTCTACCGACACCAGGAGGTTTCCCTGTTCCACCAGCACCAGATCACCCACCGTCTTGCGCTCGCTTACGTCTGATGGTCTTAGCCAAACCCTGCAGCCCGGGCTGAACAGATCCCCTAATCGCCCTGAATTGGGGACATGGGCTTTCACCTCCTTCCCGCCCGCGATCACAGTTGCCCGAAAACGGTTATCGCGGCGGATAAATATTGCTGACACAAGACGCGGCCACTCCATACAATTACACGAGGTCTAGGAATGATGTTGCTTGGAGGTGGAGGGTTGGAGACTAGGACAATAGTCTTCAATCCTGGGTTACAAGCGGTATAGTTCAGGCCTGCGATCGCGAAGATAATCTCCTTCCTTTCGTGCCTGCTTGTTTTTATCCAAATCTATTTCCGCAACAAGGACGGTTTCATCTTCCTCAGCCTGTATAAGGACACGGCCATGAGGATCACAGACCATGCTACGTCCAAAGAACTCCAGGTCGCCTTCACGCCCCACGCGATTGGCAGCAACCACCCAGCGATGGTTTTCCAAAGCGCGCGAGCGTATGGCTAAATCGTAAATGTCTTCATAGGGTCGCATCACCGCCGTGGAAACAGCCAGCCACTCGGCGCCACGCAGGGCTAATGTGCGGGCAATCTCAGGGAATTCCGCCTCGTAGCAAATCATGATCCCAATATCCCCTCGAGTGGATGGATACACAATTAATTCTTCTCCGGGTATAAACCAGTTATTTTCGTGCTGAAACAGATGAGTTTTACGATATGAGGTTGGTGTCTTGCCATCAGGCGCGGCGATCAAAACGGCATCATAGGCAGCATGACCATCGTCTGCCAGTTCTGCATAGCCCATCAGGATCGTGATCTGGTGCTGTTGGGCCAGGTGTGCGAGGTGCTGCACTATTTCCCCTTGGCGGCTCTCGGCGAATTCGACCGCCCGCCTCTCCAAACGGTAGCCGGTGAGATAAAGTTCGGGGAAGATGATAATCTCAGCCTTCTGGCGCGCGGCATCATGGATAGCCCTCTCGGCTTTTTCCAGATTGGCTCGTTTATCAAACAATATCGGGGAAAGTTGCGCTAGCGCAATACGGAAACCCATGAGATTGATCGTTATATGGTGAAAATTTTATCCGGATTCAGGATTCCATTGGGATCAAGGGCTTGCTTGATCTTCTTCATCACCTCAACTGCCGCGCCATGCTCTGCTTCAAGATACTTCCTTTTCGCCAGCCCAATGCCATGCTCCCCGCTGGCAGTACCCCCAACGGAAAGGGCAAAGTAGATAATGCGATCCATCACCCGGTCCGCTTTGACATGAGCCTCGGTATCCTCCCGCGGCACGGGAATCGTATTGTGCAGGTTGCCATCACCTGCATGGCCAAACAGCGAGATGGTTAATCCCTCTTCCTGTGCCAGGCGTTGAGCCTCCAGGATAGTTGGCACATATTGGGAAAGAGGAACCGAGACATCCCCTTTGTAGAAATCATGCCCTGCGTAGAGAGCCTGTTCGGCACGCGTGATCTCTTTGCGTCCAGCCCAGAGTTGCTCGCGCTCTGCCGGTGAGGCTGCCATGCGGAAGAGAATTACCCCATGTGCATCACAAATCTGGCGGGCGATCTCGCATTCTTCCTCGATACCCCTGGGTGTACCATGAAATTCAAAGAGCAATGTAGGTTGTTCGGGCCAATGCCATCCCTTGTATGCATTGAGATGATGAATACTGGTCGCATCCATCAATTCTAAAGCCCCTGGGAGAATGCCCGATTGCATCACCTCAAACACTACCTGTGCCGCAGATTCAAGCGTTGGGAAATGAGCCAGGGCGGTGCGTCTTTCGGGGATGCCATGAAGGCGCAGCACAATTTCGGTGACAATGCCTAAAGTACCTTCTGACCCAACAATGAGGCGCACCAGGTCATAGCCAGAGGAGGATTTATGCGCTCGTGTCCCAAACCAAAACAGGGAGCCATCAGCCAGGGCGACCTGAATGCGCAACACATGATCGCGGGTGACGCCATAGCGCACCGCATTTAACCCCCCGGCGTTGTTCCCGACCATGCCACCGATAGTGGCGACATCTCCAGAGGAGGGTCCAGGGGCGAAGAATAAACCATAACGCGCCAGATGCCGATTTAAATCGTCGTAAACCACACCCGGCTGCACCCGCACTTGAAAATCCTGCGGCCGGACTTCCAGGATGCGGTTCATGCGCTCCAGAGAAAGCACGATGCCACCTGGAGTTGGGATAGCATTACCCTCCAGGCTGGATCCGCCACCGCGCGCCGTGACCGGAAGATGTTGCTCATTGGCTAGCCTGAGCACTGCTGCCACCTGCTCTGCCTCTGCGGGCCAACATACGGCGAGGGGCTGGATAGGCGGCAGGCTGGATTCATCGTGTGAGTAATCCTGCAGTCTATTTACAAAGGTGGATATTCCTTCTGGCCCCAGGATGGCTTGAAGGCGCTGGATGATTTCGGAAGGAGATGATATAGCACCCGGGTACATACCCATAAGTTTATTAACATCCTTCTATTCGGCTAAGATCGCCCGGCGGATAATCTGGATGGCTTCCTGCATTTGTTCACGGTTGATTACCAGGGGTGGGATCAGACGGAAAGCCTGACCCTCAACGCCGCACCAATAAGCGAGCAGCCCGTCTTTGAGCATGCGTTGGATAACCCGTGTCACCGCTTCGGGGTTAGTGCTTCCATCTGGTTTAACCAGTTCCACTGCTATCATCAACCCTTTACCGCGCACGTCTCCAATGATGGGCGCCTCCTGTTGCAGGGCACACAATTCCCTCATCAAGTACTCTCCCTGGGCACGGGCATTGGCGAGCAGATTCTCCTCACGGATCACATCAATTACTGCCAGAGCCGCGGCGCAGGCGACCGGATTGCCGCCAAAGGTGGTGCCATGTGAGCCCATACTCCATTTCTGCATCAGATTCCGTGGCGCGGCCACTGCCGCCAGTGGAAAGCCGTTAGCGATCCCTTTCGCCAAAGCCATGATATCGGGTTCGACTCTAAAGGTCTGCGCCGCAAACCATTGACCTGTGCGCCCGAAGCCAGTTTGTACTTCATCCAGGATGAGCAGGATGCCATGCTGATCGCAAATGCGGCGTATTTCGACAAGCCAATCTTCGGGAGGGACAATGTACCCACCTTCACCCTGGATTGGCTCGACAATGATCGCCGCCACTTCATCCGGCGGAATGAGATGGCGGAATATACGATCCAGGTCATCAAGCGATTCAGCCACGCCCCCATCTGCAGAGCCACTACGAAAAGGATAAGGAAAGCGAAAGTGATAAACCCCGGCCAGCAAGGGTTGGTAATGGCGGCGATACTTTGCCCTGGAGGCAGTCAATGTCACCGCACCCATAGTACGCCCGTGAAAACTGCCTAACGCTGCCAGAATGCCCGGTCGCCCGCTGACATAACGCGCCAGTTTTAACGCACCCTCAACGGCCTCGGCCCCGCTATTACCAAAAAAGAACATATCCAAATGGCCTGGCAGGATTTTCGGAAGTTCCTCGGCCAAGCGCAGGACACTTTCATAAAGCACCACACCCAGCGCACCATGAACGACTTGTTCCATCTGTCGGCGCGCCGCTTCTAGCACCCGAGGATGATTGTGACCTACGTTGACGACCCCGATGCCGGAGGTGAAATCCAGATAGCGGCGACCATCTATATCATATAAGTAAACCCCCTCAGCCCGTGTAATGGGTAACTTTGGCTCATCCTCAGCCAGGCTGGGAGCTAGCAAGTCGTGTACTTTAGCGACAAGTTGAGCATAAGTTGACATATGGGAACTCCTGAGTCGGTGATGCAGAGAAGGTGGATTTATAACACGGCTCTCAGCCAATAGCAGAATGCGAATGTGGCCAGGAACACCAGGAGAGCGATGCCATCTCTATACGTGAAACGCAGGATCTCCACCTGCGTAGGTCGGATCGGCGTGCCAAACCCTTTGGTCTCCATCGCGATTTGGAAATCATTGGCTTTGCGGAATAGAAGCAGGATCAATGGAGTGACGATAGGAATGTAGGCTTTACGCAAGCGGACGAAAATATTCATCCGATCAATATCAAAGGCTCGTAGCCGTTGCGCGTCCACGATATTAGCCCACATTTCAAAGATCAAAGTAGTGAAGGATAAGGCGCTGACAAACATAAAGGTGGCTACCTTTGGCAAGCGATTGAGCGCTGCCATCAATTCGGCGTTCGAGGTGGTCATTACCAGTAACGGTAAAGAAGAGGCCGCAGTGAGAATCCGCATCGAGAGCATGAAGCCCAACTGGACACCTTCCAGGGTCAATTCCCCGAGATTGGACTGGCCGTACTCAAAATCACCAAACTTGATCAGCACCGTTTCACCATAACGATAGGTTAAACCCTGGGCTAAGATCAAGAATACGAAAGTGCCCAGGAGGATCTTCAGCAGCGTGGCAAAGCGGCTAATTTCAATGCGAGCCAGGATCCAAAGCAGTGCCGAAAGGCCCAGCCAGGTCAATAGTATCGGTAAATCGCGGATGTCATAAAGTGGGATCAAGATTAAAAGCAAGGTCAACAGCACATAGACCATTTTCGTCAGCGGATGTAGACGGTGGATCAGAGTGTCGCGTTGAATGTAACGGAAAGGGATCTTCATGGTTGCTCTGCCAGTAAACCAAAGAGTTGTTCTGTGGTCAAGACCCCAGATGGCATCCCAAATTCAGCCAGACTCAGCGCCAGTTCGGCCGCCAGAGGTGGACGCAAGAAGGTGCGGTAAAGTAATTCAGTCTGTGTAAAAACGTGGGCTGTGGGGCCATCCAGCAAAATTTGGCCATTCCACATAACAACG
Organism: Chloroflexota bacterium; assembly: GCA_037444705.1. Taxonomy (GTDB): domain Bacteria; phylum Chloroflexota; class Anaerolineae; order Anaerolineales; family UBA4823; genus DATCYX01. The sequence goes on along the minus strand of JBBILY010000041.1, from coordinate 2,019 downwards.
AGTCGCTCAGCATAGCGCGCTACCAATTCCATATCGTGGGTAATCATGATCACGGCTCGGCCCTTCTCCTGGCGAAAGCGACGGGCGATCTCAGCCAGTTGATAGCGACCACGATGATCTTGGGCAGTTGTGGGCTCATCCAGAATAAGCACTTGTGGATCGAGAGCAACGGTGGCTGCCACCGCCAATTTTCGCCGATCGCCAAACGAGAGGCGAAAGGGGAAAGTTTCGGCTTCGGCTTCTAAGTTGACCCAACGCAAGGCTTCCTCGACCCGGCGTTCGGCTTCTTTAGCCTCTATACCCAGATTGCGCAGACCGAAGAGTATTTCTTCTCGGGAAGAGATGGTGAAAAGTTGATAATCCGGGTTCTGCAAGACCAAACCAACTCGCCAAGCCATCTGCCCCACCGAGAGACGCCGAATATCATCGCCAAGCACACGCACTTCCCCTCGTGTCGGACGCAGTAATCCCACAATGGATTTGACCAATGTGCTCTTGCCAGAGCCGTTTTGTCCAACAATGCCCACAAACTCACCATCATGTATTGTCAGGTTGACGTTCTGTAAAGCCGTCACTGGGGGATAACCGGGATAGCGATAAGTGAGGTCCTTTACTTCGATAACCACTGGGCGAGTTGAGTCGACCGGTGTTGGTGCTTCAGCGAATGAGACCGGTTTAAGAAAAAGTTTCCTATCCCGGATCATTTCCCCGATAACCTGGCTGACCTGAGATATATTCAGTTGCTTGAACCGCTGACCATCGAGATTGAGTGGCGTCTTGGATTTTTGGGAAGCCACCACTAAGGTGTGCACCAAAGTGGGTGGTTTCACTCCCGCCTCTTCCAGTACCTCGGGTTGGGTGAATACTTCTTCAGGCTTACCAGAGAGGATAATTTCACCGTTTTGTAATACAATCACCCGGTCAGCCAAGTCAAGGATATCATCGGTTTCATGAGTGGTCATCAGCACCGTGACCGCTCCCATGGATTTGAGACTATGAAGCGCCTGCACCACCTCCCAACGCCCCAAAGGGTCTAATTGTGAAGTCGGCTCATCCAACACCAATATTTGGGGATGCATTGCTAACACAGAAGCCAGAGCGGCGCGTTGTTTCTGACCACCGGAAAGGTCACGTGGATTACGCTGTTCCATACCCTCCAGCCGCACGAGAGCCAGCACTTCCTGGATGCGACGCAAAATCTCCTCCCGTGGTACTCCCAGATTGGCTGGCCCAAAAGCCACCTCGGCCTTCAGTGTGGGCATGAAGAGTTGCACTTCGGGGTCTTGTAGTAAAACGCCGCAGCGTTGCGCAGTGACATAAAGCGGGTCATCCCATGGGTCTCGACCTGCTACGACAACCTCACCGCTTCGTTTGCCTCCGTAAATATGGGGGACGATTCCGCTCAGCAAATAACACAATGTAGATTTCCCAGCCCCATTAGCGCCCAGGACAACTACAAATTCTCCAGCAGGTATTGCCAGGTCTATATCGCGGAGGGCAGTTACACCTCCTTCATATTCAAAGGTCACATCGTTAAGCGAGATTATATAGTCGGACATAATGTTTTGATAGGATCAGATAAGTTGGGCTTCCACAGGAATGCTTTCTGTGGAAGCCCAATAATTCTAACTGCCTTTGTTCTGCTTTACCAGAGGGCGTCCTTAATCTTTGGCAAACCGCTTCGGGTGAGTGCCTCTAAGAGCGGGATAGTGATAATTGCAGTCACTGCTGCAAAGGCTGGCACCCACCATGTATAACCGATGTAAGTCGCAATGCCAAGCGCCACTTCATACTTGAAAACATACCAGTACGGTAATGACCAGGGCAACCACCAGAGAAGCATTCCGGTGAAATAGGTCAAGAAGATTCCAAGGTAGCGCACCTTGCGGTTGCCGGAACGAGCCCAGGTGGGGAAGTATTTGCGTCCAAGCGGGGTGGCTAGAATAATGAGGGGGATGATCCAATAGTAGCCTGCTAACAGGAACTGGGTCGGCTGTGGTGGTTGTTCAAAGCCGGCGG
>JBBILY010000040.1:16760-19717 GCA_037444705.1 Chloroflexota bacterium | reverse complement strand
AGATTAAACATCAGATAAGAGAGGCTGGGAGGCGTTTTGCTCATTATCAGGAAGTAATACCAGGGTTGATTGTCGGAGTACGGGGTTAAATCTCCAAAACCTCCAGATAGACGGAGGATTAGCCATAGTCCCAGGAGCGCCGGGCCTATACCTGCCGTGAATCTTTTCCAATTCGAGATTGAATTAGTCATTCCTCTCCCCAGTAAATAGCCGATCCCCATCAAACTCGCCCATCCAAGCAGGGAGAACTCCACTGCTGGAGAGGTCCGCGTGCTATAAGAAAAGATAAGTGCCAACCAGAAATGATCTATTTGACTGAAATTGGCTGCAATATAAGGTAATCCGAATTGATAGCCGATTAATATCATCAGTGAGAGCCCCGCCGTCACCGAGATTGGCAAAAGCCTCAACAGGCTCAAACCGATCAGGGCGATGCCGATGCTGAGGAGAACATGCGTATAAGGCCCTTTCCCGGCCCAGAAAATCTGGCAGATTGTTAAATCCAGCAGCAAGATCAGCGCGGCGCGAATGATAAGAAAACGGCTGATTTGCCAATCAGATTCGCCCTTCCTCTTGCGACTGGCCTCGAGTAAAGCCACGCTTACCCCGCTCAGTAGCCAGAAGATTGGCGCGGCAATATTGGTGAAGAGGCCTGCAACCCAATGCGGCCAACTTTCGAGTACCGCCGGCTGCCCCCCATAGGTTTCAGCCTGCAGGCTGACCCATAAGAATGAGGCTACATGATCCAATGCCATGGCGATCATGGCCACACCACGCAACGCATCTATAGAAACGATGCGCTGGCCGGTCTCTATCAGAGGCTCCTGCAGGGTGTGATTTAGATCCACCTTTGATAACCTGAATTCATCCTGTTTTAAATCGGTGCTAATCAAGAAACACCCCTATAAAATCATAACGGTTGGCCAGGTTACATCTGTCCCTGGTCCAACCCATAACTTATTGAACGAATCTGACAATAACGATTCCTCCAGTGACAAGAGATCATCAGCGGGGTTTCAAACCAGAAATCGCCTCTATCCTTGAGATATATCAATAAGCCACGATAGGTTTCTCGCCATCCCGGGAATAATTGCTCATCATAAACATACTCATGCACATCCAAGGACAGGCATCCACCCTGCTCTGCGACGCGGTCGGCGATGATTTTAAGCGTTTCCAACGGCTCAGGTCTGATTCGGTTATATCGCCCAAATGTAAAAAGTTGATCATCCATCCAGGCAGGAGGGATTTGCAAAGTTCTAAGCTGGCGGCGCAGCCCTGGATGAAATGGGAAAAAGGGGTGAGAAAGCCCACGGCGCCAACCCAGGTAGTGATCGTGAATCAGCGAAGAATCGTACTCAAACCCTAATTTTTCGTGCATCCATAAAGTATCCTCTGGCAGTTGCGGATTTAAATGCCAGTAGTGATGGCGATTTCCTCTAACGGGAGCACGGCTCATTTCCTCCAATAAGGCTTTTTCTCGCTCAAATTGCTTTATATCCTGGAAGGCCAGATAACTGGCCTGTAAACCGATTTCAAAACCCTCACTCTGTAGAAACTGAAAAAGTTGGCGGAACTTCTGGGTAGTGATATCGTAAAAAGGATCCGGAACACCCCAGGCATAGCGGAATAATGAACCTTTTCGGGCGACAAAATAGAAGGCAGAGCGTAGCTCAAGGCTCCTCTCCAGAGTTACCCAATCGGCAAAATGCCAGTGAGAGCGATGACCTCGCACAACTTCAAGGGCAGGACGTACGCCTTTCACACCCCAGCGAGTTACCTTGCGCAGGGGTTCAAGAAATCGAAGCACCTCAGGATAATCCACATCATGGCCGACAGCAACCGCTGCCCGCTTCCCGGAGGGCCAGCGAGGTAGTGGCTCAGGATAACCCAGACCACGCAGGGTCTTTTCCAACCAGTGGGCAATTTGACTGGCTAAAGCCAGGAGAGGCAGGTGTTCTTGATAGTAGAGAGTATTCTCCAGGAGATAGAAACCATGCCGTTCCCTGGGGTAATGGCGCTCCTCCTGGCCTGTCGCCAGCCAATAAACATCGAAAATTAAATCTCGCAAACAGACAATCTGTCCGTTTTGCCAAGCCTCAACAGGGTGTGGCTCATGCTCGCCCTGGTAAACCGGGAAAGAGACACTGTTAACATGAGCCACGTTTGCCAGGCGATGACGTGAGGGTTGGGGCCAGGCACAAGGGTTGGCCAGAATGACCAGCCTGGCTGAAAGAGCATCCTGCGGTTTGCAAACCCAGGCAATATCGCAGGGTTCTCCCAGAGTTACCTCCTGCCAGCCCCAACCACATGTGGTCAGCAATAACCGCCAGACCCAATGGATTTCCGCCCCATAGTGCTGAGTCAAACCTGGGTCAAGCGCAATGCGAATAACCGGTATCGCTTCCATGCCAGATAATCGCCGCGAAATGATCGAGGCTACTTATCAACTAATGGCAGGAATATCAGATAGTTCTTCACGACGACTTCTGTAGTTCCAGAATCCGAAGCACCATCATCGTCACTTACTCTCACCCCGACGGTGTAAGTTCCACTCTGGGTGAACGTGCACGCACCTGTGCTTCCAGGTTGAGGACCGGTCTCGTAATTTCCATCATTATCGCAGTCAAACGCATAGTCGAGCACATCGCCAGAGTAGGCATCTACATTGACCTGAATCTGGACTGCCTGGTTCACGTAAACTGGACCATTGTTGCTAACCGAAATGATTTGCGGGGCCACGTTGTTGACCGTCACGCTGACCGTGTACTCCCGCACACCCCCATCCTTATCGCGGATGCGCCCCCTGACCGTGAGGCTGCCGCTGTCCGTGGCCGCACAAGTAGCGCTGGCGCTCGATCCATACGACCCAAAACTGCCTGTGCCGCAGTCAAAGGCATAATCAAAGCCAGCGTTCGTGTCAGGGATAGAGGGGTCACTGGCTCCGCTCAGCGCCA
>JBBILY010000040.1:6897-16660 GCA_037444705.1 Chloroflexota bacterium | reverse complement strand
CGACCGCAGCCGGGGCGCTGAAACTCGCCGTCGGGGCCACGTTGTTGACCGTCACGGTAACTGTAGTGGTTGTACTTCGCCCCGTGTTATCAGTAACCTGCAACCCTACGGTATAGTTACCATTGTCATCCCAGGCATTATTCACATTCTGACCACTCGTCTCAAACGAACCGTCATTATCCAGATCCCAGGCGAAGGTAAGGCTTCCCCCGTTCGGATCGCTCCCGGAGCCGCTCAGAGAGATCTGCGCGCCTTCGTTACCGCTATATGGACCGCCCGCATTGGCAGTCGGCGGCAGGTCGTTTACGCTAACGTCAGCGGTATCTGAGAGGCTTCCACCTTCGCTTAAGGTGACTGCCGCGGTCACAACATAATTACCAGCGGGTAAAGGCGCAGTAAACAAACCCGAGGGGTTAATAGTGCCCTCGTTACTGGACCAATTGACAGTCAATCCAGTGACCTCCGCATTATTGACATCATAAGCAGCGGCGCTAAAGGATTGCGTCGCACCCGGATCCAGCCCAACCGAAGCAGGTGTTATCTCTAGCCGTGTTGGGCCATAGTAGTCAAATCGAATCTGCCTCAACTCGGCCGTACGGATCAGGTTGGACGAGGTGAAGTTCAAGCGATACTGAAGATAGCGCCCGCTGGGGAGCGTTAGGCTACTAGAGCCCGCGCTGGCATCAATCGGGGTTGACCAATCCGACCAGGTGACATTATCCAATGAGGTGCGCGCTTGAATGGTCAAGCCAGCCCCAGTCGGAACATCCGCATCCCAGGTCACGTTAGAGAAATTCACCACCCCACCTGCGTCGTAAACACAGGAGACATAGGTGCCGCTGACCGCATATTGCCCACCACGCACCCAATCCACTTGCATCGGAGCGGTGGTATAAATCTCGGTTGGATCCATATGATATAAAAGTATCCGAGCATTGAGCTCATCACCCCCTGAGATAGTCTCAGTAATAGAGGTCTGGAGCACTCCATCCACGTAATAATCAGTGACTTCCTCACCCCATTCGATACGGAACTGGTGCCATTGGGTCAGGTTTGGATCGCTAATTTCATCATCAGTTGGTGGGTCTTGAGTCCCATCTACCAGACGAACAAAAAGGTTATTCGATCCACCGTTCTCCACCAGGAAGAGGCGGACCGCAGTATCGGCTGTTATTGGCGGCGCCGCGGAGGGCGGGGAGGGTGGATCATTACGATAATATCCAATATCAATATTCGCAGCATTATTGCTATTTGCCCGCACTAACGCTCGTGCTTCCATAAAACGCGGTGACAAATTGAATAACGTCTGCGATCGGATGAGATTGGCATCTAAAGTGAGCAATCCTCCTGAGACCATCGGTAAATCAGTTTCATACCAGGTAAAAACATTTCCTGTGATCCAGAGGCTGGTATCAATGGCAACACCATCAAAATAATCTTCCAGAGAAGCGCGCAGGCGCACCTCACCATCGGGATTGATACCTGTTACTGTGGTATTCTCATCAATGGTTGCACAACCCTGGTTAAAATCAGAGGTGAGGGTATAGGTAATAGCGCCGCTTGAGCCTCCCGGCCCGGCAGCCCGCGCTACCCCTGCGCCGCGCAATCCGGGCAAAAACAGCCATCCACTAAGCAGCAAAAGGGCTAAGATGACAGGCAAAGTGAAGTAGATCACCCAAACTTTGCCATGAGGGCGGCCTCCCTGCCGACCTTTGCGATGAATAGATGTGTTCATTGCTTCCTCCCTAAATAAAGAGTGATAATAGAATCGATGAGCAAATTGCTTATCATTGTCAAACGACCCGCCTGTGCATCTCTAGCGATGAGCCTTCAGCCAGGTCAGCAGGCTTTCAGCGGCTTCTTCGGAAAAGCGCAATGGCCAGCGGGGGTCCGACCAATCCATAGGTCCCCCAGAAACATCAAAGAGCGTGTGTTCAGTGTGTGGGGCGATGAAGTAACTGACATCCTCGCCATACATTTGGCGATGAGCCTCTGCCGCGGCCTCAGTGATCTCCGCCAGGTCGGGTTCACTATCTGAGACGATGATAAAAAGTGGACTCTGAATATTCAAAACCTCCTTTCCCTTCAATAGGCTGGAAAGCAAAACCACTCCTCGCACAGGGCGGACTCTTTGGAAATCGTCAAATCGCCTGGAGAGGATTTGCGTGCCAATACTTTGAGCAATGACGAAAACCCGATCAGGGTCATACCCTTCTAACGCGGTTGCAGCCTGATAGGCCGCCAGCGCATCCTCCTCTTCACAACATCCATAAGACCCATCACTTTGCCCGGTGCCTCTCTTGTCAAACCGAAATACGGCGTAGCCGCCAGGCACTAACCGCGCAGCCAAATACTGATAGGCATTCCGATCCACCGCCCCAGAATGATGGATTACAAAAACCAGGGGTGGGTCTTGTACATCCAGGGGTAAATCTAACTGACCTGCCAAACGAGTGCCATCGAAACTGTAAAAATACACTGGATGAGTAATGGATTTAAAGGGGATGAGATAGATTTCCGCTTCTCTCTCAACTTGCGTAGGCGCAAGTGCGCTATCACACCCCACAATGCCTGTCAGCGATAAAAATCCCACGGTGAAAACCACCCAGAACTTATCATGCATCATTCAGCATATTGGACAACAATCTGGTGTTTCCCCCCTGAAACAGGAAACCAGCCATACTCCAGCCCAGCATGGGTTGTTTCATGAACATTAACCTGAGCCTGATCCACCCAAACCTTATCCAACCAGGCCTTTTCCCACCTTTGCGGCAGCATGAGCGCCAGTGAAAATTGAGGGGCTTCTGCGCACTCTAGAGAAAATACCAGGCGTCGCGCCTCCGTGTCCACAGACCAGCCCGTCATCCGCGCCTGCTGGCGCATCTCGGTAAAGTTGCACCAGGTTTCGGCACTCCAGATCGGAAATCCCAACTGGGCTGCCGCTGCCAATGAGCCCTCCATCCAGCGCCTTTCCTTGGCTGCGTAATCCCCTTCGAAGGCGAATAGGTCCACATGATATTGGGCTGCCAGGGCCGCTCCAACCTCTGCCGCGCCCTGAATGAGCCACTCAGCTACCTGCACCGCTTCCTCGGCGCTGAGATCTGCCCAGCCTCCTCCCCAGGGCATCTTCATCAGATGCTCGTCCACCAGTTGCGTCACCTGCTGATAGATGTTTAACACCCGACCTTGCTCATCCACAAACTTCATGGGTAAGCCGCTGGCGTTGAAAAAGCCGTAGGCCCACTCACCCGAGGCTTTGCGAAAGGCCGTGCCGTAATGGTAAAAATCCAGATTCATGCGGATGCCATAAGAGGCCTGCAAGCGAGGCGTCTCCACCCAACCATTCCAGAGGATACGATGGGTTCGCACAGTAGGCGATATCGGGCCATATCCCAAACCGATAAAGTTTTTCAGATACTCCTGCCAACCGGCTTCCAATCCCATTTCAACATAGGGATGCAAAGAAAATTCATGCCCCCTGCCTCGCCAGTCAGCCACCTGAGATGGTGCGGGGTAACTCAGGCTATTTTGCAATGCGGGGCTTACCAGAGATAGAGATACTAGCATTGCACGTCCACGTTGATAGATGCGACGCAATTTACTCACCAAAGGCGGGGTGTGATAGATGCTCATCCGCCCACCGAAACCCTCCACCAGGGTCAGCGCTTGTTCAATGACCTGAGGTGGGTTCTGATGAGAATCTCCCGTAGCAATCAAAACCCCACGTTTCCCTTCAGGAAAATATCCCAGCCGTGGCAGCGGCAAGTAACTCTGTAGCATATAGGTCATCAAGCGACTCAACAGGCGCATCTGCTCATCCGCGTGGGGGATCTCCAAACGATCCAGATCCATCCAGCCGACGAACATGTCAACAGCGCGGATGCCATCCCGCCCATCGCGTTCCTGGTTTGCCCAGGCGGGGTTGCCCTGGCGGCTCAGGACTACGCTTTTAACAAGATCAAAACTCCAGGCGCAGGCTGCTCCTTTCCCAAACCGATAAAGGGTTACCGCGGGGTAATCGGTGGGTTGATCATCCTCATTTGCCAGCCAGGCAATCACCTCTGCCCCTGCCAGACGATAGTAATCTGCCTCCCCATGATATTGCATCGCCCTGGCTTCAATCCCACGTCCTAAAGGGTGAGAAGGGTTAACCTTAAGGTAGCCCTCGGTCATGCTTCCAACAGCAGGCTCCAGGCCTAAGATACTCGTCAGTTGTGCTCCTGGGCGAAAAGCAATTAACCGTCCTCCCTGGTAAACATAAGTGGACAGGCGCTCCACCTGCATGCGATCCAACTCCCCTTCTGTCAGCAGGATCACCCTGAAGCGTTCGGGGGAAAGGTCACCCACCTCCTCCCAGTCCATAAGCCTGAAACACGGGATGCCTTCTGCCCGCAGAATTTCTCCCAGATACTCACCAAACGGATTCTCAAGGTTTTTATTGCGGATGATTAAGATCAAGGCATCCAGATTTTTAGGGCGGTTATCGTCTGCATAAGGGGAGGTTTGCTGGGGTAACTCATCAAAGCCCTCCCACAGAGAATAGCCCACGCCGGATGCAAGCGCCAAACCACCCCCTAGTGCGCCGCAAAGTTGCATAAATTGTCGCCGCGATAATCTGGATGAGGGCATCGCTCACCTGTTACCTGCCCCATGCTGGCTAACCCACCGCCTTACGCTGAAAAAGATCAGGCTGCCCAGCGCCAAAATCAGTAGCCCGATCATGATCAAATCCATAGATCTCAAGAGAAGGGGGATGAAAATGCGCTCATCACCCGCTGGGGGCGGAGGGATGATTTGGGTAGGCGTGTTCGTAGGTGTGCGAGTGGATGAGAGCGTGCCCGTAAGGGTGGGTGTGCGGGTGCGAGTGGGTGATAACGTGCTTGAAGGGTTTGGGAAGAGGGTGCCCTGATCCATGTTGAATGGGGTATCGCTGGAATAAACCGGGCCGGCCGGATTCCCACCAAATTTGCAAGCACCCTCACTTGGACCACCCGTCGCGCCAGAACTATCCAGGATTTTCCCGCTGCAAGGTCCTGCTGGACCTTCATCGAAATGGTAAAGGGCTACCGTATTAGCATCTGGAACAAAAGGGCCAGTGGGAAGCGTGAAGTCCGAGGTGTAACGTATGACCTTGGATAAGCGCACTTCGTCCACCCAACCCGAAAAGGAGGGAAAATCATCGGGATTGTTGTCATGCTTTTCTGCGCCGATGACCAGGTAAGGGTCCTTAGGATAATTTGTCGAGCGTCCATCCCTATAACTCACGTCACCTGTAGGCCCTGAACCCTGGGCATCTAACCTCCCGTCAACATAGATGCGCAGGGTACCGTTAGCCTGGCTGCGGGTGAGCGCCACATGATGCCACACCCCGTCGGCAATGTTGATCGTGCCACAGATCGTGTTCCCACTAGTCCCTCGGCTTACCCCGAAGGCAATCTTGCCCTGGGTTACCGAGACGCCAAAATCGCCATAATCGCCGCTGTCGAAAATATCTCGATCGAACAGAATATTTCCATAGATCCAACCGGCCTCCTGGCCACATTGCGCCCCGGCAGAACTATTTTCGGATAGTTGGGCTTTCATCCACCATTCGAGGGTGAAATCAGTCGCACCAATATCTGCTGGAACCGCAGGGTTATCTATAGGGATCTCCACCCTGTCTATGCCGTTATCACCATTACCGTAGAAGCGCAAAGAAAAGTTGCTTCCGCTCTGAGAAGATACGGGTTGCAATAAGCCCAGAGAAAGCCCCATGACCCATAGCAGAAGGGCAAAAGAAAGACAAAACCTGAAGCCCGCATCCGAATAGCCGCGAATCAACCCGTGAGAATTGTTCATCCCTCAGATGCACCTGCTCCAACACGCCGCATCCGCTTATAACGCGCGTTGTATTGTTCTTGTGAGAGGATTTCCACCTTGACCGGAATTTTATAGGAAGCCAGTTTATCCCGACAAAAGGCATACATTCGTTGTTTGAAGAGCCGGGGGTCTTCGGGTTGCCTCAAGTTAACTCGAGCGGTGACGATCTGCCCAGTGATCGGGTTTCTTTCGCCCACGACCACAACATCGCTAACATTGTCCATCTGAAGCAGAACACTCTCCACCTCGGCGGGGTAAACCTTCTGCCCACCCACGTTAATGATCTCAGATTGACGTCCCAGAATGCGCACATACTCCCCATCCACCTCCACCATATCACCGGTGTTCATCCAACCCTCATCATCGAACGGGCTGGGCGCATTGAGGTAACCCAACATGGCCGATTCGGCCTTAACCCACAATATGCCATCCACCACCTTAATCTGAAATCCCTCGCCACCAATCTTCACCCACAATGAGTCATTATCTTTAGATTTAGAGCGCAAAATTCCTAGTTCAGATAGACCATAGGTTTGCTGGAGGCGAACATCTGGAAAAATTTCATGGATGCGATGCAGAGTGCTTTCGGGCATCACCTCTGTACCATAAGTGATCAGTTTTAGAGAGGATAAATCATGTCGTTTATATGCCTCGGAGATCAAGAGTAAATTTAGAAAGGTAGGTGAGGTTGGAAGCAGTTGTACGCCATGTCTCTCAATCGCCTGGCAGACCACATCCGGATCACGACTGCGCACGGAAACCACTGTGCCCCCATTAGAAAGGGTGTAAAACAGGGTGTTCAACCCCCCAATGTGATCCAGGAGCAAAAAGGTCAGGGTACACATTTTCTTGCGCGGCACTTTGAACTTTTCCAATAGTTTCGTGAAATTATGCAGCGCTGCCTTGCTCTTACCCGTTGACCCGGAAGAGAACAGCACCAATCCTGGGTCGCCCTGTTCCCGCAATTGCACAATCAGGGGATGCTTCGCCGTAATGCCCCGCCGATAAATTGAAAATTGATCGGTCTCATCCAGAGTAATGACCCCTTCGACCTGCGCAATCTCGAAAAACTCCTGGCGTTGCGCAGCAGCCGCGGGCGTGATAGGGACGACGATCGCCCCACGGTGAATCAAAGCCAGCAAGGCGGCGACTGTATTAGGGCTGTAATCACCATCGAGGGCAACCACCTGGCCTGAACCCACCTGCTGACCATCGAGGTTGCTCTGCCATTGCTCCACCCTGAACAACAGTTCCTTATAAGTGGTTGTTTGATCTCGCCAGACCAATGCGGGCTCTTTCATCCAGCCCGACATGCGTTCCAGAAGCCACGCAATGCTCACAGAACACCCCCCAGGGTGATAACCTGACCCGTAATAAAAGAACTTTCCCTTTTTACAAAAAAGTCAACCACATTGGCTACATCTTCAAATGTACCCAGGCGCTTTATGGCCTGGTTCTCCACAATGCGCCTAATCTTCTCCTCTGGCACATGACGGATCAAATCCGTCTCAATCGGGGTTGGTGCGATCACATTGCAGGTAATCCCAAAAGGAGCCACTTCCTTAGCCAGGATTTGGGAAAAGGTGACAATGGCGCTTTTCGAGGCGGCATAGGCTGCCTCGCCTTCTAACCTCATGTTCACCGCGATTGAACTCAGGTTGACAATGCGTCCATATTTGCGCCGTTGCATCAATTTAACCGCCTCTCGGCACATCAGGAACGTCCCATATAAATTAGTCTCCATGATCTGTTCTAAAGTAGCCAGCGGCGTGAGCAGAATGTGATTCATCGAAGAGATGCCCGCGTTGTTGATCAATATATCCAGGCGTCCGTGGCGCTTATGAATATCCACAAACAGCGCTTTAACCGCCGTCTCATCTGCCACATTCAGGCAATGGTGGGTATAACCTTCCAGCGACCACTCGGGTGGGTTGCGGCTACAACCTTCAACGATAGCCCCCTTGCGCACGAAATGCTCCGCTAAAAAGCGACCAATCCCCGTGCGGCTGCCCGTAATCAGCACAACTTCAGCGTTCAACTTGTAACCCTTGCTCAGCGATAAGATCGCAAATGTAATCCGCTAAAGCCCCAATCGAACGGAAAGGGCTGCGTTTTTGAGACATAGCACGCTCATCTGCCAGGATTAGTGTTAGACCCAAATCATCCGTCAGGCGCTGCTCCACCTCAACTACCAGGCTGACCAATCCTAACGAATCTAAGATTGCCTCCTGACCAATCAAACGAGTTGCCTCATCAAGACTTGCTGGTTGAGTTCCCAACCCATCTCTCATCCTCATCACTTCCTGGATGCTAGAGAGGATTATTTCCACAATCGTCGCACGCTCAACATTGAGCTTAGGTAAAGCGTTCATCAAGGTCTCCTTATACAAGTGGGCAATGTCATAACAAGTAGTTTCTTTGCCAAAATTTTTCACCTGCGATCGTTAGTTTGATATAGCCGATACGGACCAATGGCGGTTATCAGCGAATAATGCTCTTCCAGGTTTGAGATTGAATAAAAATTCACCCAGGTGGCGAATTCCCCAACTAAAACGTACTCTGGCTTTTCCTTCAATATGAAATCGTAATCCTCCCCTGGCAAGGGCCCATTCAACCAAATGTATTGGATAGCCTTATTCAAATAACTATGCGGAGGATAATGGTAATGGTGATCGGTCAAAAACCCCATCTCGGGCTCGAAGGTTTCGATAAGAGCCTCCCTGGGCACATTTTGATTTAAATACGCTGCCATTTGAAAAGGTGCGTTAATCGGAGGCGAGACAACCTCGCCAATGGTGAGGGCCAGAGAACCCGCAATTAGAACAGCACTTACAATGAGGACGGTGCCCCGCAGAGCATCAGTTCTCGCGATGAGACCACTTTTTCGGAAGGATTGCCAGGCTTCCATAGGGCGAAACTGGAAACCTTCCGTCAGATCCGCCAAGAAGAGAGCGATAAAAAGGCATGCAAGAGACAAGCCCGCAAAAGCGTAGCGCAGCCAGGACACCGAAGCCAACACGTACCATGCCAGATTCAGAACCGCCAGCAGCCATAACACTCCCCACTTCTGCGCCTCAACTCGCCTGGGGGCAATGAGACCCAAGCCATACAGTAAACCAACCCCGACCAACCCAAAATAACCGCGCAGGCTGAGCAGTTCGTTAAGAGAGCGCTTGACCAGGTCTGGCGCAAACACAAAGGCCGCGCTCCCGCTAGATTGCCGCAGCAAGGCCAGATTACCAAGTTGGGCTTGCGGGTCAATGCCAAAAAGCAAAACAAACTGCCAGGTTGCAAAGAGAAAGCCTGCGATCAAACCAGGCATAATAAATACCCGCTGAGAAAGCAGACGGTAGTAAAAAAGATTAGCCAACCAGGCCAGCACAAGCGCCGGTGCCACAAACAAGAGAAACTGGCTTTTAGTAATGATGCTTAAGCCGAACAACACCCCCACAATGAACAACCTGCGCCAGTCGGGCCTCTCCCAACTTTTCCACCAAATCAACAGTGCAGCAAGTAAAAAGGCGAGAGCAGGCACTTCCCCTAAGACCTGACGCCCGTATTCGATGACTGAGATTCCGCGCGAGGCCACAAACAATAGGGTTGCAACCACCCCTTGGCGCGCCCCTCCCAGATGGACAGCCAGACGATAAAACAGGTAAAGCGCCACCAGCAAATATCCCACCATCACCAGCCGGGCTTGGAGCAGGCCAATACCAAACAGTTTAAAAACACCTGCGACCGGTAATAACACTGTAGGCCCTACGCCATTTGTCGGACCATAATAGCGAAAACCTTCACTGCTGTAATCTGCATACACCCCAAACTTCACCAAAGCCTTGGAGACATGCAGGTGAGAGCCTTCATCGTACCAGGTCAGTGGATAATCTGTCAGGCGATATAGAGC
>JBBILY010000040.1:0-6887 GCA_037444705.1 Chloroflexota bacterium | reverse complement strand
AGGAATAGCACACTCACCCAAATCACCCCGTAAATGATTATCCTGGCATAGCGGTGGTCTCTGATGTAACTTATCGCTATTTGATATGGCGTTCCACTTCGTTGACTAAACGCAGACATAGGCCTCTCTATATTGCCCCAGATTTATCATTCAACATCTAGACCCACCAAATAGGTAGCCCATTCAGGTTCTAAAGCAGTAGTCCTGACAGCCTCTAGAAGGCTCGAAAGGATTATTTTCGCTGAGTTATAAGCATGTCGGGTCACTGATTCGCCATTCGTTAGTTCAGGGTAAATCTGAGCAGTGGTGCTTAGATAAAGGCGTTCAACCGGCGTTTTTACCGTCGGGATTAAATGGGTTGAGTTCAGACGGTGGATCGGTTCTACATAACGTTCGCGATGCACTAAAAAGTACTTGATCGAATGGCGATCAAAATTGGGGAACATTGTCTCCAGGTGTTGTAACCAAATTGATTTGATCTCCTCATCCAGGAGTTTCTGCCATGGGCTATCAGGGGCTGTGTATTTCGGAAGATAAACCAGATGATGCCCTCCCACATACTGTGGATCAATATATGAGGTGGTCTCGATGACCCCAGTGAAAGGTATCTGATCATCCGTGATATTGATTGTCCAATACTCACTCAAAGGGCGATCTAAAACCAGGAGTGGACAGACAATCCCCATATATTGCATCTGCCTCAAATACGCCAAATAATCATCCCCCGCCCCTGGAATCAGGCGGGCAAACAATGGCGTCTGCACTGTGGCGATGACCGCATCATATGGGTGTACTCTTCCCTCAATCGCTACTCCAACTGCCCTGCCATTTTCAATCACAATTTCCTGGACAGGGCGGCGCAGGTGAATTTGGCTGCCCGTTGCCTGGATACATTCAGCCATCGCCTTTAGCAGCGTGCTATACCCTCCAATAAGATGCCCCGCCATTTCCTTCTGGCTGGCTCCTCCGCGCGTGGATTTGGTGCGCACCAGTCGCGCCCAAATATAGGTAGCGGGGGTATCGTTAAAATTGCCATCAAACTTGGCCTTCAGCAAAGGACGCCAAATTAATTCGTAGGTCCGTCGTCCACTTAAACGGATCAACCATTCCTCGACACTGACACCCTCCAATTCTCGCCAATCCCGAACAAACTGAGCAGACAACACGGTTAACCCTAAGCGAAAGCGATCGAACCAACCCAATAACGGGAACCTCAGAAATTCGACAATATTATTCATTGAATATATCTGACCGCGATGATAAAACCCCATGCGTGTTTCACGAAAACGCAATTGTTCGGTCAGACCAAGTTCCTCACATAATTTTGCTAAATGCCGGTCGCTGGATAGAATAGCATGGTAAAAGCGATCAACCGCTACACCATCCTCTAGAATTAGCGGCCCTGCCAAGCCTCCCAAAACTGGTGAGGCCTCATAAATATCCACTTCTACCCCTTGTCTGGATAGAAAATAACCCAGGGTGATCCCCATAATGCCACCACCGATAATCCCAATTCTCATCTGAATACACCTCGATTCTTTATCTATTGGCCTAATCTGGAGAAAACTTTTAATGAACCTTCGCCAAAATTAATTGGCGCCATGTCCAATATCCTGGCTATTTTTTCAGCGGCCGTGCCGTCCCCGAAAATTGCCGGATGTTCTCGCGGAGCCTCAAAATTGGACCAGGCATTCAGAATTTTCTCTGGATCGGTACCCACAAGACGATTCCAGCCTGTTGCCACTGTCTCGGTCCATTCAGTTTGCTCGCGCAAAGTGAGGCAAGGCACCTGCAGGAAATAAGCCTCGCGTTGAACCCCGCCGGAGTCGGTAGCGATCATGCGAGCGTTTACTTCCAGTTGGATCATATCCAGGTAACCCACAGGCTCGATCGCCAGGATGTGTTCCTTGAAGGTTGCTCCAATCCCTTGTAACGCTTTTCGCGTGCGGGGATGAATAGGGAATACAATAACTTCAGGTACCTTATTTAGGGCGTTGACAAGGTTATTAAGTTGTTGAGGATTGTCCGTTGTCCCCGCCCGATGAACGGTAACAAGCGCATATTGCTTTGGGGCTAATCCGAGTTTACCCAAGATATCCGAACGGCTTCGAGCGATCTCTCGATAAGAGAGCATCACATCTAACATCACATCCCCAACCCAGTAAACTCTCGCCCGAATCCCTTCTTCAGCCAGGTTGCGCACCGCCGTTTGGCTTGCGCAAAAATGTAAGTCGGCAATCCGATCGGCAAGCAAACGATTGACCTCTTCTGGCATTCGCCGGTCAAAACTACGTTCACCGGCCTCGATATGAGCGCAGGGAATATGCAGTTTGACAGCCGCGAGTGCCCCAGCCAGGGTTGAGTTCGTATCGCCGCGCACGATAACCAGATCTGGCCTTTCAGCGATCAACACCTCTTCTATGCGATTAAGCATCTCTGCCGTTTGCCTTCCATGGGATGCAGAGCCCACACCCAGGTTATAGTCAGGCTTCGGCAACTCCAGTTCTTCAAAGAAGGCCTGTGACATCTGGTAATCATAGTGCTGCCCTGTGTGAACCAGGATTTCGCGATGACGACCACGTAGCGCCTGACTGACCGGCTTCGCTTGAATGAACTCAGGACGAGCCCCCACAATCGAAACGATCTTCATCGGTTACCGTACCCCACGAAACGCACGTAGATAAGGGATGGAACGCATCCCAAGGCGATGGAAAAGGATCTGCACCTGGTATCTCAAGTGTGCCAGAATTGTTCTAATAACCTTTGCCTTTGACACACCAGTAACACGCGAGGTAAGCACCGCTGGATATTCCCTGACGCGATAACCTAAGAGTATGCTATTGACCAGCAATTCCGTCCCCGCCAAAAACCCATCCGAGGTAAAGGGTACATGTTTGTAAATCCTGCGGCGGTAAGCCCTAAACAGGGAGGTATAGGTATGAATCTCCCAGTTTACTAAGGCGCGATAAATTAATGATGAACCCCTACTAAGGATCAGGCGATAAGCAGGTACGCCTACCACCTTTCCCCCAGGATGATAGGGTGAGCCTGTGACTAAATCCACGTCCGGAGTGAGACATTCGAGCAAGGAAGGAATTTCATCAAAACGATAGGTCCCATCACTATCCGTAGTGATAGCAATCTCCCCCTGAGCCAGAGAGAAGCCTGTCCGCAGGGCAGCGCCTAACCCCTTGTTAAATGGATGGCGTTCTAAGACCACACTGGCAGGGAAAGATAATTGTCCCCCAAAGATCTCTTGCAAGAGGTCCCAAGTTGCATCTGTACTACCATCGTCTACAAAAATTAACTCAATAGAGTATTGCCGGCTGAGCCGTTCCAGCACTGGGACGATTTGCTGCTTAAGTAAAGGCAAACTATCCGCCTCGTTGTAACAGGGGATGATGATAGAAAGGTCCATGGAAGTTGACTCCAAACTCTCTATGGGGGCACCCTTAGGGGGTCACAAGTGCCGCAGCCTTCTTGGCAAATAGCATGCGCTTCTGCGCAGCCTCACATATTTGTGACGCCAATCGTAGGGCTCTCAACCCATCTCGGGGTGTGACTATCGGTGTACGTCTCTCGGCTACACAATCAATGAAATGCTGTAATTCAGCATATAGGGGTTCAACGATTGGGACGACAATGCGTTCCAGAATGCTCTCCTGCCGATATTTAACTCCGCGCTTACTGTGATTGAGATACTGACCAATCGTGCGGCGGTGTACATCTATGGTTTTATGCAACAGATCCGTCTCGACATAGGCTTCCCAAGCGGTAACCTCAATCGAACGCACTTTCTGCTCAGTCACCCTCGAGGCGGTCATCGAGACCATGGGCCCTGACGGGAAAGTGAGTTGTACATTTACATGATCCACAGCGTTTCCCAAGGCAGTTAGCCCATAGGCGATAACTTCCACTGGCTCCTCACCCACCAGGTCAAGGACGAGATCGGTATCATGGATCATCAAGTCGAGGACCACGTTTACATCGGTATTGCTACCGGCGTAGGCGCTTAAGCGGCGAAAATTAATTGCCAATGGGGTTAAATCCTCTAAAACGTTCTTCATTTCGATATAAGCAGGGTTAAAGCGCTCTATGTGGCCTACCTGTACAACTAAATTGCTTCTCTCGGCATGTTGGGTTAATTCTTCTGCCTGCTCCAGAGTCTCGGTAATCGGCTTTTCCACCAACAAATGGACGCCGTAATCCAGGATCATTTTTGACAGTTCATGATGGGTTGGCGTTGGGGTCACCAGACTGACCGCATCCACCTCTTCCAAAAGTTCCTCGACCCTTGGATAATATGGGACATCCAACCGCTTTGCAACCACTTCCCCAAGTTCAGGATCAATATCATGCACACCAACCAACTGTGCACGCCTCAGGGTCGAGTAAACTCGACAATGCTGTTGTCCCATCCTTCCCAGGCCAATAACGCCCACCTTAATCTGGTTCATCTTCCCTCCTTATTTCATAAAAGCAAAAACCATTATCCGAGATGTTCCCACAAAATCCTGCTCGATTTAGACGATTCCGTGTCCTCTGCCCTTATCCCTAAATCATTCTGGATCAATTCATCGCGGCGGTTCAATTCTTCGAGCACCCGCATCAAAATCCAATAGATGATCAATTGTACTCCGACGAGAATGAGCGAGGCACTGCCATGCAGGTACAACCACAACCTCGCAATCTCCCAGCCTTTCAGCCCCAGCACCAGGCTAACTGAGCCCAGCAACAAACCCAAACCTACGACAATCAACCCCATCCACCCAAAATGGTGTTCCAGAGGCGTGGAAAAAAGCGGGGTTCCAAAGAGCCCTTGTCGGATTGGGCGTTTATAAAACAGCGAAACTAAATAATTGAAGGTTGTACCTAGAGCAAAAACACTCACCCCAATCACTCCAGATACCAACGCCCCAAATAATGCGGCTACCCCCCAGGGTCCCAGGCGGGTTATACCGCTCAGACGAGCCACGACCAGACCCAGCCCTACCAGGATTGCCACACTCACCCCACCCAGTCCAATCATACCCAGGATACGCACGGGATTATAAGTAAGCACTGTCCAGATCATGGACTGTAAAAAGATTGAGCCATCACGAAACACACTCAACTTTGATCGCCCGACACGTTCGCTGTAGGGGATCGGCACCTCAGCCATACGGATACCCTCGTGGATGGCGCGCGTGCTCATAACAGGCGTCAGATTTAGCCCGTCAGGCAGGGGATAAATCCGTTCCAATATTTCCCGACGAAAAACGCGCATGCCACTGGCGCTATCTGAGACGCGTTGACGTCCCATCAAGGTGAGGAGTGTGGCAAAGAAAAGGTTGCCAATTCTACGCGTTAGCGGCATCTTGCTCTCGGAACCTGCCATGCGCGAACCAATCACCAGTTCACAGCCATTCAACGCCTCTTCGCACATACGCGGGAAGAACTCAGGTGGATAAGTGCCATCTGCATCAAGGAAACCAATTAACTCGCCCCGCGCCTTAGCAAAACCCGTTTTTAGAGCAGCCCCATACCCACGGTTGACACGGTGACGTATTAGATTTACTCCATTCATCCCCGCTACAATTTCGGCTGTCCTATCGCGGGAACCATCATCCACCACTATGACTTCCAAATCGTGTATCCCGGCTCGCGCCAATGGCTCTCGGATAGCGAGCACTCGCTGAACGATCTGAACGATCCCTTTTTCTTCGTTGTAGGCTGGAATAATTACGGATAATGTCGTCATTTGGGTTTTTACCTCATGCTATGATGTTTCAATAAATAATCTTGCCGAGGTTAGAGTCCGGGACGCCAGAGATCACTCGAATGGGCTTTGCCGGCACACCTGCTACCACGGTATGAGGCGGTACATCTCGGGTAACAACCGCTCCCGCAGCCACCACTGCCCCTTTACCTATGCGCACACCATCAGTGATGATTGCTCCCGCTCCAATCCAAACGTCATCTTCGATGACAATCCCTTCAGCAGTGATCCCTTGTTCAACGAATGGCCGCGAGGGATCCTCAAATACATGATTAACCGCGATAATCTGACTAAAGGGCGAGGTATAAACCCGATCACCAATCTGCACACCCCCCTGCCCTCGGATAACACAATATTCTCCAATTAAACTATCCTTGCCGATTTTTATTCCCGCCCTGGGCAGATCGCGAAAGTTATAGACATGCAGAATTGCCCCATGCATGACGATACTGCCCGCCCCAATTTCAATTCCCCCAGGGGTGGCATGCAGATAAACCCCGTGATCCAGGTAAACCCTTTGTCCAAGACGGATATTGTCGGCAAACCTTAGCCGCACACCATTTTCGATAGCCGCCCAACCATCCATATGCAGGATCAGACGATAGACAAGCCCGCGAATTCCAATCCCCAAGAGCGACGGTATCCACCCAAACAACCCATACAGGGTTTGCTCTAGAATATAACGGAAGAAGTTAGACGCCTGACGGCTCAAGTAAAGGCGCAATATTTCAAACATAAATACGCTAATGTTATTGGCTATTTATCGGGCATGCTCCGCCCTTCCGACATAGATTCGCCTATGCCGGTGATAATCCCCCACAGTATGACACGAACCCACCCTCTACCTTGCCGGGCGTTGGGACGAGTTCGCTTTTGCTACTCAATCCATTACAAATAAAACTATCGGTTCTCGAAGACCAAACAACAATCTAAGCACCAGAATCCCCATTCAGAGTCACGCTCAATCCCTGGAGCACCCGTAATAACTCGCTAACCCTTTCATCACTGGTTAAATTCACATCAAACAAATGATATTCTGCGTCGCGACCAAACTCCTGAATGCCCCTATCCAGAGTCCTTTGCTCTCTAGGTGATGACTGTGGGGGCACGTTTAGGCTTGAAACATGCC
>JBBILY010000039.1:0-19755 GCA_037444705.1 Chloroflexota bacterium | reverse complement strand
GACCATGGGCGCGATATGGCTTTCACACTCAAAGCAGTTGCTCATGGTGAGGCAGAGGGCTATGTGATTCGCGATGTGGCCAAGTTGCGCATTGTAGCCTCGAAATATGGAATCCCAATCGAAAAGCGTTCCCCTCGAGAGATTGCCAATGATCTGGCTGATTTATACATTGCCCAGTTTGGGCAGCAGAATGGGAAGGTGGCGCCTGTTATCCGCGCTCCCAAGAAGCGGCAGAAGTTATGGGAGGAACGGGGTGTTATCCCGCGTGGGATCGATCGCGAGGTCGTGGAGGCGTTACATCGCACCCACATCGGAGATGATCAGGACGCCACCCATTTGTTGAAACATGCGGTGCGCGTTGCCATTTCCGATGGTTGGGGTGGCTCGATGATGGCTACAGATGTTTCAGACATCCTCTTCGGCACCCCTACACCCATCCTGGGTCAGGCTAACCTGGGCGTGCTGAAAGAGGATATGGTCAATGTTGTGGTGCATGGCCATGAGCCAACCCTCAGTCAGATGATTGTGGCAGCCTCTCAGGATCCGGAAATCATTGAATACGCAAAAGCCGCAGGTGCAAAAGGGGTAAATCTGGCTGGGATTTGCTGCACAGCCAACGAAATTCTGATCCGACAGGGCATTCCCGCCGCAGGTAATTTTCTCCATCAGGAATTAGCTATCTTGACGGGTGCGGTGGAAGCCATGATCGTTGATGTGCAGTGCATCATGCAGGCGTTGGTGGATTTGGCGCGCAACTTCCATACCCTGATTATCACCACTTCACCCAAAGTCAGGATTAAGGATGCTGTTCACATTGAGTTTGATGAACACCGCGCCTTGACCATTGCTAAGCAAATCCTGCGCACGGCTATTGATAACTACAAGAATCGCCGCGCTACATATATTCCTCAAGCAAAATCCGAACTCACTCCAGGCTTCTCGCATGAATATATCAACTATATGTTAGGCGGTTCTTACCGCGCCTCTTTCCGCCCGCTGAATGATGCCATCATGGCCGGGCGTATACGCGGTGTGGCAGCTATGGTGGGATGCAATAATCCACGCACCACGCAGGACTATCTGCATACCTACATCGCTTCAGAGTTACTCAAACAGGATGTATTGATTGTGGATACCGGTTGTAGCGCCCTTGCTTCGGCCAAATATGGCCTTCTGGTCAGTGAAGCCGGGTTAGACAAGGTTGGTCCTGGACTGCGAGAGATATGTGAGACCGTGGGTATACCACCGGTCTTGCATATGGGCTCCTGCGTGGATAACAGCCGCATATTGACCGTATTAACCCAAATGGTGGAAGAAGGTGGGTTAGGTGACGATATAGACCAAATCCCTGCGGTGGGATTAGCGCCCGAATGGATGAGCGAGAAGGCGCTGGCGATCGCCACATATTGCGTGGCTTCCGGAGTTTATGTCATATTCGGAGGGGCAAACCCCATCAGCGGTATGCCAGACAGGGTATCTGATAGCGACCTGGTCTTGCGCTACATCAGTCAGGGTTGGGAGGAACTCTATGGTGGCAAACTTGAGTTTATCCAAGATCCGGATGAGATCATCCGCAGGACATTGGAGCATATAGACAAGAAGCGCGCCGCCTTAGGTTTGCCAGCCTATGATCCATCTCGCTTTGGCCGCAGTGGCGATTGGCGAGTGCTGCAATTGGAAACATTACCGCTTCCCGAACGCAAGGCTGCCCTCTATGGGATGGCCACGGCTAAAGTGCCCACCCTACAGGATTGAGAAGCACGGAGGAAAAATGTCTCGATACATTGCTACTCGCGCCATAAGAGGGGCAAACGCCCTGGTCTCCGAAGCCGAGTTGATGCCCGCTAAAGCCCTGAAAGAGAAAGGGCCTGACACCCCGGTTGCCTTTCCGAATACTGCCTACTATTTACCAGTTATTTATGGTATGACAGGCATTGCTGTTGAAACCTTAGGGCAACTTCGTCCGGTATTGGAACACGCTCGTCGTTTGCTTCATCCTCTACCCTCTGGACAACATTGGACACCCTATCTGGGGGAGACCCTGGACTGTGGGATGGCGACCTTGTTGGCAGCCGAAGCCATCGAAGCCGTTCGTTTTGTCTATGGATTGCAACCAGAACCCATGCCAGGTTTTCGACTGGCGGGAGGCACTTCCTTCACCAGTCCAGAAGCGGGGACGGGAGGGGGTCTGGAGGGCTATCTTAATGGCCCCATTGATGATATACGTCTGCGCTCATGGGGTATTCAGTTAGTGGATGGTCGTATGCCAGGCTTCGCTGCCATTGTGGGGGCGGCTAAGTCCAACGAAGTGGCGGTAAAGATCGTCCGTGAACTGCAACGGCGCAACATCTTATGTTTTCTCTCGGGCAATGTCAATGGACGTAGCATCATTCACCAGTTAATTGAGGAAGGGGTTGAACTGGGTTACGATACCTACACAGTGCCTTTTGGTACAGACACCATCAGTGCGATCTATGCTCTGGGATTTGCCACTCGCTCAGCGCTTACCTTCGGGGGGTTGAAACCTGGACAGGCACGCGAGATTCTGCTTTACAACCGCGAGCGCGTGTTTGCGTTCGTGCTGGCTCTGGGTGAGGTGGATGACTTGAAATATGCGGCCGCAGCGGGTGCTATCAACTTTGGCTTTCCGGTCATCGCCGATACCGTGATCCCAGAAATCCTACCCACGGGTATAACCCGCTATGAGCATGTAGTCAGTATGCCCTTTGACGAAATTGAGGGCAAGGACGATCTGGAGCGGGCCGAACGATTAGTGCAGAAATGCATCGAGGTGCGCGGCGTCAAGGTAAAAGTCGCGGATGTGCCTGTGCCAGTGCCTTATGGTTCAGCCTTTGAAGGCGAAGTGGGGCGCAAAGCGGATATGCGGATTGAGTTTGGCGGTAAATATTCTCGCTGCTTCGAATACCTTTATATGGCGCCGCTGGATGAGGTCGTTGATGGCAAGATCGAAGTGGTCGGCCCAGGCTTTGAGGATATCCCCCCGCAGGGCAATATGGATATGGGGATTGTGGTCAAGGTCGCCGGGCGACAAATGCAAGAGGATTTCGAGCCAGTGTTGGAGCGCCAGATTCACTACTTCATCAACGGCGCCTCGGGTATCCAGCACATTGGACAACGTGATATAGCCTGGATTCGCATCTCCAACGCCGCGGCAGAGAAAGGTTTTAATCTGGAGCACTTTGGGAAAATCCTGCATGCCCGTTTTCACCACGACTTCGGCGCAATCGTAGACAAGGTGCAGGTCACCATCTATACCGAACCCCAAATGATTAGCGAGTGGTTGGCCAAGGCGCGGCAGGCTTATGATCGGCGCAACAAACGCCTGGCTGACCTGACGGACGAGCGCGTGGACGAATTCTACTCCTGCACGCTGTGCCAATCCTTCGCCCCTAATCATGTATGCATCGTCAGCCCGCAACGTCTAGGGCTTTGCGGTGCATATAA
Organism: Chloroflexota bacterium; assembly: GCA_037444705.1. Lineage (GTDB taxonomy): Bacteria > Chloroflexota > Anaerolineae > Anaerolineales > UBA4823 > DATCYX01. The sequence goes on along the minus strand of JBBILY010000039.1, from coordinate 16,290 downwards.
CTGGTTAGACTGCAAGGCATCTTATAATATTAATCCCACCGGACCAAACCAGCCTATCAAACTGGGTAAATGCCTGGATCCGATTAAGGGTTATTGGGAAGGCACCAATGAATATGCCAAAATCGGATCTCATGGGGTCATCGAGCAAGTAGCGATGTACTCGATCATGGAAAATCCGATGACCGCCTGTGGTTGCTTTGAATGCATCGTCATGTTGATCCCTGAAGCCAATGGCGTGATGGTCGTAAGTCGCGAGGATACGAGTATGACCCCGGCTGGCATGACCTTCAGCACATTGGCAGGCATTGCAGGAGGCGGTTTGCAAACCCCAGGCGTAATGGGAGTGGGGAAGTATTATTTACTTAGTCCGAAGTTTATCTCGGCCGATGGTGGTTTTAAACGTGTTGTGTGGATGAGTAGTATCCTCAAACAGACCATGGCCGATGAATTAAAGGCTGTCGCAGAGCGCGAAGGTGATCCTGATCTGATTGAGAAGATCGCCGACGAACGCCATGTGACCACCGTGGAGGAACTGCTGGCCTGGTTGGAGGAACATAATCATCCAGCGTTGGTGATGGAGCCAATCTTCTGAGGCAGGAAGCCTGACAGGGATGGGGCTAACCCCCATCCCTGATCTTGAGAGGTGACCTGATGACAGAGGTTGTCGCGCCTGTTTTAGTCCGCGATCTGATGAGTGTGGGTGTGGAAACTTGCGCCCCCGATACCTCCATTGAGGAACTGGCGTACCTCTTCATCCAAAAAGGGTTAGAGGCTGTGGTTGTTTTAGAGGATGGACATGCGTTGGGAGTGGTTGGACAAGATGAAATGGTGCGGGCATATACCATGGGTGACTATCATCACCTGACTGCGCGCGACGTGATGCGGGAAGGGGTGCCTCAGATCCCACCAGATATTCCTCTCGCCACTGCGGCACAGATCATGCTGGACTTGAAGGTGCGCGCCCTTTTTCTGATGCACCATGCAGGTGGAGTAGAATATCCAGCAGCCTATATCTCCTATCGCCATTTCCTGAGACATATGGCGGCCAGAAGTGCCGACGACCTTAAGGATTTGGGAATCTACGCTAGCCGTCAATCGCCGATACAATTATATCTTCAGCGGCGCGAGGCTAAGCGCTGTAAAAATGTTTCCACTGTAAATCCTAAAATTAATGAACAGGAGTGAAGTCCATGCCTATTGAGATACCTGTGGACAAATGGCCAGGATCAGTGCGTACGGTTACCCTAGGTGCAACGCGGGCGGAAGGTGGAAGCCGCGCACGAACCGTCACGATAGGCGGAGAGAGGGCGATGCCGTTCATGCATTTTGAGAGCGATATGCCCAATCGTCCCGTGGTCGCCATCGAAATCCGGGATCGTCGTCCGGATGATTGGTCTCCACTACTTCTAGAGACCTGGAAGGATGTGGTAGACGATGCTGCCAAATGGGCCAAAGCCGCCGAAGCCGCCGGTGCAGATGTAATCGAATTAATGCTGAGCCTGACCGACCCTGAGGGCAATCCCAACACCCCTGAAAGAGCCGTTACCGTAGTCAAAGCAGTACTGGAGGCTACGGGGCTACCGCTAATTGTCCTTGGCCCAGGTCAGGCCGAGTTAGATAATGCCTTGTTGGTGGCTGTTTCGGAAGCGACCAAAGGTGAGCGTCTGGCATTGGGACTTTGCGAGGATAAGAACTACCGGACTATCGTTGCCACAGCCATGGCGAACGAACACCTGGTGGTGGCGCGCACCCCAATGGATGTTAATCTGGCTAAACAACTGAATATTCTGATCACCGATATGGGATTGCCCCTGGATCGTATCTTGATGGATCCCACTACCGGGGCACTGGGCTATGGGATTGAGTATGGCTTTTCTGTGATGGAACGCTTGCGCTTGGCTGCTTTACAGGGGGATAGTATGACCCAATTGCCGATGATCGTGCACCCTGGGTTCGAAGCCTGGAAAACGAAAGAAGCCAAGGTGGGTGAGGGTGTACCGCAGGCCTGGGGTGACTGGTTGAAGCGCGCGATCAATTGGGAGGTGCTGACAGCCGTCACCTTGCTCGAATCTGGCGCGGACATTGTCGTGCTGCGCCACCCCGAATCGGTGAAGCAGGTTAAGGCGGCCATTGATGAACTGATGGCGGTACCCCAGGTTGCATAGAGCCTTTCTAACCTAGAAAGAGGAGATTAATCTATGGCCCTTTCAGGCATTCAGATTTACAAATTGTTACCGCAAACAAACTGCAAGGAATGTGGCTTCCCCACATGCCTGGCTTTTGCCATGAAACTGGCAGCCAAACAGGTAGAACTTTCCGCATGCCCATATGTCAGCGAAGAGTCCAAAGCGCTGTTAGCCGAATCTGCCGCGCCTCCGATCCGTTTGGTGACGCTCAAGTCAGATGGTTTTGAGGTGAAGGCGGGCAACGAGGTCGTCCTATATCGGCACGAAAAGACCTTCTATAACAAGCCCGGAGTGTTTATCAAGATTCGGGATGACCGCCATCCAGAGGAGATTAAGGACGAAGTCTCCAGGATTGATAAGTATTCCGTGAATTATGTGGGCATTGATCTCACTGTAGATGGCCTGGCAATCGAAGCGCCAAGCAGTGATGCTACAAAGTTTGCCAATTTGGTAAGCGGGGTTCGTGAGGTCAGCAGTCGTCCTTTAATCCTAATTAGCAGCGACCCGGCAGTAATAGCTGCCGGCTTGCGAGCGGTTGATGGAGAAACCCCTCTGATTTATGGTGCCGATGCCAGCAATTGGGAGGCGATGGCCGACCTGGCCAAACAATCTAAGGCGGCCCTGGCAGTGATTGCCGATAGTCTGGAAGGTCTGGCTGATTTGACCGAAAAAATTAAGGGCAAGGGGATCGAAGATCTGGTGCTGCATCCTGCTGCCCCAGGGTTGAGTGCCTCGTTAACCCTGAATACCCAGATAAGGCGTCTGGCGCTGAAGAAGAATTTCCGCCCATTGGGTTATCCTACGATCGCTTTTGCGTCCACACCAGCACAAGCGGCTCAGGCTGTGTCCAAATACGCTGGATTTATTGTCTTAGAAGAGTTTGCCCCAGAGTTGGTTTACCCCCTATTAGTTCTGCGTCAAAATATTTATACGGATCCGCAGAAGCCCATTCAGGTTCAGCCTGGGTTGTATGAAATTAATGCGCCTGGTCCTCAAGATCCGGTTTTAGTGACCACGAATTTCAGCATTACCTATTTCAGTGTGGCCAACGAGGTCGAGGGCTCGGGCTTACCAGCATGGCTGGTTGTGACAGACGCAGAGGGGATGAGCGTGCTCACTGCCTGGGCTGCGGGCAAATTTGATGCAGAACGCATTGCCAAAGCGGTGCGCACATTCAGCGTGGGCGACAAGGTCAGCCGAAAGCGCCTTGTCATTCCGGGCCATGTGGCAGTGCTCTCTGGGGAGTTAGAGGGTGAGTTACCTGATTGGGAGATTCGGGTTGGTCCACGCGAAGCCGTGGATATTCCGAAGTTCTATAAACAGGCTTTGAATTAACGGGTAGATGAAAGTATTTTGGAAGTGATTTTGTAGGTATGCATGGCTGAGCATCTGGTTACATTCGATATTGGTTCTCAACCGGTGCGTGTTCCCACGGGCACCTTATTGTCCGAGGCGGCACGCCTGGCGGGAGTAGAAATCACCCAACCTTGTGGAGGGCAGGGACGCTGTGGGCGGTGCACGGTTCAGGTCGTTTCTGGCGCCGTGCGCCGCCGCAGCACGCTGCGCCTATCTGCAGAAGATATGGCTCAGGGTTACGCCTTGGCATGCCAGACCGTTGTAGAAGGGGACGTAAGGGTCGTTGTGCCTCCACAAGAGAAGATAGAACGCCGTCTGACCACTGATCGCACCGTGGCGGAAGTGACAGTCCCAGCGGATTACGATCCGTATCGAGTTCAGACCATCCGTCGGGTGACCTTGAGCCTCAATCCTCCCAGCATGGATGATCAGACCGATGATTGGAGCCGCCTGCAAATGGCTCTACGCCAACAAGCCGGCGTGGGTGAAGTTAGTGTCTCTTTAGCGCTGTTGCGCCGTATTGGTTCAGTTTTGCGTGAAGGCGAATGGCAGGTCACGGCTATATTGGATTCTCAGGCTTGGGATTGCCCTGGCTGTCCGGCGCGATTGATTGATTTGCTTCCAGGCCACGTTTCACCTGACGAACCCCTCTGGGGGGTAGCCATAGATATTGGCACCACCACGGTAAGCCTCTGGTTAGTAGACCTGATCACCGGGCAGGTCAAGGCACAAGTTGCTGAGTACAATGGACAGATTGCGCGTGGTGAGGACGTGATTTCTCGCATTATATATGCCAGCAAGAACGGTGGCGGCGACCATTTGCGCCAGTTAGTGCTAGAGACGATTAATTCTTTGATTGAGGTGGCATGTAAACGCACCCTGGCGCGCCCAGATCAAATTGTTAAGGCAACTGTGGCTGGCAACAGCACCATGATCCACCTATTCCTTGGAATTCCGGCTACCAGCATTCGCCTGGCCCCATTCGTTACGGCTGTCAACCACGTCCCCACGCTCCCTGCGCGTGAGGTTGGCATTCACATCAACCCTGAGGGCACTGTGGATTGCCTGCCAGGTGTAGCCAGTTATGTGGGGGCAGATATCAGCGCTGGTGTTTATGCCTCTGGCATGCATAACACAGATAAGTTAACGCTTTTCTTGGATGTGGGCACAAATGGGGAGACTGTCTTAGGAAACCGGGAGTGGCTGGTGACATGCGCCTGCTCTGCGGGCCCGGCTTTTGAAGGGGCAGGGGTTTTATTCGGGATGCGCGCCACCAAAGGTGCTATTGAAGAGGTGTGGATAAATGGCACGACTTATGAGCCGACCTATCGCGTGATTGGAGGGGTAAAACCACGGGGGTTGTGCGGTAGTGGGTTGATCTCATTGCTGGCGGAGATGTTTCTAACCGGGATCATAGATAAGGCGGGCAACCTGAATGCTCAGTTGAATACTGCCCGCATCCGTGAGGGCGAGCATGGGATGGAATATGTTGTGGTCTGGGGGCAGGATTCGGCCGATGGGCGGGATATCGTCATCACACGGGTAGATATTGATAACTTGCTACGGGCTAAGGCGGCGATCTATGCCGGATTTACAGTTCTGGCAGATAGCGTTGGCATCCCTTTAGAGGCTGTGGAACAGATCTTAATTGGGGGTGCGTTTGGGAAATATATCAACGTCGAAAAAGCGGTGCAAATTGGCCTGCTTCCAGACATGCCCTGGGAGCGTTTTCAATTCTTGGGAAACACCTCAGTGCGAGGCGCCTATTACGCCCTGTTAGATAAAGAAGCACGCCAGCAGATTAAAGAGATTGCGCAGAGGATGACCTATATTGAACTCTCTGCCGATAATACTTTTTATGATGCTTTCATGTCTGCTCTGTTCTTGCCCCATACAGATTTTTCTAGATTCCCCTCCGTTGAGGCTGCGATGGGCAAGACCTGAGCGTAGAGTGAGGAATGCGTATCAGGCTATTTCACAAATGGAGATAGAACCATGTACATCATAGGTGAGAATATCCACATTATTTCTGAAAGAGTGAAAGAAGCCCTGGCAAACAAAGACGCTAAGTTTTTCCAGGAATTGGCCGTCAAACAAGTTGAGGCTGGCGCTCAAGCCCTGGACTTGAACCTGGGGCCGCGCAAAAAGGATTGGGAAGAAGTTTTTCCCTGGATTGTGGAAACGGTCGAGGCTGTGGTTGACGTGCCTCTCTGCTTTGATAGCACCAATCTTCAAGGCATCGAGGCAGGCTTGAAGAAAGTCACCAAAGCCCAACCAATTATTAACTCCACCTCTGCTGAGCCAGAGCGCTTAGAGAAGGTGCCACTCTTAGCGAAGCAATATAACACGCGCCTGATCGCCCTCACCATGGGCTCGAAGGGCATACCGGTCGCTGCTGAAGAGCGGGTGAACATTGCCTTGGAAATCCTTATTCCTCGCATGCTGGAGATTGATTTCCCTATCCAGGATTTAATCATTGATCCTCTCGTGTTGACCGTGTCGGGTTGCCAGGAGTATTGTCCTCAACTGATTGAAGCCATCCGTATGCTGCAAGTTGCCTGGGATCCTCCCCTGACGATTTCTGTGGGTTTATCTAACGTCTCGAACTCGGTGCCTGGTCCGATTCGTCCGTTAATTAACCGCACCTATTGTGCGATGTTAATGGGCGTGGGCTTACGCATGATGATCGCCAACCCCCTGGACGAGAAACTGAAAGAGACGATCCGCATCATCGAACAGCGGGATGATTCCACACCTGTTGGCCGTCTGTATCTTAAAATCGCCGATCGCATCGCCGCCATGGAAGAACCGAGCATCGAAGATGTGGATATGAACGATCCAGAGCAGGTGGCGATCTGGAAGACAGTGCAGATCCTCCTAAACAAAGTCATCTATGCGGATGCCTACTTAGGGCAAACGGCAGTAGTGTAATCCTCATTCTAAGATATGCGAGTGGCCAGTATCACATTCCCCTGGTACGAAAGCTAGGGATACTCTGGAGGTTCATAATGCCGATCTTTACACCAGGTCGTCGCTGGCAGCCACCATTTTTACCCTTTAAGCGCGAACCCTTGGGGCGTCGCCTTCTGGCGTCTATTGAACGCGCCATAAAAGGGCCATTGTTTGGCTGCCGGATGTGTGGCAACTGTCTTCTACAAGAGACGGCTTTCATCTGCCCCATGGAGTGTCCAAAAGGGTTACGGAATGGTCCGTGTGGAGGCTCAACGCCCGAACATTGTTATGTGGATGAAACTCGCCCATGTATCTGGTATAAGATTTATGAGCGGGCCTTTGCCTTAGGGCGAGAAGAGAAATTGTTGGAGGTATTGCCGCCTCTGGATTGGGGAAAGGTAGGGACGGAAACGTGGGGAGATGTGGTTCAGCAAGTGCGCAGAGTTGGGGTGAAAACATTTTTCACGGGGTTAATCTCCCGCAATCCCTCAACGCGCGCTCGGGTTTGGGATTCTGTCTTTCGTCCGATTCGCCAACCCGATTGGTGGCAGGGCGACGCTGAGTATCATCCGCCTGCCTACATTGAGCCTGTTTCCGAATTAGAGCGTCGCTTGAGAGCGGGTGAATTCGTGGTTACCTGTGAAGTGGCTCCACCATTAACGGTTTCCACGAAAAAACTTTGTGAAAACATCCAAACTGTCAAACCATATGTTGCCGCCGTTAATTTTACGGATAATCCCTCGGCCACTCCCAGGATGAGCAGTTGGGCTTGCAGCGCTCTGGCTGTGCAACAAGGGGTGGAGGCAGTTATGCAAATCGCGGCGCGCGACCGTACGCGCACTGGCTTACAAGCGGAGGTCCTCGGAGCAAATGCCTTGGGTATTCGTAATATTCTTTGTCTCTCCGGGGATAGTATGCGCATGGCTCCCGATCCTCGTGGTCGCATGGATGTAGTAGACATTGATTCGATTCAGATGTTATGGATATTACGGCGCATGCGCGATGAGGGACATTATCTGGATGGGCGCAGCATCAAATTCCCACCGAGATACTTCTTAGGCGCTGCGGCGTCTCCTTTCGCTTCAGAACCCCGCTTTCAGGCTTTGCGTGAACAAAAGAAAGTCAATGCTGGTGCTCAATTCTTTCAGACTAACCTGGTCTTTGATGTGGATCGGCTGGAGATTTGGTTAAATGAACTGGAGAGGCGCAACGTATTGGGCAAAGTGTATATCTTGATTGGGATTACACCTCTAAAAAGCCTGAAGATGGCGCAGTATATGCACAAAGAGGTCCCAGGGGTATTTATTCCAGAGAGTATCCTGAAGCGTATGGAGAAGGCAGGAGATGGTGCGGCAGAAGAGGGGGTACAGATTGCCCTGGAACTGATCGAAGCCATCCGGCAAAAACAAGGCATTCACGGCATACATATTATGGCAGTTGGCTGGGAGGAAATTGTGCCACGCATTGTAACCGAGGCCGGCTTGGTGAGGCAATCGGATACAGAGCAGTCAAGAAACACTGTCATTTTAAACATTTGATAAAGAGAGCGAAGATAAATGGACTCCCTCTTGTGCGTATTCGAGAGGGAGGTTTTTAGACATAATATACGATATATTGTACCTAAATTGTAATAATATATTAATCTATAAATGGTACACTTGATAAAAGGATGATATTGCCATGATCAAGATACCTGCTTCTGAAATTACACCTGAGCATATCTACCTGAATCGGCGGCAATTTATGAAGGTTGGGGCTGTTGCTGTGGGGGCGATGGCTCTGGCAGCCTGTGGTATCTCAATTCGCCCTCAAAAAGAAAACGCTCAAGGCCTGTCCACAGGTGATGCTGCCACTCAGGCCACGGAACAGGGCCAACTCCTTCATGATGAATTAGGAGATCCGGTCAATTCATTCGAAGAAATCACGAATTACAATAATTATTATGAATTTTCCCCTGATAAGCAAGCCGTTGCGCCTCTATCCAAAAATCTTCAAATAGAACCATGGACGGTGCAAGTGGGGGGCTTAGTTAACAAACCTAAGACTTTTGGAATCGAGGACATCCGCCGCAAATTCACTTATGAGGAGCGTATTTACCGTTTGCGTTGTGTTGAAGCCTGGTCTATGGTGATACCTTGGTTGGGTTTCCCTTTGAAATACTTGTTACAAGAGGTTGAACCCATGGCGAGTGCGCGATTCGTCCGCTTTGAAACACTTTACGATCCAAATCAGATGCCTGGTCAGAAGGATCGCTGGTATCCCTGGCCTTATGTAGAGGGCTTGCGATTAGATGAAGCTATGCATGAATTGACGATTCTAGCCATGGGTTTATATGGTAAAGAACTCTTACCGCAGAATGGGGCACCTATTCGTCTGGTTGTGCCATGGAAATATGGGTTTAAGAGCATAAAATCTATCGTCAAGATTGACCTGGTTGAAGAAATGCCTGTATCGTTCTGGATGAGAGCTGCGCCAGATGAGTATGGTTTCTATGCCAATGTCAACCCCAATGTGGATCACCCTCGCTGGTCTCAAAAAAGCGAACGGCGCATTGGCGAGCTGAGGCGCCGCGAAACATTGCTATTTAATGGATATGCCGATGAGGTTGCTTCTCTTTATACAGGTATGGATTTGAGGGTTAATTTTTAATCACGTGATAAGAGTCGGAAATTATCTAAGGAAGCGGTTCCAGTTGTCTCTATTTCAATGGGGGGTGCATTTAGGAGCGTGGATCCCTATAATTCGGATGGTGGTGGATTACCTGCGAGACAATCTAACGGCGAATCCCATCCAAGATATAACTTTCCGCACGGGCAAGGCGGCCTTAGTGTTATTAGTGCTTTCCCTGGCGGTAACCCCAATCAATACCATTTTTGGATACAGATCCATACTTAAAATAAGGCGCACGTTAGGTCTTTATGCCTTTTTTTACGTGGTTATACATTTTTTCATCTTTGTGGGTGTAGATTATGGATTTAATTGGGATTTACTCCAGGAAGCTATATTCGAAAAGCGCTTTGCGCTGGTAGGTTTTGCTGCTGGTCTGATTCTGTTACCCCTAGCGCTTACCTCCACCAGAGGATGGATGAGGCGCCTAGGGCGCAATTGGAAGCGCTTACATCGCCTGGTCTATCTGGCCAGCATTTTGGCGGTCATTCATTACGTTTGGTTAGTGAAATCTGATGTTCGCCAACCGTTATTCTTTGGTGGGGTTGTTTTATTGCTCCTGATCATGCGAATACCAGGCATACGTCGGTTTTTTACGGGCTTTCGGAGTAAATATCTGGAGCGATTTCCTGTTACACGTAACGGCGAAGTGGGGTTTAAACATCGTCCTCCCATAAGCCGTAAGATGTAGCCGGTAAGAGAGTAGTCCAAAAGGTGAAATCTAAAACATAAAGTGGGGGACGAACGATTTAGTAAGGCGAAAACCACTTATGTTGCTCATATTTAAGAGGTATGCTATACTCTTTTCAGCCATTAAAGGCTTGGCAAAACGGCGCTATGGATGCAATTACTATTATTATCATAGATGACCATCCCTTATTCCGTCAGGGTGTAGCAGATGCGCTGTCTTTAGAACCGGACTTTGCAGTTGTCGCTCAGGCTGCCAATGGCGAAGAAGGATTAAGACTTATACGAGAAAGGCTGCCCCTGGTTGCTATCGTTGATGTTAACCTCCCCGGACTGAATGGGCAGCAATTGACGCGGCAAGTGGTTACTGAAAGGCTCCCTACTCGAGTCATCCTTTTGACGGCTTACGATGATGCTGAACAAAAGATCCATGCCATGCGCTCTGGAGCGGCGGCATATTGTACGAAAGACGTGCGGCCCGAAGATCTGATAAAGATCGTTCAGTGGGTTGCAGCCGACAAGTATATTATTGGAACTCAGGTCTTCGATGCCGTGGGTTTAGAACACTGGTTATCTAGCCAAATTGAAGCCACGGCTAGGGCATATCACGATCAAGCAGAACCCTATCAACCGCTCTCAATCAGGGAAATGGAAATCCTTTCATATCTGACGCATGGCATGAGCAATAAAGAAATTGCCTTGGCGCTTGGCATCAGTCAACAAACTGTGAAAAACCATATCACTTCGATATTAAGAAAATTAGGGGTGGAAGATCGCACACAGGCTGCGATCTATGCCATCCGCCGCGGGTGGGTGCGAGTGCACCAAGCGAATATCGAATCGCAGGAGTAATTCAGGATGACCACAGAGGAAATGCAGGAAGAAGTTGATGTCTGGGATGTTCTTCGAGGCGAGGTCAAGGGGGAGTTAGAACAAATCAGGAAGGAACTAGAGGAAATAGGTTTAATGTTGGAACAGAGCCAGTTGGAAGTGGGCAAACTGGCCCAGAGGAACGCCTCGGTGACAGCGCATTTACAGCAGGTTCAGGGTCATTTTGATAGTTTGCCGCGGGCGGACATCCGTATCGCGTATGATTCCGCCCTGGAGACGCAACAGCGTTTGTTCGTGATGCGAGGTCAGTTAGAAAAGCTTCAGAGCGACCAACAACACCTCAAACGTTATGCGGCGTTTCTAGAACGGTTAGCCCAACTGCTTGTGGGCAACAAACCTCGAGAAACACGACCTCGGGTTTCCCAATCTATGGTTGAGACAGTTGAGATGATGATTGAAGCGCAGGAAGCGGAACGTTTGCGGCTCTCGCGGCAGATGCATGACGGGCCTGCCCAGGCATTATCCAATTTCATCCTCCAGACTGAGATCGCTTTGCGCTTGTTTGATTTGGATCAAGCCAAGGCGCGTGATGAATTAGCGAATTTAAAAACCTCAGCAGCCAACGCCTTTCAGCAAGTGCGTGATTTCATTTTCGAACTGCGTCCAATGATGTTGGACGATCTGGGTCTGGTACCGACGATCAGGCGCTTTGTTGACGCTCTAAAGCCGCCCTCTGGTATGGAGATTCAATTGACCGTGACCGGGATGGAACGCAGGTTTGAGTCTTACATCGAGGTGATGATTTTCCGTGCCATACAGGAACTGGTAAACAATGCCATGCGTCATAGTCAGGCGAGCGAGGTTAAGGTTCAGGTGGACCTTGGAGATAACCTGATCAAAGTTATTGTGGATGATAACGGTAAAGGGTTTGATACGGCCATTTTGGACGAACGGAGCCGAATGGGTATCAGATTAATTAAAGAAAGGGTCGAAAAACTGGGTGGTTTTTTAGAAATAAGTAGCATACCTGAGAAAGGGACACGTATAAGTTTTCAAATTCCAACAGCGCATACCCTGTGAAGCATTTCGTAACAGTACATAACATAATTGCAAGGCAAATTTCAGAAATTGCCTATTGCAAAATTTATAAAGATTCTCTATAATGAAAATAACCTTGGCGAGGCTGTCAGGTATTCATAAACAGAAAGGAGGTGAAAATCATGCTGTTCGCACCGAAGGAGAAAGGCCAGGGCCTAGTAGAGTATGCGTTGATTCTTGTTTTGATTGCGATTGTTGTGATCGTTATTCTTGTGGTTCTGGGCCCAGCGGTCGCTAATGTCTTCAGCAACATCGTTTCTAATATCTAACGATCACAAGCGGTTCATCTCGTTCCTTCTTATGCCCCCTGCGCTCTGCGTAAGGGGGCTTTTTATACTTTAGGATGGGGGGACTTTTTGCTGGTTTACACTAACAAATTTGTACGGGATGGGACTTTTGTACCGCTTTTTTCTTGACTTTTTACCTAGAACGTTTATGATTGAAAAAAGGATACTTTACGATCAGAAGGGTTATTGGAGGCAAAGATGCGGCGAGGACGAATTTTCTTCTACCTGGCATTTATCATTATCCTCGGCTTAGTGGCATTTGTGGTAATCTGGCAACGTTATCTTAATCCATCCACGGTTGGCCCAGGTGCGCCCGCCCCCACACCTGTCATCAATACTGTAAACATTATTGTGGTGACGCAAAAGGTACCGCGTGGGACTGCCTTGAGTGGTGCAGTTTTAGGGATGGTGCCCATTCCTCAAGAGTTATTTTATGAAGGCATGTTTACCAATATCGCTGATGTGGAAGGGCGCCTGGCGAAGTTTGATCTGGAAGCAGGCGTACCTCTGACACGAGGTATGTTGGTGGATTCGGCGGAACAACTATCTACCACTGGCTCCGTTACGGCTCTCTCCATTCCCCGCGGGATGGTCGCTGTGTCCATTCCTATCAGCCGTCTTTCCAGTGTTTCTTATGCCCCTCGCCCGGGTGACCATGTTAACGTCATTGTAACGATGTTGTTGGTGGATTTAGATCCCGATTTTCAAACTCAACTGCCCAATCGCAATGTGGGCGTCATTGCCCCTGGTACCGGTACAGGCAATATTGCGGGAAGCGGGGCGCAAACCGGCGCGGGCGAAGCGGGGGCGCAATTTGAGAGCGCCTCACTAGTGGCAGTGAGCAGCAATGGTGTAGTAGGGCGTGTCACCCAAGACCCTCTCTTGGGTCAAAGTTTCTACCACATTCCTGCTGAAGAGCGCCAGCGGCCCCGTATGGTTAGCCAGAATCTGCTACAAGATGTCGTCGTGTTGCATGTGGGTAATTTCCCTTATGAGGGGCAGGTACAACCTCAAGAAGCTCAGACAGAGACTACTGAGGCACAACCAGCACAGGGTGAGCAGGGGAATGTTCCAACTGCCTCAGCCCCACCAGACGTGATTACACTGATCGTCAGCCCCCAAGATGCAGTGGCATTGACGCAATTGCTCTACAGCGGTGCTCAGTTGACTCTCGCCTTGCGTTCTGCAGGGGATGATACCAGAGTCCAAACTGAATCTGTGACTTTACAATATCTGCTGGAGCAGTACAATATAACTATACCGGCAAAACTCCCCATTGGCATTGAGCCCCCGATGCGAGAGTTAAAGCCACCTGTGTTACCTAATGACGCAATTCCAACGCCATCGCCATAGCATCTTGAGGATAGGTGGAGTTTTTGGATGGACTCTGGTGAAAAGATTCGCGTGGTTATCGTTGATGACATTGCTGAGACGCGCGAGAATATCCGTAAGTTATTGCAATTCGAACACGACGTCGAAGTAGTCGGGGTTGGACGCACAGGGCGTGAAGGAATCGAGATTGCCAAGGAGACGCGGCCGGATGTTGTCTTGATGGATATTAACATGCCGGATATGGATGGGATTACGGCTACCGAGACCATCCGCCGCAATCTGCCTTATACCCAAATCGTCATCCTTTCCGTCCAGGGTGATCCGAACTACATGCGCCGGGCGATGCTGGCAGGTGCGCGGGACTTTATTACCAAGCCCCCCTCTGTGGATGATTTGACTTCGGCTATTCGTAGGGCTGGCAAGATGGCCCACGAAGAGCGAGCAAAAGCTCCAGCACGTGTGGCGGGTGGTACTGGGCCATTAGCGGGGGTGACTACACTGGTCACCCAGGGCAAAATCATCACGGTATATAGCCCGAAAGGCGGTACGGGTTGTACGACCCTGGCAGTTAACCTGGCGGTAGCGTTGCATAATGAGGAGACACCTGCTATTCTGGTGGATGGCAACTTACAGTTTGGAGATGTAGCGGTCTTTTTAAACGAACAGAGTAAAAATAGTGTGGTTGATTTAGCGCCGCGCGCCGAAGAATTGGACCCGGAGATTGTCGAAGAGGTGGCAGTAACTCACGGACCTTCGGGTGTAAAGATATTGCCAGCCCCTGCCAGACCGGAATATGCAGAAAATGTCTCAGGCGAGCAATTTGCTAAGGTATTGCAATATTTACGACGTCTGTTTTCTTATGTGGTTGTAGATACTTCTTCTATACTCACAGATGCCACTCTGGCTGCGATTGACAACAGTGACTTGGTGATTCTGGTCACCAATCAGGACATTCCTTCGATAAAGAATGCACGTTTATTTTTAGATCTGGCAGAGGTGCTCAAGATCAATCGAAAGCGCATTCTTTTCGTGATGAATCGGTATGATCGCCGTATTGGAATCACACCCGAAAAAATTGGTGAGAGTTTTAAGCACCCGATATCGGCGGTTTTACCATTGGAAGAGCGAGTGGTAATCCCTTCGATCAACCGCGGGCGACCTTTCATGCTTGATGACAAGTCTCGACCTGTAGCACGGGCGATGCTTTCACTGGCCGAGACGGTGAGACAACGCCTGGTTGAATTAGCGGAGGCGGAGAGTGAAGAGGTAAAAGTTATGGGATTAAAGGGACGACTGGGCAGGTAGGCGAAAAAGAAGGAGTAAAGCACTATGTCTCTCCTTAAGCGCATTGAACAGGGACAGAACAGTTCAGCCCAAACCTCAAACCTGGAGGGCGATAACCGTTCAATCCCAACGACTGTGCCACCGCGCCGGGTTCCGGTGCCGGGTGTTGGCCCTCAGCGGGATACGTATATAGATCTGAAAACGCGAGTCCAGAATCGATTGTTGGCGGAATTAGACCCTTCGACAGATATTTCAAAAGTAAATGAAGTCCGTAAAACCATACAGGAACTGTTTGAGCAGGTTCTGGCAGAAGAGAATATTGTCCTCTCGCGGCCCGAACGGCATCGTCTTTTTGAGCAGATAGCCGCGGAAATATTGGGCTTTGGCCCCCTGCAGCCCCTGCTTGAGGATGATAGCGTAACTGAAATCATGGTGAATGGGGCAAAGAATATCTATATCGAACGAAACGGTAAAATTAGTCGTGTTCCCTTGACCTTTGAAAGCGACGATCATGTCATGCGCATCATTGACCGCATTGTAGCGCCGCTAGGACGTCGTATTGATGAGTCTAGCCCTTATGTAGATGCGCGTTTGCCGGACGGTTCGCGCGTGAATTGTGTGATCCCACCCATATCTTTAGTGGGACCCGTCATCACTATCCGAAAGTTCTATAAAAACCCAATTACCCTCGAACAACTGATCCAGTTTGGAACGATCACACCAGAGGCTTTGCAATTTCTCAAAGCATGCGTGGAGGCTAGACTTAATATTGTGATCTCTGGAGGAACAGGTTCAGGTAAGACCACTTTGTTAAACATCCTTTCCCAGTTCATCCCGAACGATGAACGTATCATAACTATTGAGAACGCGGCCGAATTGCAGTTGCGCCAGGAACATGTAGTCACTCTGGAATCTCGCCCACCGAATATCGAGGGGCGCGGTGAAGTGACCATCCGTCAGTTAGTCATTAATGCATTGCGCATGCGCCCTGATCGTATTATTGTCGGCGAGATTCGCGACGAGGCTGCTCTGGATATGTTGCAGGCCATGAATACAGGCCATGATGGTTCAATGACGACCGCTCACTCGAACAGTCCACGGGACACCCTGGCTCGGATTGAGACCATGGCTCTTATGGCAGGTATGGATCTACCTGTTCGGGCCATCCGAGAGCAAGTGGCATCAGCCATAGATTTAATCATTCACCAGGAGCGGTTGCGAGATGGCTCACGCAAGGTAGTGAACATCACCGAGGTCAGTGGCATGGAGGGGGATGTTATCACAATGACCGACATCTTCGTCTTTGAACAGAGTGGCTATGAAGATGGCAAGGTTATCGGACGGCTGCGCCCTACGGGTTTGCGTCCGAAGTTTATTGATAAAATTGAGGCAGCGGGTATCCACCTGCCCGCCTCTATCTTCGGCATTGGCGAACGCCGGAGATATTAATCCACGACCAGGTGGTTGAGATGAGTTCAATGATGACGGTCCTCGTCATTGGGGGTGGGTTGGCGCTGATATTATTCTTCGTTGGTTTGGTGGTCACACTCACCAGTGAACGCTCTCTGGTTGAGGAACGACTGGGACGTTATATTGAGAAAGAGGTGGCC
>JBBILY010000038.1:0-19828 GCA_037444705.1 Chloroflexota bacterium | reverse complement strand
CGGCCAGGTCGTGATGAAATCGGCCGGGTCCACCGCAGTGAAAGCCTTCCTGGAGAAGGTGCAACCGATGCTCAGTTTGCATGGTCACATCCATGAATCGCCAGGACACGCGCGGATTGGGCGTACGCTGGCGATCAATGCCGGCAGCGAATATGCGGAAGGCATCATGAAGGCCGCCATTATCAACCTGGAAGGGGGGAAGGTCAAAGGTCATTTGCTCATTTCGGGTTGAAAATTAACCAAACGAGGCATTATGGGAAAGTACGGCGAGATCTTGGAGGATTTCTACGCAGAACGCACGCGCATTTTGGAGGCGCTGAAGCAAGATGAGAACAAACACATCATCCTGCGCCTGGTGGGCGCATTGGCTTTTCGCACCCATTGCCCGCAGTTTGGCTACATTCAGGATGCTCTAGGCAGAAAGTTCACCGATATTGACTTTGCCTCTTATCCGCGTTTCAATCAAGATATTCAGCGCCTCTTTGCCGAGTTGGGATACAAGGAAGATAAGACAGTAACCCAATTATTTGGCGAGACGCGCTTGCTCTTTCACGACCCGCTTTACGGACGACATATTGACATCTTCTTCAACCGACTGGATTTCTGTCATCCCGTCCCCTTCGTTGGTCGGCTAGAGGTGGAGACATTAACTCTGCCCTTAGCCGAACTGCTCCTAGAGAAGTTGCAAATCGTCAAAATCAACGAGAAGGACCTGGTGGACACCATCATGCTCCTGCGAGAGCATCCGATTGGAGACACAGACCAGGAGACCATAAACGGGGCGATCATAGCCCGCCTTCTGGCTAACGATTGGGGCTTTTGGCGCACTGTGACGAACAATCTACATCTCCTGGATGAGATGTTAGATGGCTATAACAGACTCAGCGCCGAAGATCGGCAGGTGGTGCGAGAACGGATTCACCAATTACAAGCCCGCATCGCCGCCCAGCCTAAGACGGCACGCTGGAAATTGCGCAGCAAAATTGGCGAACGGGTGAAGTGGTATAAAGACGTTGAAGAACTCATGCATCGCTAATTCTTACCCCGCAGGAGAGAGACCGTGAAAGCAGTTGAGGATTTTATCGTGCCTTGGGTCAGGCAGTCAGAGCCTTACAGTGCCAAGCACATGGATTTTGCCTGGGAACATCCAGGTGTGGTGCGCCTAATGTCCAATGAAAACCTGCTCCCGCCCTCACACAAGGTGCTGGAAGCCTTGTTAGAAGCCGGGAAATTGGGTAATCTTTACCCCGGTTCGGGGCCCCAGTTGCGCCAAAAGTTGGGGGAGATGTCGGGATTGAGCGCTGAGAACGTGGTTTTAGGCAACGGCTCGACCGATGTGATTGACTTTGTCATTCATACCTTTGTGGCCCCGGGTGAGGAGGTCATTATCCCGGTGCCAACCTTCGCCATGTATGAGACCCGCACTCGCATCGCTGGGGGTGTGCCGCTACTGCTGCCCATGACGCCCGATTTCTATTGGGATATTGAGGCTATCCTTAAGGCGATCAACCCGCGCACCAAGTTGATTTTCATCTGTTCACCCAATAACCCCACCGGGAATCAAATCGCCGAGGATGACCTGCGGTGCATTCTCGAGCAGGGCATTCCCACCTATCTGGATGAGGCTTATTACGAATTGGAAGAAGAGCCACAGACGCGCGCCGCGTTGATCCATGAATACCCGCACCTGATCATCGGACGCACCCTCTCAAAAGCCTATGGTCTGGCTGGCTTCCGAGTGGGTTACGCCTTGTGCGAAGCCAATCTGGCCAATTACTTCAACCGCGTGAAAATCCCCTGGAATGTCAGTTTGCCAGCCCTGGCCGCGGCGCTGGCAGGCATCGAAGATGAACAAGATGCTCACCTCAAACGCCAAACCATCCTTGAAGGGCGCAACTACTTAATCGAGGAAATTAATAAAATCCCGGGGCTACGTGCCTTTCCTTCCGAAGGGAACTTTGTGCTAATTGACGCCAGCCCCCTGGGCAAGCCTTCATCAGAGATCGTCAACGATCTGATTCAGCGCGGCTATTACATCCGCCCTGTGGGAGGGCATCACTTGCCTCAGGGTTACGTGCGCGTCACTGTGGGCACCCCGCAACAAAATCAAGGTTTTCTGGAAGCCCTCAAGGCCTACGTAGAAGAAATTCGCGCAAAGGTGCAACAATGACTACCAAGAAATACATCCTCGCCCACGATACAGGCACCGGCGGCGACAAAGCAGTCATCACCGACCTGCAAGGGAGGGTGATCTATTCAGCCTATCAATCCTATGGCCTGTCGTATCCCCAGGCGGAATGGGTGGAACAAGACCCGGAAGAGTTGTGGCAGACTGTGGCTGCCACCACACGAGAGGTGCTTCAGCATTCAGGCATAAACCCTGCGGAGATTTTAGGCGTTGGCATCTCGGCTCAAATGTTCAATACCCTGGCGGTGGATGAGCACTCTCGTCCCTTGATGCCCATGCTTT
Source organism: Chloroflexota bacterium (assembly GCA_037444705.1). Lineage (GTDB taxonomy): Bacteria > Chloroflexota > Anaerolineae > Anaerolineales > UBA4823 > DATCYX01. Next base: position 17,358 of record JBBILY010000038.1, on the reverse strand, counting down.
CCTGGCTGGATTTGCGCAGCATCCGGCAGGCGGATCGCCTGGCACAGGGCGATATGCCTGCCTTCCTTTTTCAGCATACGGGCAATATCCCCACCGCCAAGGATATTATCCCCAAGATTTTATGGATCAAAGAGGAACGTCCGGACATCTGGGAACGCACCGCCTACCTGTTTGATTGTAAGGAATACCTGCTGTTTAAATTGACAGGCAAAGTGGTCACCGATTGGGTTGGGGCTTCGTGCTACTTTCTATTCAACCCGCATCGGCGCGCCTGGTCGCAGGAGGTGTGTCAGCGCCTAGGCATCCCGATCGAAAAACTGCCTCCAGCCTATCCCTGCACTGAGGTCATCGGTGAGGTCACCGAGGCAGCCGCTCGCCTGACCGGCCTCCTACCCGGCACCCCCGTGGTCAATTGTGGAGGTGATGTGGCTGCGGCTCAATCCGGCGCAGGGGCAAATGGCGACGGCAAAGCCCACCTCTGCATCGGCACCGCCACCTGGGTGGGTATCTCAACCTCGGAGTTTAAAAACGACCCGCATAAACCTTTATGGGGTCTGAGCCATATGCACCCCCACAAATGGGTCATTGCCGGCGAAATGGAAACCGGCGGGGGCGCTCTCATGTGGTTTCGCGACTCCATTTTCGAAGGGGGAACCCAGTCCAGCGAGGCTACGGAACTATCCACATATGAACTGATTAGCCAGATGTCGAAAGCCCTGACGCCCGGCGCAGATAAATTGATCTTTCTGCCCTGGTTATCCGGGGAGCGTGCTCCTGTTTTAGACCATTACCTGCGCGGGGCTTTCATCGGCCTGAGCATGAGCCATACTAAAGCTCACATGGCGCGGGCGGTGATGGAAGGCGTAGCCTACCATATCCGCTGGCTTTGCGAGACCTTAGAGCGCCTGGGGTTTAATTTTGAGGAGATCAACGCCATTGGCGGGGGTTGCAAAAGCGAAATCTGGCCGCAGATCATCAGCGATGTCAGCGGTCATCCCTTGCACATCGTGGAACACCCGCTAGAGGCAGGCGCCATGGCGGCTGCTCTGTGTGTGGCAGTGGGGATGGGGGTTTACGCCAGCATGGACGAGGTGGACAATCTGATACGCATCAAAAAGGTGGTGCAACCCTCACCAGCCAATCGGCAGCGATATGATGATCTCTATGGCATTTATCGTCAATTGTATGAGACCCTGGCGCCCCTTTATCGGCGTTTACACCAAGTGGGGTGAGAATTCGTCATAAAACCTGGATGAGTGGTGTTTTAATAGAGGGCAGATAAAACGAGGTTTGTCTGGCTTTGACCCTAGATCAGGAAGATCGCCCACTGGCTCATAACAGGGAAGACCCGTTTGAGCGCATTTTTCATTTGTACTGGCCGAAGGTATATGCGATGTTGGCGCGCCTCCTGGATAGCGATGAGGCCGAGGACCTGGCGCTGGAAACATTCTTGCGCCTGCATCAGCGGCCGTGGCAATGGAAGGACGAACAAAACCTGCGCAACTGGCTCTACCGCGTGGCGCTCAACCTGGGTCTAAATGCTTTACGTAGCCAGCAGCGCCGCCGGCACTATGAGGCGCAGGCGGGGATGAGCGCATCTCAAAACCCAACGCTTAGAGAGCCTGAGATGGCTCTAGAGCGCGCCCAGGAGCGCCAGCACGTGCGCCTCGCTCTGGCACAGATGAAACCCCGCTCTGCCCAATTGCTGATTCTGCGCTATTCGGGCCTGTCTTACGCCGAGATAGCAGCCGCGCTGAACATTCGTCTGGGTTCGGTGGGAACATTGCTGGCGCGCGCAGAAGCAGAATTTGAGCAACGCTACCGTCTACTGGAGGCAAGTTAGTTTGAGTGTAAAGGAGGTTGCAATGCATCTGCGTGAAGGTCAAATTCGCGCCTATCTCGATGGAGAAGTGTCATCATCCGAATTGCGGCGCGTCAAGGCTCATCTGGATAGGTGCTCTCAGTGCCAGCAGCGGGCAAGCGCCCTGGCACAAAGGTCAGAACAAGCCAATTTGCGCCTGAGCAGCCTGGGGCCGCTGTCCACGCATATGCCTGATCCCTTAACCGCCCATCAACGTTTTCAGAAACGCCTCTCAGAAAAGGAGAACTCACCCATGCGGAATAAAATCTTTGCTCGACCCTATCGCCCTTATTGGGCAGCCTTAGCCCTGATACTTATCCTGGTTACCGCCCTATCCTTCCCTTCGGTGCGGGCAGCTGCGGGCAGTTTCTTAGGGCTATTTCGGGTGCAGCATATTGCCGTGGTTCAATTCAATCCGGACGACGTGCCCCAAACAGAGGCGGCTCTGTCCCAATTGGATACCCTCTTAGCTGAAGATGTGAAATTTGAAGAGTTAGGTGAACCTCAGACTTTAAACGATGCCAGCGAGGCCAGCCGCCTGGCGGGTATCCCGGTGCGTCTGCCTCAGGCTGTGAGCGAAGCACCTGTCTTGAGGTATAAACCGGGCGCCAGGATTACGATCAACCTGGATGCGGAACGTATCCGCCAGATTTTGAAGGACTTAGGTCAAGGTGACCTGGAATTGCCAGACAGGGTGGATAATACCACGGTAACAGTGAATATCCCGGCTTCAATCATGGCTCTATATGGTGACTGCGGTGCCGCTCTTGAGGAAGCCGATCCTGCTCAGGCTGAAACGGCGAGTGAGGCACGTGCTCGTTCCTCCGATTGCATTTTCTTTTGGCAAATGCCCAGCCCGCAGGTGGACGCTCCGGCCTGGCTCGATATGCAGCAGATGGGCGAGATCTTCCTGCAATTCCTGGGCATGAGCCCAGAAGAGGCAGCCCAATTTGCCCGCAACGTAGATTGGACCACCACCCTGGTTATCCCGATCCCAAGAGATAGCACCTCATATGCCGAACTCGAGGTAGATGGGGTGCGCGGAACTTTGATCCAGGAATCTTACGGTAGTCAACGCCAGCAATTCCTGTTGTTGTGGGTCAAGGACAATATTATTTACGCCCTGAGCGGCAGCCGCAAAGCCCAAAAAGCGCTTGAAATCGCTAATTCGCTGCGTTAACCCCAATCCATAGCCAGTATAATGGGCCATGCAAACCGGAGAGGCTCTGATTTGCATGGCTCAAATTCATTTAGGAAATCAGGGTGCTTATGTCTGCCGCCACACCAGCCATTGAAGTGCAGGGTTTACGCAAAGTCTTCGGTGCTAAGGTCGCTGTCGCCGACCTCACGCTAAGGGTTGAACGCGGGGAGGTGTTTGGTTTCCTGGGGCCTAACGGAGCAGGTAAGACGACAGCCATTAAAATGCTACTGGGGTTGATCCAGCCCACCTCGGGGGAGGGGCGCTTGTTGGGTCAACCCCTGGGAGAGCCGCGCGTGCGCGCCCGCGTAGGTTTTTTACCGGAACACTTTCGCTTTCACGATTGGCTCACCGCGCAAGAGTTCTTGTCCCTGCACGCCGACCTGTACAAAATGCCTCGCCACCTCAGCCGCCAACGCGTGGGGGAATTGCTGGAACTGGTGGGGCTCAGCCCTTACGCCAAGCAAAGATTGCGCAACTTTTCCAAGGGGATGCTGCAGCGCATTGGGTTAGCCCAGGCGCTTTTGAACCGGCCCGATCTGGTGATCCTGGATGAACCCACCTCAGGGCTGGATCCAGTGGGTCGTCGCCTGGTGCGCGATATTATCCGCGATCTGCGCCAGCAGGGAACGGCCGTATTTCTCAACTCGCACCTGCTCAGCGAAGTGGAAATCACTTGCGATCGGGTGGCTTTTATCAAGCATGGCCAGGTGTTGCGAGTCAGCCCTTTGCATACCCTGGTAGAGGGTGAACTGAGCGTTGAAGTGCGCGTGGGCAATTTGCGCCCGGAAGTGGTGGCCGGATTATCCCGCTGGAGCCGCAACGTGCGTGCCGATGGCGAACATCTGAGCTTGACCCTGGCGGGTGAGGCCGATCTGCCGGCTGTCAATCGCTACCTGGTCGAGCAGGGAGTGGAGGTGTATGCCTTGCGACCGCAGCACATCTCTCTGGAAGACTTATTTATCCAGATTGTAGGTACCGACGGTGGCCTGTAAGGCTGAAAATCGTTCATGTGAGGGAGTTTCTATGGCTGTATGGGTACTTGCCCGTCTCACGTTTCGCGAGGCCTCGCGCCGTTGGGTTTTATGGGTGGCCTTGCTCCTGGGCGTCCTGTTTCTGGTCGTCTATGCTCTGGGTTTTAATGAAATTCAAAAGGGCTTTCGGCGCAACATGTTACTTTCGGAGATGAGGGAGGCTTATAACTTCTTCTCCCTGGCAGGTCTCTACGCCGTAAATTTTCTTACGGTGTTAATGGCTGTGCTCACCTCAGTGGACACCCTCTCAGGCGAAATTGCCTCGGGCACCATCCACACCTTAGTCAGCAAACCTGTGCGGCGTTGGGAGATCGTCCTGGGCAAGTGGTTAGGCTTTGCTGCCATGCTCCTGGCTTACCTGACCCTGATGGCAGGTGGAGTGATGGCGATCGTCTATCTCATCTCAGGCTATACCCCGCCCAACGCCTGGCGCGGCCTGGCGCTGATGGGGTTTAATGCCCTGCTGATGCTCAGCATCTCGTTTTTGGGTGGGGCTTCGCTCTCTACCCTGGCTAATGGGGTTTTGGTATTTGGCTTGTACGGCGTGGCTTTTATCGGGGGATGGATCGAGCAGATCGGTTCATTGCTGAACAATCAAACTGCCATCAACATTGGCATCATCAGCAGCCTGATCATGCCCAGCGAGGCCATCTGGAAGCGGGCAGCGTATGAGATGCAGTCACCCCTGGCGGCCGCCTTGGGAGTGACGCCTTTTTCCTCACGCTCTGTGCCCAGCCCGTATATGATCGCCTATGCAGTGATCTACGCCGCTTTCGTTTTAGGGTGGGCTTTTCGGCGCTTTCAGCGCAGGGATTTGTGAACTTTCGCTCCAACTCCATTCAAGGCAGCGGCTCGTTGACTTCAACCCAGGATGTAATCAGAATGGGCAGGTTGTCCTATGCGGTCTCAAAGACTCCCTCGGAAGAGAAAAATGCTGGCCTTCCTGCACCAACCGTCTCCCTTACAGTATAGGTAAAAGTCGCAATAGTTTTCCCATCCGGGCTCCAGACGGGGTTGCTGCTATCATACATCTCCCCCGTGACTCTTTTCAGGTTAGCGTCATCAATATCCAAGGAAACCAGTGATCACCGCCATAATCTCATTCAAAATCTAAATCGGCAAAAATAACGTATATCTATCAAGATACTCTGATACAATGATGCAATCGGGTAATTATCAACAGGAGTTTTAGCACTAATGGCAGAACATGCGTTTCCGTCCCGACCCGTCCAGGTACAGGCTCTGACCCGCATCAATGTTCAGGATTTTATCTCTGCACTAGGCGTGGAACGCTTGCGAGTGGGTCGAGAAGCGCTCGAAATTCTATGCTGGCTGCCAGCGCGGCGCTTCGCCAAGCAGATGGCGGCCTTCGACCGACGAGTTGGGGAACAGGGGCTGCAGGCAGCCTCTCAGACCACATTGCACGCCTACGTGAAACATCTGGAAATCGTTGGTCAGGAGCATATTCCTACCGAAGGCCCGCTTTTGGTGTTAGCCAATCATCCCGGCATGAGCGATACCCTGGCGCTCTTCTCCAGCCTGCCCCGTCCTGATATACGCATCCTGGCGGCCGAGCGACCCTTTCTCTCGGCCCTGGTCCATGTCAGCCGCTATTTGATCCATGTGCCCGATGACCCAAGCAAGCGCCTGGGGGTAGTGCGACAGGCCCTCAGCCATTTGAGGCGAGGGGGTGCCATTCTCACCTTCCCCGCCGGGCAGATCGAACCAGACCCGGCTTGTATGCCAGGTGCAATTGAATCCCTGCGCACCTGGTCTGAGAGCATAGCGCTCTTTGAGCGTTGGGTTCCCGAAACTCAAATTGTGGAGGCTATTGTCAGCGGCGTGGTTTGGCCAGCCAGCCTGCGCCATCCGCTGACACGCCTGCGCCGCGATCCGCGCCAGCGCGAACGTCTGGCAGCCACCTGGCAAATTTTGGTGCAGACCTTGCTGCCTTTCTACCGACCGGTCAGCGTGCGTGTGGCTTTCGCTCCGCCCATCAACATCAAGGATTTGGCCGCTGCACGGCACAGTTCCCTTCTCCAAAGGGTTATAGAAGAGGCGCGGCGGTTAATCGAGACCTGCGCTCTGAAGAATGCTTTCTAAATCAGTACAACCCATGAGCAAGCCTGCCTTTTTACTTGAGACCAAATCCCCTTTATCCCCCTGGCAGCGCCTGATATGGCTGATTTTGCCCTGGTTGATGGCGCCCGCATTGCTGGCATGGGCGCTTCGGGGTGTTCACTGGAGCGAAATCTGGCACACCCTGGAACGGCTGGGCCTCGGGCAGTTGTTTGTGCTCATGTTGATCAATGCGAGTATCTTCTTGCTTATCGCCGTTCGCTGGTGGTTAATCCTGCGCGCCCAAGGCTGCTCTGTCTCATGCCTCGCTACGGCCGGCTATCGCCTGATCTCTTTTGGCGTCAGTTACTTCACTCCAGGCCCTCAATTTGGCGGTGAACCTTTACAGGTGTATTTCTTGCAAAATCGCCACGGCATCTTGACCGCCACAGCCCTGGCGTCGGTGTCTCTGGATAAGATGCTGGAACTGCTGGCAAACTTTGCTTTCTTGTTGATTGGCTTTGTGGCCACCTTACAAGCGGGTTGGTCACAGCATCTGACGCCGCTCCAAAGCCTGGCCTGGATGACAGTGCCCTTTCTCATGTTGCTGGCTTATCTTTGGGCTTTACGGCGCGGCTTCACCCCACTCTCACGGCTGGCCAGGTGGGCTTTGCCGCCCTCCACCCGGGCTAATCGCCTGATTGAGGTGATCCAGGTGGCAGAAGGGCAGATAAGCCACTTGTGCCAGCACAAACTACACATCCTGGGACTGGCTCTGCTAGTCTCGGCCTTAATATGGCTGGGTATGGTGGTGGAATACGGGTTGGCAGCCCGGTTTCTAGGTGTGGCATTGACGCCAGCCCAGGCCGTCGCCGCCCAGACAGCAGCCATGGTGGCTTTCCTCTTCCCTCTCCCTGCGGGCTTAGGCGCATTGGAAGCCAGTCAGGTTATGCTGTTAACTGCCCTGGGCTTTGCGCCGAGCATTGGTTTGAGCCTGAGTGTGCTGATGCGAGGGCGCGACATAACCCTGGGCGGTTTAGGCTTGCTATGGGGGGTGATCCTCAGCGGTAAGCGCTTATGGAACTCATCTCTCTCTATCAATTGGAGCAAATAAGTTAAGGAGGTTTAGCCATGGATACCACACCTAATCGCTTCGGTCTCCTCCAGGTTGGTATCATCCTGCTGGCAGTCGGGACAGCCTTAATCCATATCTCCCTGGGTCTACAAGCCGACCTGACCACCAAAATCATGTTCTCCCTGAGCGGGGCGGGCTATTTGGCGCTGACCGCGGCCCTCTTTCTCCCCCAATTCCGCAGTCTACGCGGCGCGCTGCGTTGGCTGTTGATGGGCTACACGGCTTTCATTGTCCTTGCCTGGGTTGTTATTGGTCGGCGCGTGCTCATCGCTTATATTGACAAAGCCATAGAGGTGGCTTTAATCACCTTATTGTGGATTGAAGCGCGCCGACGATGACTTAGACTAATACACAGGTAGTTATGGTTTTCTTATGGATGAATGGACTGTAGAAAGAAAGGCTTGTGCGCGCATCCCCACAGATTTAGGGGAATTTCGGTTGTGTTTATACATCAACAACGCCGACGGGAAGGAACACCTGGCTCTGATCATGGGCGAGGTGCAAGGACAAGATGAGGTGCTGGTACGCGTCCACTCTGAGTGCTTCACCGGCGATGTTCTCGGCTCACGGCGCTGCGATTGCGGTGAGCAGTTGCGGCGTTCGTTGCAGATGATCGCCGCGGAGGGGAGAGGTATCCTGGTTTATCTGCGCCAGGAAGGGCGCGGCATTGGTTTATTAGACAAATTGCGGGCATATAACCTGCAAGACCAGGGTTACGACACTGTAGAAGCCAATTTAGCCCTGGGTCACCAGGCGGACGAGCGCGATTACACTGTGGCAGCCCGGATTTTGGAAAACCTGCGGGTGCAATCTATCCGCCTGATCACCAATAATCCCGAGAAGATTTCGCACCTGAGCGCATTAGGCATCGTGGTTACCCAGCGCGTGCCGTTGGAAGCCACCATCCACGCCGACAATGCCCACTATCTGTTCACCAAGGCTTTGCGCATGAACCATCTCCTTAATTTGGAAGCGTTTCCACAGGAGGTGCTGCAACGCAAGAATGGTAGCCATTGAGAGGCTAATCGCCGAAGCCAGGGAGCACCGCCAGCGATACGGGCGTCCTCTGGTAACCTTGAGTTATGCCCAAAGCCTGGATGGCAGTATCGCTATCCGCCGCGACAGCCCCCTGCGCCTGAGTGGAAGCGAGGCGATGGGCTTGACCCACCGCCTGCGCGCCGCCCATGATGCCATCCTGGTTGGGATCGGCACGGTGCTGGCGGATGATCCCCAGTTAACGGTGCGTCTGGTGGAAGGACGCAACCCCCAACCGGTGGTGCTGGATAGCCACTTACGCCTACCCCCGCAGGCTCACTTATTGCGAGGCCCCCATCCACCCTGGATCGCTACCTTAGTCAATGTTGACCCGGAAAAACAAACTCGCCTGGAAGCGCTGGGGGCGCGCCTGTTGCCCTTACCTCCAGGGCCCGACGCCCGCCCTTCCTTGCCAGCCTTATTGGTTTGTCTGGCTGACCTGGGGGTTGAGAGCCTGATGGTAGAAGGTGGGGCAGGCGTGATCAGCGCTTTCCTCACCCAAAGGTTGATAGACTGGGTGATCTTGATTATTAACCCACAATTCATCGGCGGTGTGCACGCCCTCGAAAACCTTCTGCCTTCGCCTCTGCGTTTGACGCAGTTGGGGTGGGAACAGTGTGGCGATGACCTGGTGGTTTGGGGTAAGGTGAACGCCTGATGGACAAAATCCCGATAAACCAACGCGCAGTCTATTTCACCGCGCCTGGAAAGGTGAGTGTGCGCGAGCAGCCCCTGCCTGCCCTGAAACCCAATCAAATCCTGGTGCAGACCTTGCTTTCGGCCATCAGTCCCGGCACAGAATTGCTCCTTTATCGGGGTCAGTTCCCTCCAGATCTACCATTGGATGAGAGCCTTGCGGCCCTATCCGGGCGATTCGCTTACCCTGTGCGCTACGGCTACTCAACGGTGGGGCAGGTAATTCAAGCCGGCTCGCAGGTGGACGCCTCCTGGATTGGGCGGCAGGTGTTTGCCTTTCAACCTCATGTCAGCCATTTTGTGGCCGAACCGCAAGAGGTATTCCCTGTCCCGACCGATCTCTCTCCTGAAGACGCAGCCTTTCTGCCCAATATGGAGACGGCGGTTAATTTAATCATGGATGGCAGGCCCATCCTTGGGGAGCATGTCCTTGTCTTCGGCCAAGGGATCGTGGGGCTATTGACGACGGCTCTGCTGGCTCAATTTCCTCTAGCCAGCCTGGTGACAGTGGACCTTTATCCATTACGTCGCCAGGCATCCTTGAATGCCGGAGCCAGCGCCAGTTTGCACCCCCAAGAGGCTCACAACCAGTTGAGCGTGTTGCAACCTCATGGCGCCGACCTGACCTACGAACTTTCCGGCTCACCTCAGGCTCTGGATCAGGCCATTGCCGCAAGCGGTTTTGCCGCAAGGGTGGTGATTGGCTCCTGGTATGGGCAGAAACGGGCAAACTTAGACCTGGGTGGGCGCTTTCATCGCAGCCGAATACAATTGATCAGCAGTCAGGTAAGCACCCTGGCGCCTGAATTGAGCGGGCGTTGGGATAAAGCCCGTCGCCTCCGGGTTGCCTGGGAGATGATCCGCCTTGTAAGGCCTGCGCGCTGGATCACCCAGCGCTTCCCGCAATCTATGGCAGAGCAGGCATACCAACTTTTAGATCAAAGGCCCGAAGAGACCATCCAGGTTTTGCTGGATTATGCTGATAAATCCGAATAAGTCTAACAACCCGCTAACGTGGCGGGTTTAAGACAGGCTGAAGCCCGAGGAAATGTCATAGGTGGGCTAAAGCCTACTTAAGAGACTCGGTAGTTAGAGACAACTGCGGGCGATTTATGGGGAAACTGTTAACGATCAAAGCCTCTCTAAAGAGAATCGTGCTATACTGAAATAGGGAGGGAATGATATTTCATCAGATGTATAGCCTTTAGGGTCTTCCTACGGAGGTGGCGGATATGACAGACTATCAGACATTTAATGTGGAAGCGCTCCTGGCCAAGGCTAAAAAGCCCTCAGCAGATGCACTGAGATTACATCCTTTTTACCGCGGCAAAATCGAGACGGCCATCAAATGCGCTATCCGCGATTTTGATGATTTTTCGATCTGGTACACCCCAGGGGTGGCTGCACCCTGTCGAGCAATCGCCGAAAATCCAGACTTGGTTTATGAATACACCAACAAATGGAATACCGTGGCGGTGGTCAGCGATGGCACACGCGTGCTGGGGTTGGGGGATATTGGCCCGAAGGCGGGTTTGCCAGTGATGGAGGGCAAGGCCCTGCTCTATAAATATCTGGGTGGTGTAGACGCGGTCCCCATTGTGCTGGATACCAAAGACCCGGACGCCATTATCCAAACCGTCCTGATGCTGCAACCCGGCTTTGGCGGGATAAATTTAGAGGACATAGCCCAGCCTAAATGCTTCCGCATTCTAGATACACTGCGAGAAAAAGCCGAAATCCCCATCTGGCACGACGACCAACAAGGCACTGCTACGGTCACCCTGGCGGCTTTAATGAACGCCCTGAAGATCGTGGGAAAGAAAAAAGAAGAGGTGCGCATCGCTTTTATTGGCTGTGGCGCCGCCAATGTGGCTTGCTCGCGGCTCATCTTCGCCTGGGGGGTAAATCCGGCCCTCTGCACTATCGTGGATAGCAAGGGCATCCTGGGTAAGCACCGCAAAGATCTTGAACTGCGCCGCGCCGAATATGTAGACAAGTGGCATTTGTGTCAAATTACCAACGCCGAGGGGCGGCAGGGCGATATCCCCGAGGCGATGAGAGGCGCCGATGTGGTGATTGCCCTCTCTCGCTCCGGGCCAGGGGTAATTTTGCCGCAATGGGTGTCCACTATGGCCAAAGATGCGGTGGTTTTTGCCTGTGCCAATCCAGTGCCTGAGATTTGGCCCTGGGAGGCGCTCCAGGCAGGGGCGCGCATTGTGGCCACCGGCCGCTCCGACTTTCCCAATCAGGTCAACAATTCCCTCGGCTTTCCTGGAATCTTCCGCGGCGCTCTCGATGTGCGCGCCCGCACGATTACCGACGAGATGTGTTTTGCCGCAGCCCAAGCGCTGGCCGATCAGGTAGGTGAGCGACTGGATGAGGAATACATCTTACCCACCATGGATGATTGGGAGGTCTTTCCACGCGAGGCTGCTGCAGTAGGCATGAAAGCCCAGGAACAGGGTCTGGCTCGCCTGCAGGTGGATTATGACACGTTGTATAAGCAGGCTTACGCCATCATTAAGCGCTCTCGCGATCTCACTCAGATGATGATGCAGGCAGGCTTCATCGCTGAAGCACCCGTGACTTAGACAAATGGAGGTCTATTCGGCCTGATTGACGATTTTCCCAGGTGAGGTGAATTATGTATGATCTGGTGATTATTGGAGGAGGGCCCGCTGGCTTGACAGCGGCAATCTACGCCATTCGAAAGCGCCTGAATGTTTTGCTGGTTTCCAAGGACTTGGGGGGGAAGACAAATTTTCGTCTGGCCCTGCCTTGGGTTAAGGAGTATCAGGTCATTCGAGGCCTGGAAGTGGTGAACAAATTCAGGAGTGAGTTAGAGTATCTAAAATTTGCCCATCTGCTCCAAACAGCCGAGCGCGTGGAACGCCTGGAACAAGGTTTTGCCATCCACCTCAGGGAGGGAGAAACGTTGCAGGCGCAGGCGGTGATTGTCGCTACAGGCGCTCGACAAAAGCGACTTTCGGTGCCCGGCGAGAAGGAATTCATGATGCGCGGCCTGTGCTATTCGGCCATAAGTTATGCTCCCCTATTCATTGATCGCAAAACGGTGGTGATCGGTGATGGCGAACTAGCCTTGCGCTCAACCGCTGAACTTGCTACTGTAGCCAGCCACGTGTACCTGGTGGGCATTCAATCTGAGGCGTTGAATTCGCCCCTGGGGAGGAAGTTAAAATCTGCCCAGAACGTCACCATCCTGGAAGGTTATCAAGTGATCGAGGTCAGAGGCAATCACTATGCAGAAGGGGTCATGGTGCGCCACCCAGATGGCGAGCAAAAGTGGATCCAGGCGGATGGCACGTTTATCGAGTTGGGGCTTATACCAAACTCTCAATTGGTGGCAGATCTGGTTGAACTGGATGGGCAGAGGCGCATCATCATTGATACATTGGCGCGAACCAGTGTGCCGGGCATTTTCGCCGCCGGGGATGTCACGAATCTCTACACCGAGCAGGTGCTGGTGGCGATTGGAGAGGGCGCCAAGGCAGCTTTGAGCGCTTACGAATACCTGTTGTCCAGAATTTAGCGGAATTTATCCGTAGGCGCCGCGCAGGGCTGGCGGCAACAGAAGGGCGATGTGCTCCATGACAAGTTGACTGACGCGACGGTCACGCTCGTCTGCCGAGAGGCCTGGAGGAAGATTTAAACGATAAGCCGAACCAAAGTTTAAGTGAAACGCCCCCTCAGCCTCATAGGCTCCGAGTGGAACAATCTCTAAACCGCTCTGGGCTAAAGAGCAGGACAAAACGCCCCAAACCGGGAGGAGGTGTTCCAAGGGGTGCGGGTCTGCTATCTCCGCGCGCAAAATCTTGCCCCTCAGGCGCCAGGCCAATCACTGCTTGAGGCGTGCGGCGCACGTAAGCCAACACCCGTCGTACAGCCTGAGCCCGGGCGGTGGCTTCCGCTTCCCGCGGCGGCATGGGAGGCATAGGGGTGAAATCATAAACACGGGCAATTCGCCTTAGCAACCAGCGCGTGATAGGGGTGATGGTGAGCGAGCGGAGGCGATCAGGATATACCCAGGCTGCGGTGGTGATCCAATGGATTTCGACGGGCACCACAGCACTGATCGCCAGCGCCAACCACCACGCATAAAAACCTTTGCGGGCATAGTGATTTACGGTAATCAGGCAGGGACCTCGAGCAGGTATAAATGGCTTTCCCTCAATGGCAGGCGCGGGGCGCAAGCGTGCGCCGCAAGGAATAGCGTCCTCGCGGAAAGAACGGGATTTCCCGCAGGCAATCGCCCAAAGCAAGCGCGGCACAATGGGCCATGGAAAAGGATAACGAGGCAACATCTGAATACCTGCTTATTGTATTGGGGTGAAATAAATCTGGCAAGGAGAGGGGCACATCTCTCCTGCGGAGGGGGTGCCTGCAGGAATGGACGGTAGGCTTGTACCCTTTTGTTCGTATCGGGGTTTTCCATAATAGAGATAAGAACATTCAAGACCGGCCTACGACCAGTTTTATAGCGCAGGATGAATCATGCTGCCTAGTAGCCAAGGACTAAGCCTGGGTTACTCCTGAGCCGTCGTGGCAGGTGGCTGAACGTATGCGGACGTTTTTATGAATTTGGTGTTTTGGAAGGAGGTGGAATGTGTTTCGATTGCATCTGGGTTCAGGAGCTCAGATAGCTGGCGGGCGCGTAAATTCCCTGGTGGTAGCGCTCTTTCTGGGAAATTTGCTCTTCAACATTGTGGCCAATGCCAGTTTTAAAGTCTCCGCTGAAAGCCCCAACCTGCGCGGTTTTTTAACCTGGCAGGTAATTGGCAACCTGGCAGGTTTCATTACCGTGCTCACTTTGACCGGGCTTTTGCGCTATATCCCTCTTTCAATGGCTTTCCCGGTCACCACTGGCCTGGCGGTGATCGGAGTGCAGGTGGTGGCTGGCCACTGGTTATTTGGTGAAACCATTTCAGCAGAGCAATGGTTGGGCACATTGCTAGTGATTATTGGCATCATTCTGCTCACTTGGGAGTGAAGCGTGCGCTTCCTGGTTTATGCTCTAGACGCTCTGCTGCGCCGCGCCTATGGTGTGTTCGAGTTCTGTCAGGACCCCGATTGCCTGCTGCGCCTTCAAGTGGCCAGGGCTTCTCGCCCTCTGCATCTGGGCGATCAGGTTGTGCCAAGGGGTAGCCCAGTGTTGCTGTTACACTTATGGAATGAACATCTACCCCGTATCCCCCGCGCTGGTCCAGACCTGGCCTGGGCGAAGGTAGCGCAACGTGCTTTCCTGCGTTCCTTACAGGCAGTGGGGATGTACCTGCAATGCCAGCCGCACCTGAAGGATATTGCCGCCATAGGAGGATGCACAGCCTTATTATTTACCTCTGGCCAAGACGGAGGCGTTCGCCTGATGGAAAGGCTGGGTTTTACTATCCTGCCCTATAGCAGCCCTCTTGGGCGTTTCGGCGAGTTCTGGGAGAACTTTTACTCATGGCTATTAATCTGGGCTTATAACCCAGGCGGGTTACACTATCGGCCGTTGTTCAAACTGCGTCGGGCGGAGGTGTGGATGCTAAGGGAGGATTTTATCCGGCGCTTTGGCGGTCAACAGTACCCACCCATGTGCTAACCCTTCGTTTTCCGTATAATTCATGCTAAGAAGATGCCTTTGGCCACAAGCACCTGGCGTTTGAGTGCGCAAGGGGTATGACTTTACAAGCAAAATATCTGGTTTATAATTACAAACAATCCAGGGCAACCTCAATGAGGTTGCCTTGTTCCTGATAGGCATTTTTTACCGCTGAGCTTTGTTCAAGGAGGTAGTGCCTATGGGTAAAGGCGACCGAGGTACGCGACGAGGCAAAATCTGGCGCGGGACATACGGCAATACGCGTCCCAAGAAGAAAAAGAAAAAAGCCTCACAGAAGGCGGTAAAAAAATAACGCCTATTAGATACAGCCTCTCCGACCGCCTATCAAGAACATACCTCTCAGGAAGACAGGTAGATCACGCATATAATAAATATGGGATCACAATTAATTAAGTTTATTTGGGTCTTTATTCTCGTCTTATCTAGTGGATGTGCCAGATTCGAAGTCTCCAAACCGCCTGATCCGACGGAGACACCTCTGCCGCTTTCCAATAATACACCTGTGTTCATACCCTCATCCACGCCAACACCCACAGCCCAGGACACCTCAACCCCAACCGCCACAATCCCACCTACACATACCCCAACCATTGCCCTCAGCCACACCCACGCTCACTCCCACCTCAATCTATCCCCAGGCGCGCGTATTGATGCAAGCCAACTGCCGTTACGGACCGGGGAAAGCCTATTTGTACTCCCATGGTCTGTACGAGGGGGATCATGCCGAAGTGCATGGGCGCAACTATTCCGCCTCCTGGCTATGGATCAAGGCCGATAACCTGGAACGACATTGCTGGGTCTCGGCTACAGTGGTTGAAGTGGTCGGGGATGTGCGCCGCCTGCCAATTGTCCAATCCCGCCTGCCCCATTCCACCCTATATGGACCGCCTGAAAATGTGCAGGCGGTGCGTCAGGGTGATCGGGTGATCGTCTCCTGGGAGGCAGTATGGATGAGCCAGGACGACTACCGTGGTTACCTCATCGAAGCCACGATTTGCCAAGGGGGTAATCTGGTGCCGCTAGCCGTACACACTGACAATACCTGGTATGAGTTTCTGGACGAGCCCGGCTGTTCAGGGGCTTCTGAGGGGAAATTGTATGCCGTGGAAAAACACGGCTACACGGATCCGGTGCCCATCCCCTGGCCATAGCCGGAAGACACTTATACAGGATTTTACTCAAACATGTGCTTTGGCCGATATTGCAGGGCCTCAGCCAGGTGAGCGGGGGCGATGTTTACACTCCCGGCCAGGTCGGCGATGGTGCGCGCCAGTTTCATGATACGATGGTAGGCGCGGGCTGATAACTGTAACTGGTTGGCTGCTGCGCGCATCAGGTTGCGACAAGCCTCGTCCAGGTCGCAAAATTTCCTGACCTCCGCCGGGCGCATGTCGGCATTGCAGGCCAGGTTGACTTCAGCGAAACGCTCTCTTTGCAGAGCGCGGGCAGCCTCCACCCTCTCACGGATCGTCGCCGATGGCTCCCCCAGGCGCCTGTCGCCGAGTTTCTCATATTCCACGCGCGGTACTTCTACATGGATGTCAATGCGGTCCAGCAGTGGTCCGGAGATGCGTTTCTGATATTTAGTCACCACCGCTGGCGAACAGGTGCAGGGTTTTTGATGATCGCCATAATAACCACAGGGACAGGGATTCATGGCGGCTACCAACTGAAAATTAGCAGGGAAGGTTACTGATCCCTGAGCGCGGCTAATCGTGACTACTTTATCTTCGATGGGTTGGCGTAACACTTCCAGGACGCGCGGTCCAAATTCGGGCAATTCGTCGAGAAAGAGCACGCCGCGATGGGCCAGCGAGATCTCGCCTGGGTGAGGCCAATTGCCGCCTCCGACCAAGCCGGCATGAGAGATAGTGTGGTGCGGGGCTCGAAAGGGGCGGTCGCGAATCAGAGGGGTGTCTGGAGGCAGCAGATCTGCCACTGAATAAATGCGGGTCACATCCAGAGCCTCTTCAATGGTCATGCGTGGCAGGATACCCGGCATGGCGCGCGCCAGGAGCGTTTTCCCTGCGCCCGGTGGACCTATCATGAGCACATTGTGCCCACCGGCCGCGGCCACTTCCAGGGCGCGCTTGACATGTTCCTGACCTTTGATTTCGCTGAAATCTGTTTGAAGTTGGACGGGTGTCTCGTCTGGTAGAATGGGGGGTTGAGGCTGCAGCGGAGCGCGTCCAGAGAGATGAGCATATAGGGCTGCCAGCGAAGAGACCGGAATGACCTCCAAATCGGGGATCAGAGCGGCTTCAGCGGCGTCGCTTTCGGGGACAAAAATGCGTTTAAAGCCCTGCTGGCGCGCAACGGCTGCCATGGGCAACACGCCGCGCGCATGGCGCACGCTGCCGTCCAATGAGAGTTCCCCCACAACCAAGGCTTCTTCCACCGCCTCCTGAGGGATCAACTCGACCATCACCAGCACCCCCAAGGCGATGGGCAGGTCATAAGCCGGCCCTTCTTTGCGCACCGTAGCCGGAGCCAGGTTCACCACGATGCGCTTACGTGGGTAGGGCAACCCCATATTTTTAATCGCCGCCTGAACGCGCTCGCGGCTCTCCTGAACGGCGGTATCAGGCAGACCAACGATGGTCATGCCGGGCAGCCCCTGGCCGGTGTCCACCTCGACCTCGACGATGACCCCATCCAGTCCAATGACAGCGCAGGAAAATACACGGGCCAGCATTACACTGATTATATCTCAGAAGG
>JBBILY010000037.1:7912-19920 GCA_037444705.1 Chloroflexota bacterium | reverse complement strand
AGGGCAGGCATGGCGGTCTTTTGGAAGTGGATGGTTTTAACCCCATGTGTTTCCCAGGCAAAGTCAACCTTCCTGCGCCGCCCCATGCCCCGCAAATGGATTCGTGCGATTCCCACAGCCGAATAATATCCAAAAAACGATCATTTCTTGATTGTGCTATTTCCCGCCCCGTTGATACACTTCATGAGCGCTTGAAACTTTCAGAGGGACAATCTTAAGCGGGCGGTTAATTGGAATGGGTCGGCGATGCTGGCTGGTTTCCATCCCTGAAGGTGTATATCCCTGCCCTTTCGGTTGTTTGATGAGGCGGCATGGCGTATAATACGCATAAAATTATATCCGAAAGCCTCAGATTGGCGCGGTTTTTAAGTTTTGGTTAAGACGATGGCTGAAACCTCAACTTTCGAGCCAGCATATGTGCGCCTCTTGCGCAGCGGTGAACTGACACAACGCGTTTCTCAGGCGTATGAGCATCTCAGCCATTGTGATCTCTGCGGTTGGGAGTGTGGCGTGGACCGCTGCGCCGGGAAATTAGGCGTGTGTCGCACAGGCGAGCGCGCCCGCGTCAGCAGTTATGGGCCTCATCTGGGCGAGGAAGATCCTCTGCGCGGCTGGCGTGGCTCGGGGACGATCTTCTTTTCCCGCTGCAACCTGCGCTGTCAGTTCTGCCAGAACTACGACATCAGCCAGACGGATGCCGGTGAGGAAGTGGAGCCGCTAGAACTGGCGGCGATGATGCTGGAATTGCAGGCCTATGGCTGTCACAATATCAATCTGGTTTCTCCGAGCCACGTGGTGGCACCCATCTTGGCGGCGGTGCTGATCGCGGCACAGGCGGGATTGCGCCTGCCTTTGGTTTATAACAGCGGTGGCTACGATTCGCTGGCCGCGTTGCGCCTGCTGGATGGGGTGATTGATATCTACATGCCCGATATGAAATACGCCAGCGCTCAGATTGCGCGCTATTATTCCAAAATCCCCCATTACCCTGAGGTGAATCAGGCGGCCGTACGTGAGATGCACCGCCAAGTGGGGGACTTGCAAATTGATGAGCGCGGCCTGGCACAACGCGGCCTTCTTGTGCGGCACCTGGTATTGCCTAACGGCCTGGCTAGTACGGCTGAGATTGTGCGTTTCCTGGCCGAGGAGATTTCCCCGAATACCTATCTAAACCTGATGGATCAGTATCGGCCGGCTTATCATGCCAGCCAATATCCGAAGATTAACCGCCGCATCACCCGTCAGGAATACGAAGAGGCAGTGAAACTGGCGCATCAGGCAGGCCTGTATCGGCTGGATCAGCGACGTTCCATCCTGGTTTGGTTGTGAGCATTACGGCGAGGTTCTCACTCTTACCCTGGAATTATGGTATCATGGAGACCATTCACGCGCCAGAAGGTCGCAGGGTTTTGGCTTATTTCTCTTCAGCCCTGGTCATCACCATGGAGGTAGCATGAGTTCAAGACGCCGCGAAGTTCCCTGGCTACCGCTGGGGATGGTCGCCCTGGGAGGGCTGCTTCTCCTGGGTGCGGCAATCTGGATGCTCTGGCCTGGCCTGGGGAAGAGTCAAATCAACCCGCCCGCATCGCAGGAGGCAACCCTGACGGTTGCTGAGGTGCCTCGCGTCTCGCTCGCCGATGCCAAAGCGGCTTTTGACACAGGCAGCGCCATATTTGTTGATGTGCGCACCGCCGAAGCCTACGCCCATGCTCACATCCCCGGCGCCCTATCCATCCCGCTCTCTGAACTTCCCCAGCGCCTCGAGGAATTGGAGCCGAGCGCCTGGATTATCACGTATTGAACCTGACCGGCCGAAGAGTCGAGCGCCCGTGCGGCGCAATTCCTTCTAGAGCAAGGCTTCAAAAACGTCACGCCTATCGAGGGTGGTTTTAATGCCTGGTTGGAAGCCGGCTATCCAGTGGAACCTTGAGACCGCCCTGAAGCGAAAGAGCACCCTTTGCCAGAGATAACACAGCAGTTTTTATGAACGAGACTCCGACTTTTTTATCTGAGCGCTTGCGAGATGAGGGGGAGAAAACGCTGGAGTTCTTCCGCAACCTGAAGGCGGAGCAGTGGTCGCAAATCATCTATACCGATGGGGCAGCTTGGCAGGTGCGGGATGTGTTGGCGCACTTTGTGGCGGCTGAGGACGGCATCCGCCGCCTGATTGAAGACATCCTGGCGGGCGGCAGCGGTTCTCCCCCAGACTTTAATCTGGATGCCTATAACCAGCGCAAGGTTTCGGGCCTGAGAGACACCCCCGAAAGCGAACTGATGCAACGCTTTGCCGATTTGCGCCGTAGGAGCGCCGATTTAGTGGCGCGCCTGACCCAGGATGACCTGGCTCGCTTCGGGCGTCATCCCTGGTTGGGTGTTGCTCCGCTGAGCGAGATTATTAAATTACTCTACCGTCACAACCAGATTCATCAAAGGGATATCCGCAGAGCCCTGGGCGGATAAGCGAGGGTGGTCTGCATTCCAACCATTCCCATTCATCTTGCCTTGGGGCTGATGAGGTAGAATCATCCTGGAGCAAGGTCTGCTATGGATGAGCGCCCGCCTCAAAAGCCCTGGCTGTTGTTTATTCGCCTTTCGCGGCCCCTCTTTTTGCTGGGGGCGGTGCTGTTATATGCTTTGGGGGTAGGGATAGCGCGCTACCTGGGCAGCCCTGTCAATTGGACGGCTTACTTCATGGGGCAGTTCTGGGCGCTATTTCTGCAATTGGCTGCCAATTACCTCAACGAATATTACGATTCGAGCCAGGATGTGATCAATCCCAACCGCACGCCTTTTTCCGGCGGGAGTGGGGTGGTGGGCAAACTCTCCCCTCAGACTGTGCTCCTGAGCGCCGCGGCCTGCCTGGTGGCAGGTGCTTCTATAACGGTTTTGATGATGCGCACTCTGGATTTATCTTCAGGGTTGTTGTTTGTGATGATCCTGGCTTTCCTGGGGGCGGTGTTTTATTCGATGCCGCCCGTACGCCTGGTTGCCTCGGGTTTTGGCGAGTTAACCACCTCCATTCTGGTCGCCAACCTGTTACCGGCCTTTGCCTTTATGTTACAGCGGGGCGAATTGCACCGCCTGGTGGCGATGACCACTTTTCCGCTCACCGCCCTGCATCTGGCCATGATGCTCGCCTTCGAGTTGCCGGATTATGCCTCTGATCTGAAGCAGAATAAACGGACACTGATGGTGCGCCTGGGTTGGCAGAACGGCATGGCTCTCCACAACGCTCTCATTTTGTTTGCTTTCTTGCTCTTGAGCCTATCTTTGGTATTTGGCTTGCCGTTAATGATCGCTGTGCCGGCTTTCATCCCCTTGCCTTTAGGTTTATTGCAGATCTGGCAGATGCGGCGCATTGCGCTGGGGGGTAAGCCAAATTGGAATGCCCTGACCCTGACTGCGGTAGCGCTTTTTGCCACGACAGCCTACCTGTTGACCCTGGCGTATTGGACAAGGTAATTGTTTATGATGACCAGGAGTTGGCTTGGGATTTACCTCTCGCTCCTCGGGCTGGTTGCGGGTTGTGGATTACCCTTAGCCCTCCCTACGCCTGCCACGATAACGCCTGGTCTCACGTCATCCCTCCCCAGCGGTACACCCACCTTACCCAACCATACGCCCACCCCATCCCCGCTGCCGCTAGCCACGCCCACCCCTGTTCCAGTGGCTGCGACCGCAGATGTCGTTGGCACGGTGACGACAGCCAATCTGCCTCAGGTGCTTCAACCTGTGCTCTCACCCGATGGTCAGTGGCGGGCTGAAGTCATCGTTTATCCCTGTGTTAGCGTGAATGAGGCGGAGGCGTATGCTTACGAGCAATTGAACCTGATCCACCTGCCCAGCGGCCGTGTGAGGCCTGCCGACCGTCAACTGCAGGTGTGCGGTGGGTTGGGTGCTTTTGGCCTGAAAGCCCTTTTTTGGTCATCGGACAGCCGCTATCTCTATTACACCAACGCCCGCGAGGGTGTGCCGGATGGCTGTGGATATTGGACGCCTCCTTTTCTGCGCCTGGATGTACAAAGCCTGGAAATTGAGTTCCTGGGTGGAGGTGGCCTATCGCCCGATGGGACAAAGTTAGCGACCTGGCAGGGGCAGCAATTGCTCCTGTGGGATCTGAATGAGGGTGAGATTGGGCGGGTTGAGGCGGCTTTCTCAGGCTTCGAGGTGGGCCCTCTGGCCTGGTCACCAGATAGCCAGGCTGTGGTCTATCTGCAGATTGAGACTTTTTGTCCGCTTTCAGGTGCATCCCATCTTGTGCTTCTGGAATTGGCCGATCTGAAGCAAACCTCTCTCCTGGATACGCAAGAGCACACTTTTGCTACGCTTGTTTGGGATACACCCTCCGAGTTAAGGCTGATGGATGAGCAGGGGAGAGGATGGCGATATAATTTCGAAACCAAAGAAATCAGCTCTGAGCGGTGATGCGATGCCCGAATTTCTAGAACTTCTCCCCCCTCCAGAGGCTTTAAGCCGCCTTTTGGCTCATGTGCCTGCCTCAGCCGAAACTGAGATGGTAGATACCGCCCAGGCGTTAGGGCGGGTGACGGCCTCGGTGGTGATTGCCCCTCATCCTTTGCCTGCCTTTCCCCGCGCCACCGTGGACGGCTATGCCGTACGCGCCAGTGACACTTTTGGCGCCAGCGACTCACTACCGGCATACCTGGAGGTGGTGGGCGAGGTGCCGATGGGGGCGGCGGTGGATTTCATCCTGGCTCCTGGTCAGTGTGCATTAATCCACACGGGGGGGATGCTCCCTGGCGGAGCCGATGCAGTGGTTATGGTGGAACACACTCAAAGCGCTCGCCCCGGCGAGGTCGAGGTGCTGCGCGCCGTGGCGGTGGGCGAAAATGTGCTGAAGGTGGGCGAAGATGTTGCCGCTGGCGAAGTGGTCATCCACCCTGGTGTGCGCTTGCGCCCGGCAGAGATCGGAGGTTTGATGGCTTTGGGCTTAACCCGGGTGCTGGTCACCCGCCAGCCGCGCCTGGGGATCATCTCCAGCGGGGATGAGGTGGTCGCGCCAGAGGTTGCGCCTGCCCCAGGCCAGGTGCGGGATGTCAATGCCTACACTCTGAGCGCCCTGGTGCAGGAGACGGGCGGTGTGCCGTTGCGGTATGGCATCGTCCCTGACCGTGAAGACGCCCTGCGCGCCGTGGCTGGCAAGGCTCTGGCTGAATGCCAGGCAGTGGTGATCACCGCGGGTTCCTCCGCCAGCACGCGCGATCTGACCGCTAAGGTGATTAACGACCTGGGTAAGCCAGGGGTGTTGGTTCATGGGGTGAACGTTCGCCCGGGCAAGCCCACCATCCTGGCGGTTTGTGATGGGAAGGCTGTGATCGGCTTGCCGGGCAACCCGGTGAGCGCTCTGGTGATTGCCACCTTGTTCGTCAAACCGCTGATTGAACGGCTGCTTGGTTTACAGGCCGAGCGACCCAGGCCCAGCCGCCTAGCGCGGTTGAGGCTCAACCTGCCCTCCCAGGCCGGGCGTGAAGACTGGATTGCCGTGCGCCTGCTGTCCACACCCGATGGATATCAGGCAGAGCCTATTTTCAGTAAAAGCAACCTGATCTTCTCGCTGGCGCGCGCCGACGGTCTGGTGCGCATCCCTGCGGATGCCACAGGCCTGGCGGCGGGTGAGATGGTTGAGGTGCTTTTGATGTAGGGTGGGCCTCGTGGAACTCCTTCTGCTAAACGAGCCGCTCACGGTCTGCCGTCTGGATATGGCGGCAACGCCCCCTGAGTGGGCTAAAGGTCAGGAGTTGCTGGCGTTGATCTGGGACGTTGACGAATTGACGCTCATCTGCGCTGAGGGTTGCCTGCCCCCGGGGCAAACCGCAGAAAGAGGCTGGCGTGCGCTTAAGGTAACCGGCCCTCTGGATTTTTCTCTTGTAGGTGTGTTGGCTTCACTGGCTACCCCGTTAGCTCAGGCGGGCATCCCTCTGCTCGCCCTCTCGACCTATAGCACGGATTACATCCTGATCCGGGAAACGCACCTGGAAAGCGCACTGGAAGCCTTGAGATTAGCCGGGCATCAGGTGGTCTCCTAGTTACCAAGGGTGAACTCATGCTCAGAAGAAGCGCTGGTTTATTACTGATGGTGGTCCTGGGTGTGGTTCTGGCACCTGGCGGTTTGATTTTGGCTCAGCCTCACAACCAGGTCAAGGCTCAACCGGCCGCAAGTTCGCTTGTCCACAGGCCAGAGCGGTTCTTGAACGAGGTTATCCCCTGGCCTCTGACGAGCCAGACAACCCCAGAGGCCACCCCTTATACCGAGGGTTTAACGGCCATCATCCCGCCCTCCCGAAGCCCTGACCTCACGCCAACGATGCCGATGAGTGCCCTGCCCCCTTCTCCCCCGCAGTGGCGCTGGCAGCCGGCGGGAGAGGTGGTCGTCCCCATTCTCTTATACCATCATATCAGCCAGGCAGGCTCAACCTCGCGTTATGTGGTCTCGCTTAAGGATTTTGAGGCCCAAATGGCAAGCCTGCAACGTTGGGGCTATACCACCATATCGCTGGGGTTATTGCACCAGGCGTTGACGCAGGGCGCGGCTTTGCCTGCCAAACCGCTGCTGATCACCTTTGATGACGGTTACCAGGAGGTCTATACTCAGGCTTTGCCCGTCCTGCAACGCTATGGATTTACCGGGGTGGTCCTGGTGGTTGTGGGGCAGGTGGGAGTGGGGAAGAGTCTGAACGCGGATCAGATTCGGGCCCTGGCAGCAGCGGGCTGGGAGATCGGCAGTCACTCCTGGTCTCATGTTAACCTGCGCCGGCCAGAAGTGAAACTAAAGCACGAGATCGAGGATTCACGCCTGGTTTTGGAGCAATTATCGGGTCAGCCGATCTCGGTTTTTGCCTTCCCGTATGGGGTTACTTCGCCCTACGTCACCCGCCTGGTGCAGGAGGCGGGCTATGCGGTCGCGCTTGGGTTGGGCGGGTCTTACCGCCACAAAGCCAAAGGGCGGTATTATTTGAGCCGCATCGAAATTCAGGGGGGATATGATCTGGAAACCTTTGCCAGCTTGCTGCCGAAGTGGGATGATGATGAGGCCGGGATGGATGATGAAGAGCAATTTCTGAACCGTTAATGAGGTGGTGTATGTCTGTGTACCTTCACGATATTCCCCTACCGGAAGCCCAGGCGCGGTTGGAGCAAGCCTTGAAGGAGGCCGGCCTATGGGGTTTGCTGGGCGTGGAAGAAATCCCGTTAGACGAAGGTGCCCTGGGGCGCGTCCTGGCGGAGCCGATCTGGGCGAAGATCTCATCGCCTCACTACCACGCCGCCGCCATGGATGGCTTTGCCCTGCGCTCGGATGAGACCAGCGGCGCCATGCCCACGGCCCCGATAACCCTGCAGGTTGGCGCCCAGGCAGTGTATGTGGATACGGGCGACCCCTTACCCCCATGGGCGGATGCTGTCGTGCCCATCGAGAACGTCGAGCCGTTAGATGAAGAAGGGGATGTTGCCGCGGATTGGCGCCACCCCGCCCAGATCCGCCTCAGGGCAGCGTTACCGCCCTGGCAACATGTGCGTCCACTGGGTGAGGATATTGTCGCCACCCAACTGGCTTTGCCAGCGGGACACACCCTGCGCCCCGTGGATTTGGGCGCCATCGCTGCCTGTGGTCACACCCAGGTGCGCGTGGCGCGCAAGCCGCGCGTGGCTATCCTGCCAACCGGCTCAGAACTGGTGCCCATAGGGCAGGAGGTGCGCCCTGGGGACATCATAGAATTTAACTCTCTGGTGCTGGCGGCTCAAGTGAACGCCTGGGGTGGACAGGCAAGGCGTTATCCCATCACCCCTGACGACTTTGACGCCATTTGTGAGCGGGTGCGCCAGGCGGCCCAGGAACACGATTTGATCCTGCTTAATGCCGGCTCTTCGGCTGGCTCAGAAGACTTCTCCGGGCGCGTGGTCGAAGCCTTAGGGCAATTGCTGGTTCATGGCGTGGCCGTGCGCCCCGGACATCCGGTCATCCTGGGGATGATCCGCATGGAGCGACCCGCCCCACGGGTGATCCCTATCCTGGGTGTGCCGGGTTATCCAGTCTCTGCGGCGCTGACCGGGGAGATCTTCGTCCTGCCATTGCTGGAACGCTGGTTGGGCAAGCCCCATGAAGAGCCATTGACGGTCACTGCGACCCTGACCCGCAAAGTGACCTCGCCGGCGGGCGACGATGATTATATGCGCGTCGTCGTCGGGCGGGTGGGTAGACGTTTGCTGGCGGCGCCGCTGTCGCGAGGCGCCGGGGTCATCACCTCCTTGGTGCGCGCCGATGGCATTGTCATCCTGCCGCGCGGGTCGCAGGGCCTGCCCGCGGGGGCCGAGGTCAAAGTTCGCCTGTATCGCTCTGCGGCCGACCTGGAACGCACCATCTTCGCCATCGGTTCGCATGACATCACCCTGGATTTGATGGCGCAGTTCCTGGCCGAGCGAGGGCGCAGGTTGGCTTCAGCCAATGTGGGCAGCCAGGCCGGGCTGGTAGCCCTGCGACGCGGCGAAGCCCACCTGGCAGGCAGCCACCTGTTGGACCCCGAGAGCGGGGAATACAACCTGCGCTATATCCGCCAGTATCTGCCTCAGACCGCAGTGACGCTGATCGCCCTGGTTGGGCGGGAGCAAGGGCTAATTGTGCGGCGCGGCAATCCAAAAGGCATTCACTCCTTAGAAGACTTGATCCGTCCCGATGTGACCTTTGTCAACCGTCAGCGCGGGGCGGGCACGCGGGTGTTGCTCGACTACCACCTTGCACAATTGCAAGTATCGCCGCAGGCTATTCGCGGCTACAATCAAGAGGAATATACCCATCTCGCGGTAGCGGCTGCGGTGGCTTCGGGGCGGGCGGATTGCGCCTTGGGTATTGCTGCGGCGGCGCAAGCGCTTGACCTGGACTTCATACCCCTCTTTCAGGAGCGTTACGACCTCGTCATCCCCCAAGAATATTTCGCCAGCGAGTTGCTGGCGCCTATGCTGGATCTGCTCCATGAAGAAGCCTTCCGCAGGTCTGTGGCTGCCCTGCCGGGTTATGATGTGACCCCAATGGGCACGCTAATTGCACGGATCGAACCAAGCCAAACTATCCCGTCTGAAAACTGAACGACGGACAGGGCCATCCGTCGTCAGGCGATAGAGCCAAGCCCGTAAAATCTATGCCCACCGCCCTGGTGATTGACGACAACCGTCAGACAGCCGATACCTTATGCCAGATGCTCGCCCTGCTGGGGGTGGAAGCCCAGGCAGCCTACGGAGCACGGGCGGCCTTGCTGACTTTCCAGCGCATCCAGCCGGATATTGTTTTCCTGGATATCAACCTGCCTGGGGTGGATGGCTTTGAGGTGATGGCCTATCTGCGGCGTGAACCCGGGTTTAAAGACCTGCCGGTGGTGATAATCACCTCAGATGATCAACCCGAGACCGCCCTGAAAGCCCGCCGTACAGGCGCCTTGTTATTCCTGGTCAAACCGGTGACGATGGAATTAATAGAGCGGGCGTTGCGCACGGTCAAGTTGATCGAGTAGGGGGCGGGTTACATCGCCGTCGCTAACCAAGCGCGCACCCCTTCCCGATTCCCGACCCATTGATACCCTGCGAAACTTCTCAGAAGACTTTAATACTCCCCGAACAGTTTGTGTTAAAATAATTTTATAAGCAAGTGGGGGAGCCAGACGGTATTCGGATTGGTTCTCCTGAGGCTAAGATTAGATTGGAGAAAAATGTGAACACAAGCAATAAACCATTAATAGTTGAAGACGGGATGGTCGTCACCTTGGACTATACCCTCACCGTGGATGGCGAGGTGGTGGATACCTCGAAGGGCAGCGAACCCATCCAGTTTATCCAGGGTAGCGGGCAGATCATCCCCGGTCTGGAGAAGGCTCTCTATGGGATGGCGGTTGGCGACACCAAGGAGGTCGTGATTGTCGCGGCTGAGGCCTACGGGGAGGTAGATCCGAATGCCTTTGCTGACATCCCGCGGCGGGAGTTCCCTCCTGAGATCCCCTTGAAACCCGGCGTGGAATTACAACTGCGCAACATGACCGGCGAAGAACTGGTGGCCCAGATCGTGGCGGTGGATGAAGAGTATGTGCGTTTGAATTTCAATCATCCACTGGCAGGCAAGGATTTGAATTTTACAGTCCAGATCACTGGCTTGCGCTTCGCTACGCCCATGGAACTGGAGCATGGCCACGTGCACGAAGAGGACCACGAGTAAGGCAGGTCCGATTGTGCCCGTGAGGGTGCCTAGAAAACGAAGACAGGGCTAAGGCAGAATCATGCCGCTACCTGAGGGAAGTTTAGCCCCGGATTTCAGCCTCCCCGACGAGAGCGGGAAGTTACGGCGGCTTGCGGATTATCGCGGCCGGCCGCTGGTGCTTTATTTCTATCCCAAAGATGAGACGCCAGGATGTACAACCGAAGCGTGCGGATTTCGAGATGATTATGCCGCTTATGAGCGCGCTGGGGTGACCATCCTGGGCGTCAGCCCCGATTCTCCGCAAAGCCACGCTCGCTTCAAAGCCAGACATCAACTGCCTTTCACATTGCTCTCCGATGGCGATCATCAGGTGTGCGAGTTATATGGGGTGTGGGGGCCGAAAAAATTTATGGGACGTCAATATCAGGGAGTGTTACGGACCACCTTTGTCATAGACGCCCAGGGACGAATTGTTAAAGTGTTCGAGAACGTAAAACCCGCCGCTCACTCAGCCGAGGTTTTACAGGCCCTGGCCTAGGTTGATCCTGTAGCCGGCCTGAGAACGAGCTTCGCTATCTCACCCCGAGGGCGAGGCTCGTTATTGTTTGTCCGCCTTGCGGGGAGGATTGTTGTAACCCAGGGAATTAAGCCTGGGTCACGGGCTGAGCAAATCGCCTCGTTTAAGCCCAGGCTTTCCAGCGATAAATAGCACAAATGTGTTATAATATATCCCCTGCGATGGGTGCATTTAAGGTGATAAGCGGGTCATTATGGAATTCAAACTTCACGCTCCCTTTAAACCTACCGGCGATCAACCCCAAGCCATCAGCAAACTGGTCGAAGGACTGAGAAAGGGCTATCGCCATCAGGTGCTCCTGGGGGCAACAGGTACGGGCAAGACCTTCACCATGGCCTCGGTGATCGAGCAAGTGCAGTTGCCAGCCTTGGTCATGGCCCATAACAAGACCCTGGCGGCTCAACTCTATGCTGAGTTTCGCGAGTTTTTCCCAGAGAATGCGGTGGAGTATTTCGTTTCTTATTACGATTACTATCAACCCGAAGCCTATGTGCCCCAGCACGATCTATACATCGAAAAAGATAGCGACATCAACGAGGAGATTGAACGCCTGCGCCTGGCGGCAACCACTGCCCTGATGACGCGCAAAGATGTCATCATCGTCGCCTCAGTCTCGTGCATCTATGGCATTGGCAACCCTGAAGCCTATGGGCGAGTGGCCATCAACTTGGAAAATGGCAAGGTGTATCGCCGAAACGCCCTGCTGCGGCAACTGGTCGAGGGCCAGTATGAGCGCAATGACTTCGAACTCGCGCCGGGCAGGTTCCGCGTGCGCGGCGATACCTTGGAAATTATCCCGGCTTATCAAGATCGCATTGGCTATCGCATCACCTTCTGGGGGGATGAGGTAGAGCGCGTGGTGGAGTTCGACCCAATCACCGGCGAACTGCGCCGTTCGTTGAACTCGGTGTATATCTACCCCGCCAAACACTTCATCACCGACCAGGACAAACTACAAAAAGCCATCGCCGACATTGAGGTTGAACTGACTGAGCGGGTAGCCTGGTTCAAAGCCCAGGGTAAATACCTGGAAGCCCAACGCCTGGAGCAGCGCACCCTTTACGACTTAGAGATGTTGCGCGAGGTGGGCTATTGCGCCGGCATCGAAAACTACTCGCGCCATCTGGACCAGCGCCCCCCCGGCGCGGGGCGGTGGAGGGTGCTGGAGTGGGTTGGCCGCGAGTATTGGGTGGTGTGTGGCGCGTCGCGTGTGCGCGGGGCTGGGCGGCGGGG
>JBBILY010000037.1:0-7902 GCA_037444705.1 Chloroflexota bacterium | reverse complement strand
CATCTGGACCAGCGCCCCCCAGGCTCACCCCCCTGGACTTTAATGGACTATTTACCCAGCGAATATTTGCTGATCATTGACGAATCGCATATGACCGTGCCTCAGATTCGGGGCATGTATAATGGCGACCGTTCGCGTAAGGAAACGCTGGTGGAATATGGCTTCCGCCTGCCTTCGGCCTTAGATAACCGCCCGCTCACCTTCGAAGAGTTCGAGCAGCGCATGGGCTATACCATATACACTTCGGCCACTCCCGGCCCCTATGAGTTGCAACGCGCCGATCAAGTGGTGGAACAGATCATCCGCCCGACGGGCCTGGTGGATCCTGAAGTGGAAGTGCGACCGGTGGAGGGGCAAATTGACGACCTGGTGGCTGAAATCCGCAAGCGGGTGGAGTTGGGCCAGCGCACTCTGGTCACCACGCTCACCAAGCGCATGGCAGAGAAACTTTCTGACTACCTGATGGAATTAGGGATTAAAGTGCACTATCTACACTCAGAGATAGACACCCTGGAACGGGTGGGCATCCTGCGTGACCTGCGCTTGGGGGTGTTCGATGTGGTGGTAGGCATCAATCTGTTGCGCGAAGGGTTGGATTTGCCGGAGGTTTCGCTGGTGGCCATCCTGGACGCGGACAAGGAGGGCTTCCTGCGTTCGGAAACGGCTTTAATTCAGACCATTGGCCGTGCTGCCCGCCATGCAGAAGGTAAAGTCATCATGTACGCGGATACCGTGACCGATTCCATGCGGCGTGCCATTGACGAAACCAATCGGCGGCGCGCCATCCAGATGGCATACAACCAGGAACATGGCATCCAGCCGGTGGGCATTTATAAGGCGGTGCGCGATCTCACCGATCAACTCTCCGTGCGCGCCGTGGCGGAAGAGAAAGCCGAATACCGCATACGCGGCGCGGCGGGCATTCCTAAGTCTGAATTGCAGCGGATGATCACCGAGTTAGAAACGCGCATGAAGGAAGCCGCTCGCAACCTGGAGTTCGAGAAAGCGGCGGTGCTGCGCGATCAGATCTTCGAACTGCGCGGGATTCTCGCTGAGGAAACCGATCTACCGCCCTGGAAGAAGATCAAACTCCTGGCAGGGGAAGAGAATTAGCCAGAACAAATCTTCATAAGCCTTACAGGCGCTCTTCACAAGTTCTTCATAGGGGTTTGCTATCCTTTAGGTCAGAACCAAGGGAGATTACTCCCACCAGATCACCTAAAGGAGTTACAACCATGAAGAAGATCCTCTTAATTACACTGGGCGTTTTGGGTGTCGCGGCAATTGCCCTGGGCGTGGCTGGCTTTGCCTATGCCCAAACTCAAACCCCACCTCCTACCACCTATCCTTTTGGCGGGGGGATGATGGGCGGCTGGGGTGGCTACGGCGCCGCGATGATGGGGCGTTGGGGTGGCGGTTTTGCTCCTCTGCATGCGTACATGATCAACGCCTTTGCGGAGGCCCTGGACCTCACCCCAGAAGAACTGCAAGCGCAACTGGCCGCGGGCGAGACCATGTGGAGCATCGCCGAGGCTAAAGGGCTGAGCGCGGCTGAATTTGCCGACCTGATGCTGAAGGCGCGCACCCAGGCCCTCAATCAGGCTGTCGCTGATGGCGTCATCACCCAGGCTCAGGCTGAGTGGATGATCCAGCGCATGCAGCAAATGCAGGCGGCCGGCTTTGGCCCTGGCAATTGCCCCATGCACTTTGGAGCGGGTTTTGGCCCCGGCCCTGCAGGGCGATGGAACAACCGCTAAGGCAAGACGTTGTCAGCCACGGGTGGGTAGAGTAAAATCTACCCACCACTTTATTGCTAATGGCTACGATACTGATCATCGAAGATGAGCCTGAACTGGTGAAGGTGTTGCGCTCTTATCTGGAGCGGGCAGGCTTCACGGTTTTGAGCGCCTACCGCGGCGATAGCGGCCTTTCCACCTGGGAACATAAGCGCCCGGATTTGGTGATCCTGGACCTTAACTTGCCCGGCATGGATGGGCTGGATGTGGCGCGGGAGATCCGTCGCAGGGCTAACACCCCGATCTTGATGCTTACAGCGCGCGTGGAAGAAGCCGACCAGTTGATTGGTTTGGAACTGGGGGCTGACGACTACATCACCAAGCCCTTTTCGCCGCGGGTGGTGGTGGCAAGGGTGCGAGCTTTGTTGCGCCGCGCCGCCTCTGGCGCCATGGCGGCGCAGGTGCTGCGCGTAGCCGATCTGGAGATTGACCTGGATGCCCACACGGTGAGCCGCGCTGGGGTGGCCGTTGATCTCACCCCCACTGAATTTAACCTGCTGGCAACCATGGCATCCCAACCTGGCCGTGCCTTTTCGCGCTTACAGTTGCTAGAAGCCACCCAGGGTGTCGCTTACGAAGGCTATGAGCGCACCATTGATGCCCACATTAAGAACCTGCGCGCCAAACTGGAGCCCAATCCCAAGGAACCGCGCTACATTGAGACCGTTTTTGGGGTGGGGTATCGCATGGCTAAGGGATAGGGAGCGAGATAAATTTTCGCAGCGAAGTGATTTATGCGTTTGCGCCTGTTTCTGTCTTTTGTGTTTGTGGTCTTGGTGGCTGTGGCTAGCGTGGTGCTGATGGCGCGCCAGGGGGCCGCCTCTGAAGTGCGCGCCTTCATGTTCCGCGGCGGGATGTTCGGCATTGAAGACCTGGTGAGCACGCTGGAAGATTATTACGCTTCCCGCAGCTCCTGGCAGGGCGTACAGGCATTGTTCCAGGACCTGACCTCGGGGCACGCCATGCCGGGGATGAATAGGCGAGGGATGGGCCCCCCCTGGATGATGGGCATGATGACCCAGCGCCTGCGCCTGAGCGATGCTCAGGGGAATGTGTTAGCCGATAGCCTGGGCAATTCGCCGCAGGGCCGGCTGAGCGAGGACGATCTGCGTGGGGCAATTCCTCTGGAGGCAGGTGGCGAGACAGTGGGGTATTTGTTGCCTGAGGGTGGCATGGCATTTTCCCAGGGGGATGAGGCGCGCCTGGTCAATCGCATCAGCCGCGCCGCCTGGAGCGCCGGGTTAATTGGGTTGGGGCTGTCACTGGTGCTGGCGCTCGGATTGGCTTATCAATTGCTGCGCCCGGTCCAGGCTCTCACCCGGGCTGCCCAAAGGATGGCTCAGGGAGACCTTTCCCAACGGGTAATGGTGCATGGAAACGATGAATTAGCGGCACTGGGGCGGGCTTTCAATCACATGGCCGAGTCGTTACAGCGCGCTGAGGAAAGCCGCCGCGCCATGACCGCCGACATCGCTCACGAGTTGCGTAACCCCCTGGCGGTGCAGCGGGCTCACCTGGAAGCCTTGCAAGATGGCATTTACCCTTTGACCCCTGAAAACCTGAACCCCATCCTGGAGCAAAATCAGATGCTCACCCGTTTGGTAGAGGATTTGCGCACCCTGGCCCTGGCCGACGCCGGCCAGTTACATCTCGAATATCAACCGACGGACTTGCAGGCAGTGGTGCACACCGTGCTGGAGCATTTTGCACCCCAGGCCACGGCACGGGGGATTCAATTGCGCTTCCAGGCCCTCTCCGATGGCCTACCTGACCTCCTTCTAGACCCTCAGCGTATCAGCCAGATTCTCAATAATTTGCTCTCAAACGCGCTGCGCTACACCCCTGACGGAGGATTTATCGAACTGAACCTCAGCACCACACCTTCTGAAGTGCAATTGAGCCTGAGAGATAGCGGCCCCGGCATTCCAGCGGAGGCGCTGCCGCACGTCTTCGAGCGCTTCTATCGCGCCGATAAAGGCCGCAGTCGGGCTGAGGGGGGCACTGGCCTAGGATTAGCCATCGCGCGTAAACTGGCTGAAGCCCATGGGGGAAGATTGACGGCCGCAAATCACCCCCAGGGTGGGGCAATTTTCACTCTAACCTTACCGCTGAAGTATGATTCGCAATAATGTCACCCGTTTGCTAGATCAACGCAAAATCCCTTACACCGCTTTTGTCTATCCTGCGGAGAAATTAGGGGCCGAAGAGGTGGCGCAACTGCTAGGGGTTTCCCCAGAGGTGGTCTATAAGACCATCGTGGTCACACGGGAGGGCAAGGGGAAGCCCATTCTGGCGCTGGTGCCGGGCAATCGTCAGGTGGATCTGAAAGCCCTGGCCAGCGCCTTGGGGGAGAAAAAGGTGCACTTGCCCAGCGAGCGCCAGGCTGAAGAGTTGACCGGCTTGCAGGCCGGCGGTATCTCGCCCCTGGCGTTGCTCAATCGTGGTTTCCAGGTCGTCATTGATATCTCCGCCCAGGCGTTGGACCAGATCTACATCTCCGGTGGGCAGAGAGGGTTGAACCTGCGCCTGGCTGTGCAAGACCTGGCGCGATTGACCAATGCCCGCTTTGCCCCGATCAGCGGTTAGCCTGATACTCATGGGGTAAATAACTTTTTGCCAGGCTTACGGTCTGGAGGTGAATTTCCACCGTGTCCTCCAGTTGGCGGGCATAGCCGCCGGCCAGAGTAATTGCCAGAGGTAACCCTGCCCGCAGGCAAGTTTCGATCACCAGGCGGTCGCGCTCCGCCAGTCCGCCCTTGGTGAGAGCCAGGCGCCCCAGGCGATCGCCAGCGAAGGGATCGGCCCCGGCCAGGTAGATGGCCAGGTCAGCCTTTGCCAGGCTCAGCACCTGGGGTAGCGCCCTTTGCAATACTTCCAGATAGACCTCGTCGGCGCTGCCATCCGGCAGGCCGATGTCCATATCCGAAGGCTCTTTGTGATAAGGGAAGTTCTTCTCCCCGTGAATGGAAAAAGTGAACACGCTGGGATCGTCTTTAAAGGTGGCTGCAGTGCCATTGCCCTGGTGCACATCCAGGTCCAGGATGACCACCCGCCTTACCAGGCCTTCAGCCTGGAGGGTGCGGGCGGCTACAGCCACATCATTAAAGACACAAAAGCCTTCTCCATGGTCAGGGTAAGCGTGGTGCGTCCCCCCACCCAGGGAGATAGACAGACCCTGTTCCAGGGCACTGCGACAGGCGGCGATGGTGCTGCCAACCGAGCGGCGCGAGCGTTCCACCAGTTGAGGTGACCAGGGCAAGCCGATGCGGCGTATCTCTTTCTCGCTCAGGCTCCCGCGGTTCACTTTGGTCAGATATTCCGCAGAGTGCACGCGAGATAATTGCGCCTGGGTAGCTGCCTCGGCCAGGAGGAGTTCATCGGGGTGGAGAACGCCCTGGCTCAGGAGGCGTTGGCGGAGCAGAGGATATTTTTGAGCCGGGAAGCGATGTCCTTCGGGAAGAGGAAAAGTAAATACGTCGTGATAATACACCCGCATGGGCTCACCAGCGCTCCCAGTGGATGAAATCTTCAAGCGGGCGGCGGCCACCTTTGCGCGGAGGCGCGCTCAACCAGGCTTCCTGGGCTGGAAAACCAAAGGAAATGGCGATGCGGGCATGCCAGTCTTCGGGGAAGCCCAGGAGTTGGCGGGCTTTCTCTGGGTCATAGATGGTTGCCAGACAAGAGCCAATGCCCATTTCCCAGGCAGCCAGTTGCATGTAGGCCGCGGCCTGTCCAGCGTCAAACATGATGCTGAAGCGTTGGGCTGGGTCGGGGGTGAGGATGACCACCCCCAGCGCAGCCCCTGCCAGATGGCTGGCAAAAGTGCCGGTTTGGGAGAGGGCCTGAAGTGTCTCTCGCTTGCGGATGGCGATGAACTGCCAGGGTTGGGTGTTTTTAGCCGATTGGGCGCGGCGGCCAGCGTTGAGGATGGCATAGACCGCCTCATCGGGCAGCGGTTCATCTTTGAACTGACGGATGGCGCGCTTGGTGCGAATGGCCTCGGAGACGTTCATCTTGACCTCTTTATACGTCACCCCGCCGATACTTATTCGCTTCCAGGTTCAGCGTGAACAGTGACATCGGCGTTGGGGGCAATTTGATGAATAGCCATTTCGGCTTGTTCGGTCAGGTCGTGAGCATCTTTAAGCGATTGATGGGGATCCACCAGGATGTGCACATCCACAAATATGCTGGGACCTGAGGTGCGCACGCGAATGTGATGGCAATTGCTGATGCCAGGCACGCTCTCCACGGCGCGTTTGATCTGTTCGCCCAAACCTTTGGGCGCTCGATCCAGCAGACCGTGCACCGTGCGCATCCCCAATTCCAGGCTGACATAAATCACAATCATGGCCACGATTAGCGCCGCCACGGCGTCGGCTTTGCTCAGAAAGCCCAGGCGCGGGTAGGCTTCCCCCAGTTTTACCCCGATCAGCCCCAGGATAACCACGGATGAACTCCAGATATCGGTGCTAAAGTGCAACGCATCGGCCTCCAGGGCCTGGCTGTTATATTTACGCGCCGTGCGATACAGCAGACGTGAACGGGAATAATCAATGACGATAGAAGTGGCCATAACCAGGAAGCCCCATAAGGAGGGGATCACCTGGGCTTCGCGAAAGAAGAGGCGCTGGATTGATTCGTAGATGATCCAGGCACAGGTGAGCAGCAGGAGCAACGTCTCGAACAGGGCAGAGAGGTTTTCAATTTTGCCGTGGCCATAATGGTGCTCACGGTCTGCTGGCTTGCCCGAGAGGCGCACGGCGAAATAAGTGACCAGGGCTGCCATTAAATCCAGGCCCGAATGGGCAGCT
This sequence comes from Chloroflexota bacterium, assembly GCA_037444705.1. Taxonomy (GTDB): domain Bacteria; phylum Chloroflexota; class Anaerolineae; order Anaerolineales; family UBA4823; genus DATCYX01. Next base: position 1,292 of record JBBILY010000037.1, on the reverse strand, counting down.
TCGGCGAGGATGCCCAGGCTGTTGGTCACCAGGCCAACGACGATCTTGAAAGTTGTCAGGATGACAGCCGCGATCACAGAACCGAGGGCGGCTGAAGTTTTTTCTCTCTCTTGAGTTTGCAGGTTAAATTCCTGTACCACGTGATGATCTCCCATTCAGACCGGGCGGTCAAGGGTTTTCGAGCACGAAGCGCCGAATGATCTGGTGAAATCTTTCAGGCTCTTCGATGTGCCCAAAGTGCCCGGAGTTTTCCAGAACCTCGAGGCGGGCATTGGGGATATGGCGTTTCATCTCCTCCGCCATTTTCACATTGGTGATGAAATCGTGCCTGCCTACGATGATCAGCGTGGGGACGCGGATGTCTTTCAGGCGGGGGCGTAAGTCCAGGGATGGCACCTCACGCTCGTTGAACACCCGTAAGGGGGCAATGCGCAGCGGTAGGTCTTTGGTGCGTTGATGGTAGGCTTCAGCCCGGGCGTCGAAGGTTTTAAAATAAAACTTCATCTCATGTTCCCATAAGCGGGTCATGTCCAGGTCGCTGTAATACTCCCCTGCCCACTCTTTTTTTAGGGCTGCGTACGAGGCCTCAAACCAGGGCTGGTCCTTGAATTTCTGTACGGCTGCCTCGATGTCACTGAGAAACTCCCCCAGACAGGCGGTGGTCTCGTAGAGGATGAGTTTGGAGAGCGCTTCAGGATAGGTGAAGGCGTATTGCTGCGCCACCATGCCGCCATGAGACCACCCCATCAGAATGGGGCGCTCCAGGCCCAGGTGTTGCCGCAGGGCTTCCAGGTCGGCGACATAATCGGACAGGAGATAAGCCTGGTCTGGGGCGGGATCGGAAAGCCCCGAGCCGCGCGGGTGAATAGCGATGACGGTGACGAACTGGTCTATGCCGGCGAAATCGTCCCAGCCGCGCGCATCCATGCCTGGGCCTCCGAAGTGGGCAATCAGAGGTGCACCTGAGCCGCGGATGGTGTAGTGGATGCGAATGCCGTTTAATACAGCCTCATATTCGCCAGGAGTTAAAGCACACATATCTCAATCTCAACTGGCTAAGTTCGCCCTATTATACCTCTGGGAGATGAGCCTTAATTATGGCCCCACGCTAATCAGATCGCGGATTTTTTCGAAAATGGCCGGGCCGATGCCGGATACGTTCTGGATAGCCTCAATATTTGCGAAAGGGCCATGAGCGTTGCGATACTCTATAATTCTCCCCGCCAAGGCCGGGCCAATTCCCGGAAGTGATTCCAGTTCCTCCTGACTGGCCGTATTGATATTGATCAGGG
>JBBILY010000036.1:7638-20377 GCA_037444705.1 Chloroflexota bacterium | reverse complement strand
ACACGTCTGCAGCAGATATATGTCCGCTTGCCCTTCTGGGTCAGCCTCTTAGCCACAGGGATTACATTTGTTTTATTATGGCTAGGCATCGCCCAACTGAGCCTGCTGCTGCGTGCCTGCGCGATGGCAGGCATAGCCATCCCTAAAAAGAGATGAGGTTATTCAGGCTTGCGCCGCGTCTGTAATGTGATCGCCACCCAAACCAGCAGGACGAACAAGATCAGCGTTAGCAGTACACCGCCCCAACTGCTCATGAAGCCGCCCGGCAATGGGCTTGGCGTGGGTGAAAAGGCCTCGACCTCCACTGGCGGCAGGGTCAGCACAAAAGCCACCAGATCGTTGATTTCCGCCTCGCTCAATGGCCCCCCCTGCGCCTGACTCCAGGCAGGCATGGGCGAACCACTAATGCCATTGGTTATGGCAGACTTGATTTCCAGATCCGGGCGGATGGATGACCAGGGTTTGGCTAAACGCGCCCCAACTCGCCCCTCGCCGTTCGGGCCGTGACACACCACACAGTTTTGATCGAAGAGCAACGCCCCGCGGTTAGGGTCGCCTTCCACTTGCGGTGGAGGGGTCAGGCGTGGGCGGGGGATGAAGGTGGGTGTAGGCGGGATCAGGCGTGGCCCGCCGCTCTCCCAACTCAAAATGTATGCCACCAGAGCCTCAATCTCGGCCTCGCTCAAAGGGCCACCGTTTTTCTGGCCCCAGGCGGGCATGGGTGAGCCGGCGATGCCGTTCTCGATCGTATCGCGCACACGGAGATCGGGGCGGATGGAGGGCCAGTTTTTTGCCAGGGTCGCCCCCACACGCCCCTCCCCATTAGCCCCATGGCAGACGGCGCAATTCTCAGCATAGAGCCGCGCCCCCTGCTCCAATTGCTGCCGCGGCGCTGGGGTTTGCGCCTGAGTATATGAGACCGCACCAATCAGGATGACTAACGCCATCCCCAGCATCCAGCAAAGGGTGAGCAGGCGGTTAATCGGGGACATATCGCCTCACTTCAGGGTCAATAGATAGGCAATTAAATCGGCCACATCTTGGGCGGTTAGGGTCTGGGCATAGATAGCGGGCATCAGGTTGGGGGCAAACCCATTCACCACATAGGCATTGGGGGAGACGATCGACTCCAGCAGATATTGCTCAGCCGAGGTGGCTTTGCCGGTGTAATCGGGTTGAGTGAAGCGTGTTTGGGCGCGCTCACCGATCCCCGGCTGACCGCCGCTTGGCAACCAGGCTGGCCCAACGGTGGTGGTGATATGGCACCCCACACAGCCCTGCGCCGTGGCTAAAGCCTCGCCTTTCTTAGCATCTCCCTGCGGCAATTGTTGCTGGATGTCTGTCCCTACCGGCGGACCAGCCAGCGTGGGCGCCTGCCGTTCTGGGGCGGTGGACCTCCAATTCATAATAAAGGCTGCAATGCTGCGAATCTGGTCCACCCGCAACGGTCCGCCATATTGCTCCGACCAGGCCGGCATTGCCGGCCGTCCTTGACCTGGATAGGTCTCCGGGCGGGTTGAAACTAACCGCCCGCTGGACACGGTAGCGACGATATAGTCCTCCAGCGAACCACTCCAGCCCACATCCTGCAGGCGCTGGGTGAAAAAATAGCGGTCATTGAGCGGTGGCGCTAGACCCAATGTTCCCTCCCCTTGAGGGCCATGACACCCCTTGCAGTTGATGTCATAGAGCTCAACTCCCACTTCGATAGCTTGCGCCTGCTGCTGGCGCTCGAATCGCGCCATGCGTTCCTCTTCGTTCAGACCATAATAGATCAATATCGTGCCGGTGGCCAGTGTCAGAAGAATGCCCAGGGAGATTTCAAGTTGTAGACGCGACATGTTGAACCTTTCCTCCTGTGGCAAATCGTTTATTCTGCAGCGTGATCGCGGTGGATAAAAATATGGCGCTCGTAGGTCTTTTGTTTGCCTGTGCTCACATCATCCCACACAATGCGCAGGGTGATTTTCTTCAAATCCGCCTGCCAGTCCTCGATCAACATCACTGCCCTGGCATTGGGCAGGCGCTGATAGGGTTGGAGGCGTTCGTTAGTGGCAGCGACGATTACGCGGCGGCTGAACTCGGCAAATACCCGGGTGAGATCTGGGCAGCCGCCACGCAAATCCGGGCATAAATTGCGCGGGATGGTGCTCCCCACCTCATAGATACCGGCCTGCAATTGCTCATAGGGCACTAAGCGCAGGGGGCCCACCCCTTCTTCCGGTGCCAGGTCCTGAATGATGCGCGTCGCAGCTGGGGTCTGGATGCCGTAGCGCGGTAGGCCCATGTAACTCAGGGCGATGATCGCCAGGGCAAAAAATAAGCCAAGCCCCACTGCCAGCGGGCGCTTGTACAGGCTGCGGTAGGGGTTGCGGTCAATATAGGGCACAGCCAACAGCAGGCCGCCCATGAGGGTGGGCAGGATGATGCCCATAATTTGCTTACTGTTGAGCAAGGCGCTCAGTTCCACATGCAAGCCCACTTTGGCGAGCAGACTCTCAATGATCGCCGCCGGGTCAACCTTCAACATGCCCTGCAACCACCAGAAATACCACGGGGCTTTCGTGTCCAGGGGCGTTTGTTGCGGGTTGGCGACGTGTTCCAACGGAGCGTGCCAGTTGAACACGGTAACCATAGCCACCAGGACGAACAATCCCAAAGCGGTGAGGAATACCTCGTGGGTGAGCAAATCGGGGATGTATTCAATGCGTTGCCTGGCTTCTTTCTTGGCCTCGGGCGGGGCATTGCCCTCTTCGAAGCGCGCCGGCAGAGAAATGCCATGCTCGCGCGAGACTTTATAGTAGTGAATGCTGATCACCAGAATCGCCAGGAGCGGGAATAGGACCACATGGAAGAGGTAAAAGCGCAGCAAGCCACCTGCGCCAATGTCCGGAGCGCCGCGCAACAACAGATTAGCCTGCGTCCCAAATAAAGGCGCCGCCTCGGCCATGCTGGTGCCGATGGTCACCGCCCAGTAGGACAATTGATCCCAGGGCAGCAGATAGCCGCTAAAACTGAGAAACAGGGTGATGCCCAATAAAAACACCCCGGTAAACCAGGTAAAGGAGCGCTCTTTTTTATACGACCCGGTGAGATAGGTGCGTAACATATGCAGAGCGGTGAAAATGACCATGCCCTCTGCCCCCAGGCGGTGCAGATCGCGCATCACCTGCCCATACGGAACGTTGCTCAGCAGATTCTGAATGGAGCGGTAGGCTTCCTCGGGCGACGGGGTGTAATAAATCATCAGGATCAACCCGGTCAGCACCTCGAGGATGAAGAAGAACGTGGTAAAGAAGCCCAGACGGAAGGTATGGGTAAAGATCGTGCTGCCCTTTTCATAATAACGGGGGCGGATGTGGAAGAGAAAACTGGTGGTGTGGACTTTGTAGCGCGGGTTGGGCTTCTCAGTGGGGGGATCACCGCGCAATACCGCTCGCAATTCATTCAGGCCCAAACCCGCGGTAATAATGCGCACTCGGTGGTCAAGAGCCTCAAGCGCCTTCTTACGAAAATCCTGGAAGTTAAGGGATTTCAGCATGCAACCTCCCTAAGGGATTGAAATGTATTATGGTTTAGATCAGGCATGGATGGGGCCCAGGATGCGTTTGCCGGTGTCCACACGGATGACCGCATCCGGGTTATCAGGCACAGGCAGGGGAGAGCCATCATCCGATTCAGCCAGAACCTCATTGGTATTGGGATCCAGGGCCTGGATCACAAAGCGATCCAGCGAACGGGGGGCTGGCCCCTGTATATAGTTGCCATCGGCCTGGAATTGGGAGCCATGGCAGGGACAAATGAATTTCCCCTCCTGAGTGTTCCAGTTATACAGGCAACCTAGATGAGTGCACACCTTATACAGGGCCATCACCCCTCTGGGGGTGTTGGAGATCCATAATTTAACCTTGGGAAAATTGAGCGGATCCGAACCCGCGGGCGGCAACTCAGAAGCCTTCCCCACCGTGAATACACCCCCAAACTCCCCTTCTTTGAAGCGGGGCATGGAGAACAGGTAAGTCACACCCCCCAGGTCAACCAGGATAAACCCTAATGAGGCGAGCCAGGCAATGTTCAGAAACTCGCGGCGATTGAGAGGTTTCTTCTCTTGAATGGCCTCATCTGGTTTGGCGCTCATGGGTCACTTCTCCAGAAATCAGATATTTTAGATAGGCTTAGGCTTTTGAGCATTGTATCACAAGGGCCTCTGCCAAACAAGATAAAGAAGATGGATTAACTTATAATCAGCCAGGGAGAGTTTACCAAAAAGCCCCCTTACTGTCATACGCTCTTGCAGTCCCCAGGTATGATTTTCAAGCCGCTAAAGGGGTGATTTCCCAATCACCCAGCCGCATGGAATGGTACACTCACCTCCGAATCGCGCCCTGGCCCTACGGGCAGCGAAAAAACCAGCCAAAGCCTGACGCGTCAACTTATGGCTATATTCCATCTGTCAGATTAGGGGTTGGCTGCAAATTGCGCCGCGGATACATGCCAAGTGATGATACCATTAGGGTTAACCGCTTCTCAAAATAAAAGACACAACCACTCCAGGAGGAAGGGATGAGTCTGCCAGAAATCCACGCCCGCTTAGGGAACACCGCCTTATACTATCTGATCGCCATGGCTGCATGGGGGCTATGGCGCGTCCTGCGCCGCCAGGGGGTGGATAGCAACTACTGGGGCGCCTTGATCATCGCTGAAATCTTGATCCTGCTCCAGGGAGGGCTGGGCGGGCATATGTGGCTGAGCGGCTTGCGCCCCGCGCGCACGATCCATCTCCTGTATGGCATTGTAGGGGCGCTCATCATCCCTGGGATCTATGCCTACACCAAAGGCGAGTCCGATTGTCGCGTGATGTTGATTTATGCCCTGGCCCTGCTCTTTGGGGTGGGCATCCTCCTGCGGGCGATCATGACCGCCGCCGGCGCGGGGTAGGCCCATCCCCTCCCCTCGCGATTGCCAATGTGCCCCCAGGGATGCACCCGGGCGCGCCTTGGCGCTCCAAACCCTAAAAATCGCTTTCAATTTTGGGCTGCGCGCCACGCCGTTTACCGTTCTTGCCGACTGCTGCCCACTGAGGTAAGATAAAATGTAATGTAAAACCTGGGTAGCGTGAGCAGCCAGGCGACCAGGAGCGCACCTCGCCCCAGTAAGCCCCACGGGCGAGTTTACCCGCTGATGGCACAGGCTAAATCCTGTGCCACCCTAGGGCAGCCAAGGAGAAGTAAGCCGTCGCAAAGGAGATGCCTATGCATGGTTGGACTGGGAAAATCCTGGATATTAACCTCAGCCAGGGCGAGATCAAAACCGTCCCCCTGGATTTTGAAACGGCGCGCCTTCTTCTGGGAGGACGGGGGCTTGGCGCACGCTTGCTGTGGGATATGGTTGGCCCCGAGGTGCAACCCTTCGCCGCGGAAAACGTGCTTATATTCTCCACAGGTCCCATAACTGCCAGCGCCTCGCAGACCAGCAATCGTTTTAATGTCAGCACGAAAAGCCCGCTGACCGGTGGTATTCTCCACGCCAACAGCGGTGGCTGGTGGGGTATGCAGTTCAAGCGCGCCGGCTACGACGCATTGATCGTGCGCGGCAGGGCAGAAACGCCGGTTTGGATCGAAATTACCCCTGAAGGTGTAGCCATCAAGAAGGCAGACCATCTCTGGGGTAAAGGGGTGTTCGCTACCACCCAGGCGCTGGGGCAAGATCGTCATCAGCGCAATGTCCTGTGCATTGGCCCCGCGGGAGAGAATCGAGTGCGCTTTGCGGCCATCATGAACGACAAAGAACGCGCCCTGGCGCGCGGCGGGGCCGGGGCCGTGATGGGCAGCAAGAATTTGAAGGCCATCGTGGTGGAGGGAAAGGAAAAGGTCAGGCCTGCCGATGCGGAACAATTTAAATTCCTGCTTTATGAAACCGGAAAGTTGTTGAAAGCCAGCCCACTGACCTCACAGGCTTTGCCACTATTTGGCACCGCCGTGATCATGAACATCATCAATGAGATCGGCGCCCTACCCACGCGCAATTTCCAACACTCCCGCTTTGAGAGCGCTGACAAGATTAGTGGTGAAGCCATCACTGAGCACATCCTGGTAAAAAATCAAGCCTGCTGGGCTTGCCCAATTGCCTGTACACGCATCACCAAAACGGCCCGCGGGAATATCGGAGAAGGCCCAGAATATGAAACCGCCTGGGCTTTTGGGGCGCAGTGTGGCATTGACGACCTGGATGCCATCACCGAAGCCAACCGCCTGTGCAACGACCTGGGGTTGGATACGATCTCCATGGGTAACACCATTGGCTGCGCCATGGAGTTGGCTGAGAAAGGGTTCATAGAGGCTGACCTCGGTTTTGGACGGGCGGATAAGTTGCTTGACCTGATTCGGGACACCGCCTATCGGCGTGGGTTGGGGGCTGACCTGGCCGAGGGCAGTTACCGCATGGCGGAAAAATACGGCGCCCCCCACCTTTCGATGAGCGTCAAGAAGTTAGAACTGCCTGCTTACGACCCACGCGGCATGCAGGGTCAGGGGCTGGTTTACGCCACTGGCAACCGTGGCGCCTGTCACGAGACGGGAAACATGCTCGGCCCAGAAGTGCTGGGATTGCCCCGTCTGGTTGACCGCTTCGCCACGCAGGGGAAGGCAGGCATTGTGGCGGTGCATCAAAACCTGGCCGCCGTGATTGACAGCCTGGTTTACTGTAAATTTACCAATCTGGCCGTCTCTGAGGAATTCTTCGCCCGCATCTTAACCGCGGTCACCGGGGAAACCTTCACTGCGGACGACCTGATGCTGATCGGCGAACGCGTGTGGACGCTCGAACGCCTTTACAACCTGCGCCAGGGCTTCACCAAAGAAGACGATACCCTGCCGCAACGCCTGCTCAACGAAGCCGTCCCCCAAGGACCAAGCCAGGGTTTCACCGTCCACCTGAAACCTATGCTGGAAGAATACTACGCCTTTCGAGGCTGGGATCAAAATGGGGTGCCTACACCCCAGAAATTGAAGGAACTATCTTTAGAGTTCGCCCTCGAGGGAGCCCATGATTGAGCAAAGACTATATGAGGAATTTCGCGATATTGGCCGCGATATTTTCGTATCTGGTTTGACCAGTTCCCACGGCGGCAATATGAGCGTGCGCGTGGGAGATAAGATCATCATTAAGCGCCGTGGAGCACAACTGGGGCGATTGAAGCCCTCAGACCTGGTGGTAACCAGTCTGCGCGGTCAGGATAGCGGCATCGCTCTCGCCAGCACCGAACTGATCGTCCACCGTGCCATCTACGAAAACACCTCAGCCCTGGCCATCGTCCACGCCCACCCGCGCACTGCCATCACCCTGAGCCTGAGCCGCGATGAGATTATCCCTATTGACAACGAAGGCTCTTATCTGCTGCATAAGGTGCCAGTGATCTCAGTTGAGTTTGCCTCTGGCTCCAAAGAGATGGCTGAGAAAGTATCTTCTGCGCTGCGCGGCTATAAGATCATCATGCAGCGCGGGCATGGCTGCTTCTCGATTGGACAAACGCTGGAAGAGGCCTACCACTGGGTGTCTGCCCTGGAAGAAGCCTGCGACATCATCCTGGAGCACAAGTTATTAGGCGAAGAATTAATCGAATATCGCAAGCACAGCCAAGCCTATAGCAAATGGTAATGTTATAATAGAGTTACTTTACCTGAATTATTAGAATAGCCCCGGATCTGGCAATCTCTAGGAAGGACTTACGATGCACCTGACCGGCCTGCACCACGTGACCGCGATCACCGCCCAAGCGGCGCAAAATTTAGCCTTCTACACCCAGGTTTTAGGTTTGCGCCTGGTTAAGAAGAGCGTCAACCAGGATGACATATCCGCCTATCATTTGTTTTATGCCGACGCCCTCGGCAGCCCAGGCACGGATGTAACCTTCTTCGATTGGCCTCATATCACCCCCAAACGTCAAGGCGTGGGGAGTGTGGCCGAAATCGCCCTGCGCCTGCCCGACCATCAAGCCTTGCTGTGGTGGGAACAGCGGCTGACGAAAGCCGCGATCCCACATCAAGGTATCCGCCAGGAAAACGGGCGAGAGATACTGCGCTTTTCCGACCCCGATGGGCAAGCTTTGGCCCTGGTGAACGACGACGGTGCTCCTGATGCCGGCATCCCCTGGGAGCGCAGTCCCGTTCCAGGCACTTATGCCATTCGTGGCCTGTATGGGGTGAGGTTATTGGTGCGCTCTCTTCAACCCACAGCCTGGATATTGACCGAGGTCATGGGCTTTCATCAGAGCGGTGAATTCACCCCGCCGGATGACCCCTCCTCCACAGTGGTGGTATTCGAGACCGGCCGCGGCGGTGCGGGCGCCCAGGTCGAGGTGCAAATCGCCGCCGATCTGCCACCAGCCCGCCAGGGCTGGGGCGGTGTGCATCACGTGGCCTTCCGCACCCCCGACGAAAGCGAGCAGGCACGTTGGCAACAGCGGTTGCTGCAAGCCGGCCTGCACGTGACCCGCATCATTGACCGCTATTACTTTAAATCCATCTATTTCCGCGAGCCGGGAGGCGTCTTATTCGAGATTGCCACCGATGGCCCGGGCTTTACCACGGACGAAGACCCGGATCACCTGGGCGAGCGCCTGGCTCTACCCCCCTTCCTGGAACCTTTGCGCCAGCAAATCGAACTCAACTTACGCCCCCTGCCGATCGAAGGGCTTGATCCAATATAATACCGTGATAGCGCAGCCTGTGGCCTGCGCTTCCTATGAGCCACGCCCGGAGGGTAAGGATTGCATCAGTTGTTGCAGGCGGGGGTCATCCCATTGCACCGTCTCGCCGCTCCACTCGTGGGGGGCATAGAGAGCTAGCCAGGCGATCGCTCTTCCAGGGACACGCGGCGGAAGCAGTTGGCCGGTCACGTATAAGGAATACAAGCGTTGATAATTGCTTTCCGCCATGCGCCCCTTACCTTTCTCGCGGATCAGAGCCTGCATCTCCGTATCCACCACACCCGGGCGGACGGCCAAGGCGGTGATATCGGCCTCCTCACTGGCGAGGATCCGTGTCAAATGGTTAATAGCAACCTTGGCGCTGCTATAGGCTCCCCAGCCGCCAATCACGTTCACCGCTGCCCCACTGGAGATGTTCACCACCCGCCCACGGCTACGCCGCAAATGCGGCAGGGTCATCTGAATCAACATCACCACCCCCATCACGTTCACCGCCCAATTGTCCCACCATTCCTGCGGCCGGGCTTCGGCGATGGGCGCGATGGGTTCCAGCACCCCGGCGTTGTTGACCAGAGCGTCAATGCGCCCAAAGCGCTCCAGGGTTTGTTCGACGATACGCCGGCAATCTCCCTCCTGGCGCACATCCCCTTGAACCGCCAAAACCTGGCTACCAATACCCTCAATCTGACGTGCCACTTCCATCAGTCTATCCCATGAGCGCGCTGCTAAGACGATATTCGCTCCCAGGTGGGCCGCTTCCAGGGCAATAGCCGCTCCCAGACCGCGCGAAGCTCCGCTCACAATGACGACTGGCTGATTCATCTCAATCACCTCCCGCTTTTCTATAGCATAGGCCTTTGCCCATTAAAGGCTAAAACCCCTTCTTTTGAAACGATTTTACCTTTTCTCACGGCACTATGAAATCAAACCTTGCCCGAACCACATCCCCACGCTCCAAGAGCGTGACCAGCAATTGTTCCGAGAAGATCGAGTCGCTTTGGTTGGTTGCCACATCTGGAAAGAATAACTGTGTGGTCAAAATGGAGCCGCCTGGTGGCTGAACTTTGACATGGATATGCGCTGTTCGTCCCGCATAAAACCCGGGGAGGACTGTTTCCAGATGATAGCCGCCCCTCTCGTCCGTGAATTGATAGCCACGCAAGTTGAAACCCACATTGTCATACTGGCCCTGGCCATCTGCCTGCCAGAAATCCAGCCAGGCTCCCACGACGGGCTGACAATCGCTGGTGAGCACATAGCCGCTCAGGTCAAGCGGCGTGCCTGGGATGCCCTCCTGAAGCAGGGAGGTGCGCTCAGGGGAGCCGGCTTTGTAATACGGCCCTTCGGTCATCGCTGGCGTGAGCCTTGCCGGGGGAGTACACTCAATCTGGACTGAGGCCGCAGCCTGCGGGGTTGAGGTGGCAGAGAGAGCCACGGGGGTCGCTGTCCGTCCTGTGGGGGTGCCTTCGCAAGCGCCCGTCAACATCCCAACCAGCAAAGCAACTATCCCTTTCCAGATTCGTTTTTTGGTAACCAACATACACTCACCTCCTTATATAATTCCATCAGCATACCCAACCCCTCACCTGCCTCAGCGCGCCCATAACACCATCGCCCTTCATCGCGGCGCGCATGTAAAAGTTGCTAGAACAACCTTAGCAAACACTGTAGTTCAGGATAAGTATACGCCATTTTTGGGTATAATAAGACTGTTTTAGTCTACTTATGAACCTCAAATATGCCAATCGGCTCACTCTCTCATTGTTATTTTGCCTGTTGACGGTGACCATTGTCGCCTGCGGGTTCTTTAATCGCCTGGCACCCGACAGCCCTAGAGCCTCTCCCACCAGCCCTGCCAGCGCCCTGGCGACAACTGCGCCCGTTGCTACCCTCCCCCCTTCAATTGCCACGCCTAGCCTCTCTCCCACGCCGTCCCTCGCCCCTACGCTCACTCCCACCCCAACGCCAACGCTACACCCCATGAGCATTCTGGCCATGTGCCAGACGCCTTACCCAGGCAGCCCCATTCAAATCGAAGCGACTCTGCAGCCAGGCGCCAATTACCAGCGCTACATCGCCTCCTACCGCTCAGAGGGTTTGAAAATCTACGCCCTGTTGACCATCCCCAACGGCGAAATGCCCCCTGGCGGCTGGCCGGCCCTCGTCTTCAACCATGGCTACATCCCCCCAACCCAATACCGCACCACCGAACGTTATGTGGCTTATGTGGATTGGCTGGCGCGCAGCGGGTATATCGTCTTCCGCATTGACTATCGCGGCCATGATCGCTCAGAGGGCGTGGCTAGCGGCGCTTATGGCGATCCAGGATATACGGTGGATGTGCTCAATGCTGTGGCAACCCTAAAACAATTCCCCCAAGCCAACCCTGAACGCATCGGCATGTGGGGGCATTCTATGGGAGGCTACCTCACCCTGCGCGCCATGGTCATCTCGCCCGACATCAAAGCCGGCGTGATCTGGGCTGGGGTGGTGGCTTCTTATCCTGACCTGCTCACTCGCTGGCGGCGAAATTCCGGCTCAGCTCCCCCGCCGGGTGCCTCCAGTGCGCGCCGCTGGCGCTCGGAGTGGCTCGAACGCTATGGTACACCCGAACAGAACCCGCAATTTTGGAACGCCATCTCCGCCAATTCCTTCCTGGCTGATCTCTCCGCACCGCTCCAGTTACACCACGGCACAGCCGATGAGAGCGTCCCGGTGGAGTTTTCTATCATTCTCGGCGAGCAGGTCCAGCAGGCGGGTAAAGTGGTGGAACTCTATACCTACGAAGGCGATAACCACAATCTATCTAAATTCTTCAGCCTGGCAATGCGGCGCACCATCCAATTCTTCGATACCTACCTTAAGAATGCGCCCTGACCTCACCCGATCGTCCCCTCCGAAATCTTTGCCCAGGGCGCTCCTCCGATTATGGCAAAGAGATAGTAATCGTGGTGCCCTTAGCCGGGGCGCTGTCTGCGCTGATCCTTCCCCCGTGCGCCTCAACGATGGATTTAGCGATAGCCAGCCCCAGCCCCGATTCACCGTTTTGGCTGCGTGACTTATCCCCCCGATAGAAGCGCTCGAAAATATGCAGCAAATCCTCCGGCGCAATGCCGCTGCCATTATCCCGCACCTCTAACACCAGGCCGTTGTTCACCATTCTGGCCGCCAGGACAATTTCACCGCCACGCGGGGTATAACGCAAAGCATTGGTGATCAGATTGTCAAGGGCTTGGGTCATGCGTTCGGCATCCATCGGCGCTGGCGGCAAATGTGGATCCGCTTCCAGGCGCAGAGCGATCCCTTTCTGCTGGGCTAGGACGGCATGGCGACCGGCCAGCCTTTCCAATAAAGCCACAGGGCTCACAGGATGCAAGTTCAAAGTCAGTTCTCCTGCATCGGCCAGGGAGAGCAGGCGCAGGTCTTCCACCAGGCGGCTCAGGTGTTGTGTCTCCTGATACAGTATGCTATAAATTTCGGGTGTTCCAGGTAATTTGCCGTCATTTAAGGCTTCGGCATAGCCAGAGATAACGCTCAGGGGTGTGCGCAGTTCATGGGCAATGTCTGCCGTCATCTGCCGCCGCGCCTGGATCGCCCGCGCCAGGTCTCGGCTCATCTTGTTGAAAGAAGACGCCAGTTCGCCCAATTCATCTCTGGAGCGGATCTTGACCTGCAAGCCCAGTTTACCCTGGGCGATCTGGACCGTAGCTTCGGTCAGTTCGCGCAGCGAGCGCGTCAGGGTGAAAGCCAGCAGGCTGCCCAGAGTGAGCGCCAGGGCACTCGCCACCAGGGCGCTGAGGAAAGTGGCGCGGTTGACGTTCCTCAAGAACAAGGCCTCCGGCGAATTTGGCAGCCACTGGCGCGGCGAAGGTGCCAGGAGCAGCCAGCCAGCGGTTTCATCATCTACCTTGAGCGGGATGGCAGCCTCCAGATCGCGGCTGGCAATCTGTTGTCCGATTTGTTCTGGCAGGCTGCTGAGAATCACCCTGCGATCCGGCCTCTTCCCTGGCGCCGAACAGCGCGGCCCTTACC
>JBBILY010000036.1:0-7628 GCA_037444705.1 Chloroflexota bacterium | reverse complement strand
AGCGCGCCCAATTGCGACGAGGATCCCAGCGTTCGCCAAAGAGGCGCGGCGGCGCATTGACCGCCACTTGCAAATACGCCTCCACACCCTTCCAGTCGCCATTGGCCTGATAATACTCTAGCAGGTTCTCCGCCAGTTCCTGTTGTTCGCGGTTTAAAATAAACTGCCTGAAGGCGTTGCGCGTGCTCTGGCGCACAATGACGGCCACCAAAACGGCCCCCGTCAGACCAACCAGGATAAAAGCCAGGGTGAGTTTAAAAGCCAGGGAGCGCATGGGTTAATCCTGAAGGGCAAAGCGATAGCCTGCCCCATAGACAGTTTCAATATAGCGCGGTTGGGAAGGGTCAGGTTCGATTTTGGTGCGCAAATTGCGGATATGGACGTCTATCGTGCGCTCATAACCTTCGTAAGCGCTACCTTGAATGCGCTCCAGCAGTTCCAGGCGGGTGAACACCCTTCCCGGAGCCGCAATCAGGGTGGCTAACAGGTCAAATTCCGATGGGGTGAGTTCAACCACGCGCTCTCCCACCTGCACCAGGCGCTTCTCGCGGTCGAGGGTGATATCCGCCGCCCGCAGAATACCCCCTCGAGCCGCGCCTTGCTTTTCCATGCGGCGCAGCACCGCCCGCACTCGCGCCGTCAATTCGCGCGGGCTAAAGGGTTTGGTCACGTAATCATCGGCCCCCAGTTCCAGGCCCAACACTTTGTCGCTTTCATCCAGACGGGCGGTCAGGATGATGATCGGGGTGTCCGCCTCGCGGCTGTAGACGCGCATGAACTCATATCCACTCATTTCGGGCATCATCAAATCCAGGATGATCAAATCGGGCTTCTCATGCCGCGAGACGAACAGGGCCTCTCGCCCATCACCCGCGGTGACCACCTCGAACCCCTCCTGGGTTAAGTAAGACTTGAGCAAAGTACGCAGTTCCGCTTTATCATCCACCACCAGGATCTTTTTTGCCATAAAACGCCTTTCTGAGCCCAGTCCGTTTGTGCTCCCGAAATTATACTGCGATGCCACGCTTCACAGGCATCTAGAAGCAGGATCGCTCACAGCACGGGTTGGCATGCGCTCAGAAGAGCGTGAGTTTCCGGGAGGCTCTCTCCCGGAAACTCAGAGATTAATTGGGCGCGCTGAAGGTTACAGCCCGCCAGAGGGGGTCACCGCTGGCGAAGGCAGCGCCGGGCCATGGAAGAACTCCATCCCGCCGCGCCAGCCATGACGACCGAAGCCACCGAACTTACCAAAGCCAGGCATACCCCAGAAGCCAGGGAAGCCCCTGCCGCCGCTGTACTTCAGGATCAGATCCGCCTGAGATTGGGTGATGACGCCCTCTTCTATCGCTTTCTGCACCGCCGCCTCAAAAGCCGATTGCATGGCCGAGCGGAAACTCTCGCTGGAGAAGAGCGCATACCGCCCCTTGAGCAGTTCGCCCTGTTCCTGGGTGAGCCTGCCTTCGGACACGGCGCGATCCACGGCGGTGTTATATGCCTTGAGATAAGCCTCCTTGAGTTGATCCACCGAGATGCCCAGGGGTTTGGCCAGCAAGGCGTCGAAGTCAATCCCATTAGCCTGCAGCCAGCCCAGCCAGCGCTTGCCGAAGGGGAATGCAAAGCCCTGAGAGCGGAGTTGATCGGCCTGAGCCTGGGTGATTAGCCCGGCTTTGACCGCCTCGTCCAGAGCAGCGCTGGTGGCCTCCTGGTAGGCAGCGTTAAGCTCATCAACGCTGATGCCCAGGGCATTAGCCAGGTCTTCATTAGTGTAACCGCCGCCAAAACCCCTGCCAGGGCCAAAATGGGCTAAACCCTGAGAGATGGAGGCTGTCGCCGGCGTTGCCGCCCGCGCCGCACGCCAGGTGATCACCCCAAATGCGGCTGCGATGATCAGCGCACCAACTGATAAGAATATAACCGTCTTCTTCAATCCCATACACTTACTCCTTTCTCATTCATCAAGTTACCAGGGATAGGCACCACCCGTACTGGTGGCATGATTTAAGATAACTCAAGCCTGTTCAGAAATTGTTAAGAAGTGATTTTGAAAAGATTTAGGTTGACCATTCCACCCGCGGCAGCCTCAGCGATTGGTGGCCACTGCAGTGGGCAACCCCTGGATTAACATTTGCTTTTCCTGTGCGCTCAAGCGCGCCTGGGGATGCAACAAGACGTAATAGGGAGGAGGCATAAAGCCACGCTGCACCACCCTGGCGATCTCGCGCACGCCTTCGCCGCCTTCTTCTGCCTCGCCCCATTCGCCTTCGCCTTGAGAGACGCCCCATTCCGAGAAGTTTAACTTAGCCCGCCCTTCTTCCACATCGCGCTGAATCAGCCACGAGATTGGCGCAATGTTGCTATACCAGGGCCAAACCGTCTCATTGCTGTGGCAGTCGAAACACGCCCGCTGGGCGACCTGGCGCGCCTCAGGGCTGCCCCATGGCGGCTCACTCACCACAGGGGGGTTTGTATGCTGGCGACCATATGGAACTAACTGTAACAAGACAAAGACGCCTGCTAATCCCAGCAAAACATAAATCATGATTTTCTTCAGCATCACTCTTTCCTCCTTATATTTTTAGCACGGGGTTTATCCGCGGCGTGGTTCGCATCAGAATACCAGTAAATTGTTTAGAAAATTTAAAGGAATGATTGGGAAAAGATTTAGAAATCCCACCCAAACAATATCCCAATCCTTTCTTAACAATTTCTAAACAGGCTTCCCCTATACTTAGAACGATCACAGGGATTCAGGAATGCTGCGCTGCAATCCCGCTTCTGTCACTTCAAACCCCAGACAATAGGGTATATGCGTTGGCTAAACAGGCCATCATGGTAGTCAGTTCTGATCATTATCGCTCCGCTCTGGTCCGCGACTGCCTGGAGCAGGCGGGTTACCGTGTCTGGTTGGCTGAGACAGCTCAAAGCCTTGCGCTTGCCATCTCTGCAATAAAACCGGACTTATTGTTGCTGGACTGGAAATTGCCAGACCAGAACAGCCTGGCGCTGATCCGCGATTTGCGCTCGGATAGACAAGCAGCCGGTCTGCTTATCATCCTGTGGGGAACAGACATGAAGGAAGAAGACATCATGTTGGGATTGGAGGCCGGGGCAGATATGTGCTTGAGGGAGCCATTTCACCCCCAAGTGCTGGTAGCCCGCGTGCGCGCTGTTCTCAGGAGATCGCAGGCCGCAGGGTCGGGATCTTAGGACGAAACAACCAACCAGCCCAATTCGATAAGGCGTGTATGAGATGAAAATCGTCCCAATAATTTATTCCCATCATCACAAATCAGGAGGTGATCTGTGACCAAGAAGCGCATTCTGAGCCTCAGCGCGGTCGTCATATTGCTAGCCGCAGCCGCTTTAGGTTACCGCACCTGGGCGAGCAATCAATCTGCCACTGCCGCCGATATCCAGACAGCCACTGTGCAGCGCGGTTCGCTAACCGCCACCTTGAGCGCTTCCGGCAATACCCGCACCGGGCAAAGCGCCAGCCTTGTCTGGCAGACCTCAGGCAAGGTGCTCCAGGTCACGCTCAGACCAGGGGATGCCGTGCTAGAAAACCAGGTCCTGGCTGAATTAGACCCCAACAGCCTCTCGGCGGATATGATCAAAGCCAAGCAGGACTTAATCACTGCCCAACAAGCCCTGGACGACCTGCTTAACTCAAAACTGCAACAAACCCAGGCTTTGCAGGCTGTGGAAGAGGCTCAAAAGGCTTTGGATAGCCTGAAGCAACAGACAGCTCAAGAATTGAGCCAGGCGCAACTCGCCTTAGCCCAGGCGCAGGTAGCATATGATGAAGCCTTGCGCAATCGGATCAAAATGAATTACCCCCATTCCACCGATAAACTGGTGATCGAGAAAGCCGAGACTGATTACTTGCTGGCTAAAGCCGCTTACAAAGAAGCCCTGCAGGAATATCACAAATGGGAAAAGAAAAATCTAACCAACCCCGAGCGGGTGCGTGCCCTTAACAATCTGATCGCCGCTAAACAGAGGATGGATACCGCTTATGCCACTTATAACTGGTATCTGATGGGCTATAGCCAGACCGATATTGCCGAAGCCGAGGCCCAACTGGCCGTGGCTCAGGCTAACCTGGAGGCCGCTCAGGCTGAATATGATCGGCTGAAGAACAGCCGTAACACAGCCGCCATCGCCCTGGCTGAAGCTACCCTGGCTGATGCCCAGCGCGCCTATGAGCGGGTAAAAAACGGCCCCAGTGCCGAAGAGATCACCGCCGCCCGGGCGGCTGTGGAGGCCGCCCAGTCCACCCTGGCGCGCACCCAACTGCGCGCTCCCTTTGCGGGCACAATCACCCAGGTCTCGATCAAGAGCGGCGACCTAGTCAGTTCAGGGGACACCGCTTTTCGCATTGACGATTTGTCGAACATCTACGTTGACCTGGAAATCTCGGAAGTGGACCTGCCTAGTTTAAAAGTTGGACAGCAAGCCACCATTGAGTTTGATGCCATCCCGGACAAAACCTACCATGGAGAAGTGGTTGAAATCGGCATGGTGGGCACGGTTACGCAAGGCGTGGTCAACTATTTAGTGACGGTGCGGATCACCGATGCCGATGGGGATATTCGCCCGGGTATGACCGCGTCTGTGACCATCGCTGTGGCTCAGGTGGACGAGGCTTTGCTGGTGCCCAATAAGGCTATCCGCACAATCGGCGGGCAATCTATACTCACCATTTTATTCGAAGGCCAGCAAATCACCTTACCAGTGAAAGTCGGACTGACCAATGGCACCCTTAGCCAGGTGATCAGCGACCAGTTGCGTGAGGGCGATACAGTGGTGATCAATGCCTCATCAACCACGACCACAACCAATGCTCAGAATTTCCGCGCCTTCGAAGGTTTTGGCGGGCCACCTCCAAGGCTACCCTGAGGTAGCAAATTGATCATTCGCGAACAGGAGGTAGTATGAAACGTATTTGGATAACACTCAGCGCGCTCCTCGTTGCAGGATTAGTAGCTGGGGTGAGTTTCTGGGGTGGGATGACTTACCAAACGCGCCGCGCCGAGCAGGTGCGTGCCCGCTTCCTCAGCGCCCGTGGCGGAAACCCCGCCAGTCAATCCCCCGGCCCAGGCCAAGCGCCAGGCTTTTTTGGGGGTGGGGGTACAACGGGACAGGTAAAATCCATTCAAGGCGATACACTCACCTTGAGCACCGCCCAAAATACCACGACCGTCCATCTGACATCGAACACCCGCATCGAGAAATACGTGGCCGGCACGTCGGTTGACCTCCAACCCGGCCAGCGGGTGATGGTCATCGGCCAGCAAGATTCCAAGGGCAACCTGACCGCTGAGAGGATCACCATCCTGAGCCAGGACGCTTTCGCCAGGCCTTTGCCTACATCAACCTCAGCGGAGCCTTGAGATGATCGAAGTCAAAGACCTGACCAAGATATACCGCCTGGGCAGCCTGGAAGTGCCTGCTTTGCGCGGCGTCTCGTTCCGCATTCAACGCGGCGAGGTCGTGGCGCTCATGGGGCCTTCAGGTTCAGGCAAGAGCACCCTGATGCACATTCTGGGCTGTCTGGACCTGCCCACCAGCGGGCAGTATCTCCTCGACGGTGAGGATGTCTCGCGCAAGAACGATGATCAACTGGCAGAAATCCGCAACCGCAAGATCGGCTTCGTCTTTCAACAGTTTAATCTGTTGCCACGCATGAGCGTGCGCCGCAATGTGGAACTGCCGCTAATGTATGCTTCTGCCAACGGCGGGACTCAGCATGAACTGCATCAACGCGCCGAGGCCATTCTTCACGCCGTTGGTCTGGGAGATCGGATGCACCACCGCCCCACGGAACTTTCTGGCGGCCAGCAGCAAAGGGTGGCAATTGCCCGGGCGTTGATTAATCAGCCTGATTTGATCCTTGCCGACGAGCCTACCGGCAACCTAGACACGCGCACCGGGGCCGAGATCATTGACCTGCTTCTCAACTTGAACCAGGAGCGCGGGTTAACGATCATCATCGTCACCCATGACTCATCCATTGCGGCTCGCGCCCAACGCATCATCCACCTGCGCGATGGGCTGATCGACAATGGATAGATGGAGGCACCATGAAACTCTATCCTCTCATAATTGAAGCCCTCGAGAGTCTTAGCGCCAACAAACTGCGCTCTATGCTGACCATTTTAGGCGTTGTCATCGGCGTGGCTGCGGTGATCGCCATGCTCGCCATTGGGCGCGGGGCACAATCTTCGATCACCTCTCGCATCGAAAGCATGGGCACGAATCTGGTATATGTTACCCCTGGCAGTGCCAGTCAAGGCGGTGTGCAGGGTGGGGCTGGCACGGCAGGTACCCTGACCCTGGACGATGCCCGTGCCTTAGAGAACCTGCCAGATGTTGTGGCTGTGGCTTCGGTGACCGATAATTTCGTTCAGGTGGTTTATCAAAGCCAGAATACGCGCACCCGCCTGATGGGTGTTACTCCTGAATATGAGACAGTGGGCTCTCTCACCCTGGAGGATGGCGAATTCACCTCCGCAGCAGACGAAAATGCCCGCTCTCTGGTAGTAGTTTTGGGCAACCGCGTGGCGCAGACTCTCTTCGGCGGAACAGGCGGGGTAGTAGGGCAACGGGTGCGCCTGAATGGACAACCCTACAAAGTCATCGGCGTGCTGGCCAGCAAAGGAGGCACTGGCTTCTTTAATCAGGATGATCAGGTATTTATTCCCCTTTCCACTGCCCTATTTCGACTGGTGGGCAACACTCGCTTTCGCGGCTCCAGCGTCATCACTCAGATCATCGTCAAGGCCAGCAATCCCGGGGTTATAGATGAAGTGGTTAGCAATGTCACTCAAACTATGCGGGAGCGGCATGGCACAGTGGAAGGCGCGGATGACTTCACCGTCACCAGCCAGCAAGCCACGTTGGAAGCAGCCACCCAGGTCTCAGATACATTAACTCTGTTCCTGGGCGGCATAGCCGGCATCTCTCTTGCCGTGGGCGGAATTGGCATCATGAACATCATGCTGACCACCGTCACCGAACGCACCCACGAAATCGGCTTACGTAAAGCCGTGGGTGCCAAACAGAGCGACATCCTGCTCCAGTTTCTGGTGGAATCGATGGTGCTCAGCCTCCTGGGCGGGTTAATCGGCGTTATCGCCGGCTGGGGGGTGGCGCGCCTCATGGGGCGCATCCAATACGGTGGCAGCAGCATCACACCGCTGATGGGTCTGGACAGCGTGCTCCTGGCGACTTTGTTTTCAATCGCAGTTGGGCTTTTCTTTGGCATCTATCCCGCCACACGCGCGGCCCGCCTGCAGCCGGTGGAAGCCTTGCGCTATGAGTGAGGCTAAACCCCGCATCTACCTCGATCCGCGTGATTATCCCATCACAGTGTAAAAGTGGGCCCTGCGACCTGCACCCTCTGGTCGCGGGTAGTCCGCTCTCCCTACTTTCTGCTACCCCCACTGCCGGGCAACCATTAAGCAGCGAAATACCCAACAGGACTTTCATAACGCAGAATAAAATCGCCTTCACCCTATCACTGCGCTTTACCCAGCCGCTATACCCCAATCTAAGTAAACTTGCTTACTTGGGATGGCTTTCTCAAAGTTCCTTGACAAATGAATCAAAATGGTCCTCTTCGGTAA
>JBBILY010000035.1:0-20475 GCA_037444705.1 Chloroflexota bacterium | reverse complement strand
AAGTCCTCTTTTACCACCGCTTTGGCGCGCGCTATGTCGTCACAGATCTACGCCACCCCGACTTTATCCAACGGGCCGCTGACGATCCCGGGCTGCGCCAGGTGTATAGCGACAGCCAGGCCATCATTTACCAGGTGATCCTAAACGAGCAGCCTTAGCGGTTCATCAAAATATTTAGCCAGCGCTTGCAGGAATCGCGCTGCTTCCGCTCCATCGCTAAGGCGATGGTCCACAGAAATAGTAGCCCTCATCCTTAAACCAGGCACCACCTGCCCATCCTGCACCACTGCCACCTGCTTCACCGCTCCCACAGCCAGGATAGCCGCCTCAGGCGGATTAATAATCGCTACGAATTGATCCACATCGAACATGCCCAGGTTGCTCACAGTGAAGGTAGAACCTTCAATGTCTTCAGGGCGCACCTTGCCTTCACGGGCGCGTTGCGCCATGGCGCGCACCTCGCTCGCAATCTGACGCAGCGACTTGCGATCCACCTCACGGCACACGACGGTCAAGAGTCCGCCCTCCACTGCTACCGCCACACCAATGTTTACCTGCCCATGACGAACCACCTGTTGCTTCTGCTCGTCCAGAGAAGCGTTCAGATTAGGAAACTCCTTGAGCGTGAGAGCCACGGCTTTGATAATGTAATCATTCACCGAGGTCTTTTCTTCCTCAGGCAGCAGTTCGTTGATTTGGCGGCGCAACTCCATCACCTTTGACATGTCATATTCGCGAGTGACGTAGAAATGAGGAATACGTTGCTTGGCTTCGCTCATCCGTCTGCCAATCGCAGCCCGCAAACGACTGAGAGGCAGGCTAACCTCAACTTCCCTGTGGGGTGCTGGGATCACAGTTGGCGCGGCTTCAGGCGCAGGTGCGGCTACGGCTGTTGTGGCTGTCAAATAGGACTCGATATCCTTTTTCGTAATTCGTCCGCCTGGGCCGCTCCCCCGAATTGCGCTCAGAGGCAAGCCGTGCTCCTCAGCCATGCGTCTGGCCAGGGGGGAGGCTTTCACCCCGGCCGGCAATCTGCCTTCGGCAATCGGGGTAACCGGTGGCATAGCTGCCGCCTCGACAGACGGTGGAGGTGCTGGTGCTCCTTCTGGAGCCACGCCTAGCACTTCTGCCTCCTCCACCTTTTCCCCGGCGGCAGCCACGATAGCGATCGGCGTGTTTACCGGCACGCTCTCCCCTTCTTTTACGAGATGGCGCGCAAGGACACCCTCATAGGCAGACTCTACCTCGACTGTAGCCTTGTCAGTCTCAATCTCTGCCAGGACAGCGCCTTTCTTAACCTCTTCCCCCTCCTGAATCAACCAGCGCACCAGGGTGCCCTCAGCCATATCAAAGCCTAATTTGGGCATTGTGACCACCTGCGCCATCACAACACCTCCTTCACTGCCCGAATCACATCTTCCACTTGTAGCAAAGCCATCTGCTCTAAGGTGCGGTTGTAAGGGAGAGGCACTTCCTTTTGAGCCAAACGCTGGATGGGTGCGTCCACATAATCAAAGGCTTCTTCATAGATTCGCGCTGCTACCTCCGCCCCAACACCATATGAGCGCCAGCCCTCTTCAACGATAACAGCGCGATTGGTCTTCTTGAAGGACTCCAACACCGGCTCCATGTCCAGCGGACGGAGCGAGCGCAGGTCCACGACTTCGGCTTCGATGCCCTCCCGCGCCAGTTGATCCGCGGCTTTAAGTGAGAGTTCAAGACCTTTGCTATAGGTGACGATGGTAACATCGCGACCTGGGCGCTGTATCTTGGCTCTGCCAATAGGGACGGTGTAATCGCCCTGCGGGACCTCGCCTCGTACCTGATAGAGGGTGGCATGTTCAATGAACAAAACCGGATCGTCACACCGAATGGCGGATTTGAGCAGGCCCTTAGCATCTTCGGGTGTGCCCGGAGCCACGACTTTCAAGCCGGGGAAATGGGCGAAGATCGCATCCGGAGTCTGAGAGTGGGTAGCCGCCAATTGACGACCTCCGCCGCTGACGGTGCGGATCACCATGGGCAAGACGAATTGCCCGCCAAACATATAATGCAATTTGGCCGCCTCATTCACAATGTGATCCATGGCCGAGAAGGCGAAGTTGATGGTCATCAATTCAGCCACTGGACGCAGGCCCGTCAGTGCCGCGCCGATAGCCGCCCCAACGATCACCGCTTCGGCGATGGGTGTGTCGCGCACCCGTTCAGGCCCAAAATGATCGTAAAATCCCTTCGTCACGGCGTATGTTCCGCCCCAAACACCCACTTCCTCTCCCAGGATAAAAACTTTAGGATCGCGTTCCATCTCTTCCCACAAAGCCTGTGAGATGGCTTCACGCATAGTAATTCTTGCCATATTTCTCCTCTTACTTGAATTTATCTAGCCTTTCATGCTTCCACATATACATCCTCAAATAACGCCTCGGGCGGCGGCTCAGGGCTGGATTCGGCGAATTGGATAGCCTCTTGCACTTCCGCGCCCACCTGGGCATCAATCTGATTTAACTCCTCTTCGCTGGCGATCCCCTGGCTGGTCAGGTAGTTGCGATAGATACCGATAGGATCGTTGGCCTGCCATTGTCTGACCTCGTCAGGGGAGCGATAACGTTCTGGATCTCCCATGGAATGGCCGCGGTAACGATAGGTAATCACTTCCATGAAATAGGGGCCTGCACCATTGCGTACCTGTTCGATAGCCTCCAGAGCCGCCTGGCGCACTGCCAACACATCCATCCCGTCCACCCGACGGGACGGGATGTTATATCCCTGGGCCTTTTGCCGCAGTTCGGATACAGCCGAGGCGCGCTCCACGGCCGTACCCATGCCATACTGGTTGTTCTCACACACCCAAAGGACGGGCAAATTCCACACTTTTGACAGGTTCAAAGCCTCGTGAAAGTAGCCAATATTGGTAGCCCCATCGCCAAACATGCAAATGGTGACGCTGTGGTTACCTTGATATTGATCACCCAAGGCCAGGCCTGCCGCAATGGGTAGATGGGCGCCCACAATCGCATGTCCTCCCCAAAAATTCTTGCTCACATCGGCCATATGCATGGAACCGCCCTTGCCCTTGGAGCACCCCGTAGCTTTCCCCAGCAGTTCAGCTATAACCACCTTGGCTGGAATGCCACAATTAATCGCCACCCCGTGATCGCGGTAGGCGGTGATCACCCGATCTTGAGGCTGACGGGCCGAGATCAGACCAGTGCTCACAGCCTCCTGACCAATATATAGATGTAGAAAGCCGCCGATTTTACCTTGCTGGTATAACTGCGCCGCCTGCTCTTCCACCAGACGGATTAAAACCATCTGGTAGTACAAATCCAGATACTCGTGCTTCTCCATGGAAAACCCCGTTTCCTGCTTAAATGCTGTTGTCTCCATCTTCGCCTCTCGCTAGCCAATTCAATTCATGCAAAATAACACCGGGGAAGCCCCGGCGTTTTATGACCTCATTAAAATTATACCAGATCACTCCAATATTAAGCTCCTTTACCCCACCCGATCTCTTCCGCGGCGCGGAAAATATCCGTGACAGAAATCAGACCCACCAGGGCGCCGCTCTCATCCACCACTGGCAAATGATGAATGCCATGTCGTTGCATCACGATTGAGCATTCTTTGAGCGTCCACTCCGGACTGGCTGTTATGACAGGGACACACATGATCTCGCCCACACTCACCTCGGCCGGGTTGCGCTCCTCGGCGATGATCTTATCGCGGATATCGGTGGTGGTCACGATGCCATAATCCCGTTTGTGCTCGTCCGATAAACCCACAATCAGGCTGTGAATGTTGCGACGGCGCATCAGGGTCAAGGCATAGGACACACTGCTATCCGGATCAACCACGATGACCGGACTACTCATCCAATCTCGCACTTTGAAGGGCATGACATCTCCTTCTCATAAAGCAGTAAAAATCTGAACTATCTACCTCGCAGAAACTCACTTCGCTGGCGGCTCAGTGCAACCTTCCAGGCCGGGGCGGGTTGGCGGGAAGGGCACTCCCCAATCCCATATCGGAGCATCCTTTGGGATTACAATTCCCTCGGGTTCTCGAACGATAGAGGCTTCATAGATGATCTTTGCGCTGCTCACTTGTATCACAAGGATGCTAGTCGGCTCTCCCGCGGCTGTCTCTTTGACCATGGCCAGATACTCCCCATCCGGGCTCCATGTCAGGTATGTTATTTCCTCCATGATGCTGGTGGTCAACAACTTGCGGTTCTTGCGGGTTTCAGTATCCAGGATATAAACTCCACAATTCTCTGAATTTCCGCCACAACCCCAAAAAGCCAGAAAACGACTGTTGGGAGAGAAAGCAAAATCGTTGCCGATCCAAACAGCATTGGGTAAGACATTATAGACCTCACTCGCCTTATCCAGGCTGAACCAATGGATGCCATCCAATGGATAGAATTCCCTGCCTGGTTGTGAGGCGTGGGCGTAGGCGATGAGTTTCCCATCTGGCGAGCGTTGACAAATCAAATCCCAGGGAGCGCCCGTAGCAATGCGCCCTAATAAATAGCCTTCTTCGGTGAATATCTCCGCAATATCACCGGGTAAAGAGACATTGGGTGAACGCAAGGGTCTAAATTGAAAATATAAGCGGCTATGGGAGGGATCAAAGCCCTCAGGCATAGGCGCTGGTTCCAAAAGGGCTTTTTGACTATAGAAAATATCAGTGGGTTGGATGTCCGAAGGCAGATAACGCCATCCCAACATCCTGGAATCGTGGGGCAACCTCTCCAACGCCAGATTCAGCCACCTTTCATCGGGAAATGGCACTTCCAATTCGAGCGAAGTGATTGTCACAGAGGCGATGTCTACCATGGGATCGTCCTCGTCCAACCTTTTCCAGCGCAAAACCATGCCGGTTTGGGCATCTACCCAAAGACGGCTTTTTGCCACCCCATGCCAGACTTTGTCCACGACGAGCACATCCCTCCCCAGGAATTTATCCCAACCAATGCGATGTAAAGCACCGTACTCCGTGGCCAATCCCGCGGGGAACAACATTCGAAACAAGTAGGTGCCGTTTAATATCCCTCGCGGACCCAGGCCAAAGGAACTTAAAAATTCAGGGTTGGTAAAAGAATAGAACGGGGAGTCTGGGGCGGTTATCGGGTAGGTATAAGACAGGCCACTGATGACATCCAGTTCATGAACCCGTTCATCCTGAATCCAAAAAGCATAGAGGGGATCACCCACCAGTTCTCCCGAGAGTACTAGGCGCCGATCTACGCCATCGCCGGGGAGATCGTGACTCAGCCAGACCAGATTGCGGTACACCCGCGGAGCGCCGATATAACCTGTGGGTCCGGATTGCACAATCACCGCCTCCACCCGCGCTGAATGCCACAGCGCCCGGCTTTCGATCATACGCAGGCGAATCTCGGCCTCACTGGAATCTGGCCTGAGAGGTTTCCTCTTGAAAAGGGGTGGGACAGGGGTGCTAAGCGGTGCAATCTCGGTAATCCTTAGTCGTGATGTATCCCCGGTAATTTGTAAACGCGGTGCACCCTGTTGGCGCACCTGGTGCGTAACCACCACAGTAACCACCACTGTCCTGGCCGGGCTTTCAGAAATCACATAACGATTGGTTAACCAACCAACGAAGGCGATAAATACCAGCATCGCCAAGGCTACCAGCAGTTGACCAATGGTTTTCAACCTTTGCGTGCGGCGGTTTTGTCGCTCTAATTGGGCTTGCAGTGACACAATCGTCAACTCGATTTCATCAGCCGAGATTTGCGGAGCAGGCCAGTGTCGCTGTAATAACTCGTATAGACGCGTCTCTCCCGCCTTATCGCCCAGGTGTGTCCATTCATCCAGGACCATTTGTAACAACTGGCGCCGCGCCAGTTCCAGACGAGAAACAACCCTATCACGATCCCAACGTAGAATCTGAGCAATTTCAGCCTCGGTGAATCCCAGTACACCTTGCAAGATCAAGGCCAAACGATCGCCCCAGGGAAGATTTCTCAGCCCCGCCACCAGACGCCGCTCAAAGTTTATGTAGGGACCGTCTCTAGAGAAAGACAGCCTCTCAGAGGAAAGAGGCTCGTGCTCGGGCTTTAAGGCATCTGCGCGCCATAGACGTTGCCAGTGCTCAATTGCTAGCGAGGCCAGCCAGGCTTTGATATCTCCACCCTTATATTTTCGCCGATTAACCACGGCCTCCAGAATCACTCTTTGAACCGTCTGCTTGGCTTCGCCTTCGTCGTCGAGCAGACAGAGAAACAGGTGCACCAGAAAGGCGTACTGCTCACGGACGATGGTCTCAGTGATGAACGCCTCACTGGCCTGGCTGCTGGAAAGCATCCATTCCAGGTCTGGAGCGAGAGGAGGTTGCTCCACTTCTGGCGTAGCAAATGGCCGCTTGGGGAGATTATCCACCATTCCACTCCTATTTTAATGGGATTTTCCCCTTTAATTCCTTAAAACCAGATGATGATTAGTTAAACTATCCCCACTGCCTAAACAAGGCTAAGGTGTATAATGGCCCGGACGATGGTTCTATCCTGGATCATCGAAGGTGAAATTGGGCATGCTGCTCTACATCACTCACTTTCTAAATGGCTTGCTGATGATTGCCCTGCCAGTGGGTTTGGGGTTTTATCTGAGGCGCAAATTTGGGCTGGGTTGGGGTTTATGGTGGATTGGAGCAGCCACGTTTGTCTTATCGCAGGTCGGCCACCTGCCCTTCAACGCGCTGCTGACCCTGCTGTTCGAAAGAGGCGTGCTTCCGACCCCGCCTCAAAGTTGGCAAATGCCTTTTAATGCCCTCGTTTTGGGCCTCAGCGCAGGCTTGTGGGAAGAATTGACGCGTTACGCGGTTTACCGCTGGTGGGCTAAAGACGCCCGCACCTGGCGCCGCGGTGTGGTGCTAGGGGCTGGCCATGGAGGCATCGAAGCTGCCATCCTGGGCATATTGGTATTGGTCACGTATTTTTTTATGCTATCTATGCGCAATGCAGATCTGACGCGCATGCTCCCAGCCAGTCAGGTTAGCATTGCCCAAGAGCAAATCCAGGCCTATTGGTCAGCGCCATGGTACGACACCCTCTTGGGCGCGCTCGAGCGGGCTTTTGCCCTCCCACTGCAAATCTCTTTCTCGGTGCTGGTGCTGCAAACCTTCACGCGGCGGCAAACGCGCTGGCTCTGGTTGGCTGTGTTCTGGCATGCCCTGGTGGACGCCCTGGCGGTATTTGCCTTGCGCTCCTGGGGAACCTATATCGCTGAAGTTCTGGTAGGGGTGGCGAGCCTGATAAGCCTATTCGTCATTTTCGGCCTGCGTCAGCCTGAACCGAGCACGCCTCCCCCGCCAGGGCCTTCACCTCAGCCGATCCTCCGTCCAAAAATACCTTCGCAAATGGATGAAACCCTCGAAAATCTGGAGGAATCTCGGTACAATTGAATCTTAGAGATCATTCCATAAACCGTGGTTAATCTGCTGATTTACCCCGTTTATTAGACTAACCAGGATATTGGGTTTCAATAACCTGATGATCCAGACCGAGAATTTAACTAAGAAGTTTGGCGACATCCTGGCTGTGGATTGCCTGACCCTGGAGGTGCACGAAGGCGAAGTCTTCGGCTTTCTCGGTCCCAATGGCGCCGGGAAAACGACCACAGTACGGATGCTCACCAGTCTGATCGCCCCCACCAGCGGCACCGCCATCGTAAATGGATTTGTGATCGGTAAAGACGATCAACAAATCCGCCGCAGCGTGGGCGTGCTCACCGAAACACCGGGGATGTACGACAACCTGAGCGCCCAATATAACCTGGAGATCTACGCCAACCTGTATGAGGTCAAAGATGTCCGAGGGCAGGTGGAAAAATATCTGCGACTCCTCGGCCTGTGGGAGCGGCGCCACGACGAAGTGGGCACGTTCTCCAAAGGCATGAAGCAAAAACTTGCCATCGCCCGTGCCCTGCTCCACGAACCACGCATTTTATTCCTGGATGAACCTACGGCCGGCTTAGACCCTGAAGCAGCGCGCCTGGTGCGAGATTTCATCGCTGAACTGAGCAAAGAAGGGCGCACGATTTTCCTCTGTACCCATAATCTGGATGAAGCCGACCGCTTGTGCGACCGCATCGCGGTATTCAAAACCCATTTGCTGGTCGTGGACACCCCTGCAAATTTACGCGCTCAACTCTTCGGCCGCAAAGTTGTCTTCCACCTCCAGCAAAGTGGAGAGACCTTCGCCCCGGTGGTGCGTTCCCTGAATTATGTCAAAGAGGTGAAACCAATTGACAACAAACTGGTGGTCACTTTAGATGATCCCGATCGCCAGAATCCCCACATTATCCGCGCTTTGGTCAAGGCCGGGGCGGATATCTGCTTTGTGGGCGAGTTGCGCCACTCGCTCGAGGATGTCTATCTGCAACTGGTACGCAATCAAGAAGTTTAATCATTCTACTTCTTCTGAAAAAAGCCGAGATTATGAGAAAAATCGCCACCATTATTCGCAAAGAATGGGCCGAGGTTTTTAAAAACCGTCTGGTGCTCTCGACGGTGATTTTCCTGCCACTCCTATTCACCGCGCTACCCCTGATTATGCTTTATGTCACCCGCGAGAGTGGAAATTCTACAGACCTCACCAGCGATATGCCGCCTCAATTCGCCCAACTTTGCCCTGAGGATCTGAGCGGTAATGCATGCTTCCAGGTGTACATGGTTAACCAGTTTATGTTGCTGTTTATGTTGACACCCTTGATTATTCCGGTCAATATTGCTGCATATTCTGTGGTTGGCGAAAAGACCACCCGCAGCCTGGAGCCGCTGCTTGCCACGCCGATAACCACCGAAGAATTATTAGCCGGGAAAAATCTGGCCGCAGTCATCCCAGCGGTACTGGCCACCTGGGCCGGTTTTATCCTGTATATCCTCGGTGCCTGGATTATCGTACCGTCTTCACGGGTTGTTAGCGCTCTTTTGGACCCGATGTGGTGGATGGCCGTGTTGCTTGTGGGCCCTCTTTTGGCTGTATTATCTGTGAATTTTGCCCTGATGGTCTCTTCCCGTGTCAACGACCCGCGGGTCGCTGAACAACTCTCAGCAGTGGTCATCCTTCCGTTGCTAGCCATGTTCTTCGGGCAAATAGCAGGCTTATTTCTCATCAACCGTCAGGCAATCCTGATCCTGGCGGCCGCCCTGGTATTATTGGATTTGCTGCTGGTATTCGTCGCGGTGCGCCTTTTCCAACGTGAAACCATTTTGACACGCTGGAGGTAAACCGCCATTACTGTCACCCCCTCACCACGAAGGACGCTTAGCAAAACAGGAGCAAGGCGATGAACCTACATCTGGAACCGCATCCTTACCCTACCGTTATCCACCCCTGGCTCAAACAGACATATGTAACCTTTGTCCAAGGGCCAGAACTGACACCTGCAGAGAAGGAATTTGTCACCGGCCTGTTAGAGCATTTTCGTAAAATGGGGCATATCGTTCAAGAGAAGCCCGATCATAGAACCCAAATTCTGATCACCACAGCCCCATTCGGACAACCGATCCCCTGGCGCAAGGCGCTGCTGTTTACAGGGAGGGCACGTTATCACTACCGCCATTCGCCCACCATCTTCACCCTGATCCATGTCACCCCCGATACCCTGACAGGATGGCTGAATCAGATCCAACATGCTCTGGAAAAGGACAAACCCGACCCCGCAGATTACGCCTTTCCCGGGCTGGCGCCCAATGCCTATAAGGTTCTGCACGAACAAGGCCGCCGCGGAGGGGCATTATTAACGCTGGAGCGCGTGCTGCAGGCGCAGGCCAAGAGCATCAACATCCTGTTGCTGGTGGGCCAGGATAAACCCAAGGCCGTCTATCATTTCGACCTGGTGGGCGCGCACCCCACCACGCGCTTTAAAGACCAGAGCGCTCTCTTTCAGGATGTAATCCTCAGAATGGTCACAAAAGTGAGCACCCGCGAGGTCAAAGAGCACCTGATCGCCGACCCGCCCATCCCTGCCTCAACCTGGAAGGCGTTAAAAACCCCTCAGGCGATGATCGAAGCCGCCCGACAGTTCGGTGAGCGCAACTTTTTTACCAACACCGTGCACATCCATGAACTGGTTAATGTCCCCGCTGTAAGCGATGTCATATCCAGCCAATACAGCGAGGGTTGTTTCGCCACTTGGGACGCTGAACTGGGCGCGCTGATTGTAACTGCCACGGGCAGTTCACGCCCCATTTGGAAAGGGAACATCAGCGAAGATGACCTGGCCGTCATTACAGGCATCAGACCTGACGGGCGCGGGGCTCTGGTGCGGCAGGTGGAGGGTAAACGCAACGATCCTCCCTCATCGGAAGCGGTAGAAATGATCGGGATGGATTTAAACCTGCCCAAGATCACCTTACCCCTCGAACGTGGAGGCGAGGCTAGGGTGCCCGTCATCCGCTCCAAATTGCATGGGCATCGCGGTATTGCCTCCTCTAACCCCGAATTCGTTGAATTCGTGCCTTTGGAAGCCCCCTATTATCACTATCCAGTCACCTGCGCCACCGAAGCCCAGGCGCAGGGCATCATCGAGGCTTTTTCGCGATCCGAGGCATTGAATCACCCTGACGATCCACGCCAGGTGGTGTTCACCATCCTGCCCACGCATGGGGTAGTGATAGCCGAAAAGTGGCTGCCTGGCAAAGCGCCTTTCCAAACCATCTGGGAGTACTTCGACGCAGGCTATTTGCTCCCAGATCCTCACGTGCCCCAAGGACCGCTGACATATGTCAGCCAAGGCGCCGATAAAATGGTCTTGAAAGAATTAGAGGTAGCGACAATCTAATTGCTCCAATGATCGTCTCGCCTTTTTTGAAGTGAGGAGCCAACCACCATGAAGCGCAGAATTGCGACTACATTGATAATTTTGATGCTTACCATGGGACTGGCGCTTTCTACTCTGGCACAGAACGAAGACGGGCTGACCCTGAGCCTGGCGCGTGATTGGGGCTATTCTTCTGGAACTGGGCGCATTCAGGGGCGCTTCTCAATAAGAGTAACTGGCCCCGCTAATCTCACCCGTGTCGTTTTCCTGATTGATAACAAACCCATCGGAGAGGACAGCCAAGCCCCGTTTCGGTTTCAATTCCGCACCGGCGACTACTCGCTTGGGGTGCATACCTTGAGCGCTATCGGCTATCTGGACGACGGCCGTCAATTGTATTCCAACCAGGTCCGCCGTGAGTTCGTCAGCGCTGAAGAGAGTTGGAAGAGCGCAGTTGAGATCCTCGTTCCAATCTTCAGCATCACCTTCGCCATAATACTCCTCGCCTTCGTTTTACCACTCCTCTTGGGACGAAATAAAAGGGTAAGCCTTCCACCTGGCGCTCAGCGCAATTATGGATTCTTCGGCGGCACCATCTGTCCAAAATGTGGCCGCCCATTTAGCCTCCACTTTTGGAGCCTTAACCTGGGGTTTAGACGGCTGGATCGTTGCCCCTTCTGTGGCAGGTGGAGCGTCGTGCGGGCACTCCCTTTACAGGAACTGCGCGCTGCAGAAGAGGCCGAACGGGAACCTGCGCCGTCTATAGCGCCAACC
The DNA here is from genome assembly GCA_037444705.1 of Chloroflexota bacterium. Lineage (GTDB taxonomy): Bacteria > Chloroflexota > Anaerolineae > Anaerolineales > UBA4823 > DATCYX01. The sequence continues at coordinate 8,914 of JBBILY010000035.1, read as the reverse complement.
GCCTCCCTGCCAACAGAAGAGCGCCTGCGGAAAGAGCTGGACGATTCGCGCTACCTCGATGTTTAGAACGCCTGGCTTCCACGTGCCACCGGCCTGCTGGGATCAGTGATCCAATCACTCCAGGAGCCAGCATAAAGCCGAGCCTCACCTAAACCGGCATGCAGCATCGCCAGCAGGTTGTGGCAGGCAGTCACCCCGGAACCGCAATAAAAAATGACATTCTGGGCTGGAACATCACCCAGCAGCGCCGTGAAGCGCGCCCGCAATTCTTCCCTGGGTTTGAACCGCCCATCTGTACCCACATTCTCAGCGTTTGGGATATTGATGGCTCCAGGAATATGGCCAGCCACTGGGTCAATGGTCTCATTCTCGCCGCGATAGCGATCTGCCGAGCGCGAGTCGACCACACGGTAGACCGCATCAAGGCGCAAGGTCTCCACCTGAGAAGCGTTCACAACTAACTCAGGGCGGGGTTTCGGGATGAAGGTTGTGGATGGACGAGCCTCCCAACCATCGCGCCAGGGATAGCCCAGTTCTACCCACCTCTTCCAGCCACCATCTAACACGGCCACTGCCTCATGACCCAGCCAGCGCAAGGACCACCACAGGCGAGCAGCCACCCCGCCGCTGGCAGCTTCCCAATCGTCATAAGCCACCACCTGCACGCCAGGTCCAATGCCCCAATTGGAGAATTTTTGCGCTAACTGCTCTGGCGAAGGCAACGGATGTCGCCCTGTCACCCCAGGTATATGAGGCGCACACAGATCCTCGTTTAAATGAGCGTAAACAGCCCCAGGGATATGGGCACGCAGGTAATCATTCCAACCGCGCTGTGGGTCTTCCAGCGAAAAGCGGCAATCAACAATAGCCCAATCCGGGTCGTCTAAATGCGCTAAGAGCTCTGCAGGGGAGATCAAAGTGGTATATGCCATAGCAAAATCCTGGTCATCCGCCTATTCAAATTAGTTTGCCCATAAGGCACTAAAGTTTTGCCGAAACCAGCACCCGCCTGATAAGGCACTTTGCTCCACAGATTATGGCGCTCTTGAAAGCGCAAAGGTGTCCACCACTTCCCCGAGGCGGGTGATGAACTGGAAGGTAATTGTCTGAGAATTGGCTTCCACCAACATGGCGCCATATTCTTTATTGTAGCGAACCTGGCTTCCATCGAGAATCTTTCCAAAGCGGTAAATAGAGCCTCCGCCCAGGCCATTAACAAAGTAGGTCAAACCATTGATGGAAAGCCTTTCGTAGACGTGATCATGACCTGCCATGACCACACTCGCCCCCCACTCCTTAAAAGGCCAGCGCATCCACGTAACCGAACCATGGAGTCCGGAAGAATAGGGAGGTTGGTGCACATAGACAATCCTCCAGGGCGCAGTGGAAGCAGCCAACTGTTCCTTCAGCCAGGTGGCTTGCTTCGAATTTTGGCTCACTCCATCTGGCTCATTCGGATCGCCATCTAAAGCAAAAAGGTGTAAGGGTCCCCAAACGAAATCATAATAGCGTTCATTACCTGGCAACGTGAAATAGTCCAGATAAGGTCGGGCATGATCTGTCATCCAATCGTGGTTGCCCAGGGTGGGAAAGAAACGATTTTGATCCGCCCCCTCGCCGAAGTGCCCTCTATAGGGATAAATATAAGCGTGATAGAACTTTCCAACGCGAGCGTCAATGGTTTCGGCTGAGCCGTCTGGGTAATTATTATCCCCGGTTGTGATGATAAAGTCAGGTTGCCAACCCAAGAGCAAAGCCGCCACATCGCCGGCAGCACTACCTCCCGTGCCATAGTCACCGATCACGGCGAAACGCACCGCAGGCTCTGGGGTGGGGGTGACCTCTGGAGCAGGCGTTTCTGTGGCGCCTGCTAAAATGATGGGTAAGGCGAGTGTAGCCGCGGGACTTTCAGGGGTTAATGTTGGAGTCGAAGTCTCGATCCAGGCCACTTGTGACGTGACTGGTGCAGAAGTGACCGCAATCGTGGTGAGGCTTGAGGCGCAGCCGCCAAGCACCAACCCCAGGGCAATCAGCCACGCCAGTTGAACCTTCCAGCCTGCCAATCTCATGCTCCTGTCTAATGCCTACTTGCGTTTCAGGCGATAAACAACGCCGGCAGAATGGTCCAACACATAGACCTCACCTGCCTGGTCTTCGCCGAAGGACGAGATGCGATATCCGCTCTCGAAGAGGAGCGCGTTTTGCCATGAACCATCGGGGAGATGTAACAAGCCCCAAATCTTACCACTGCAGTAATCGCCGTAAAGATATACTCCCTGCCATTCAGGAAGGGCCTGCCCGCGATAAACCACGCCCCCCGTCACCGAACAGCCCTGGGTGTGATCATACTCCACCACCGGGTCAATCAAGCCTATTCCCGCGGGTGGGTTGCCTTCAAAGCGATGTTTGCCTTCGCGATAATTCCAGCCAAAGTTTGCCCCTCCAGGAGTGCCACCTGGCAGGAAGTCAATTTCTTCCCACCTGTTCTGGCCAACATCCCCAATATAGAGATCACCCGTCAGGCGATCGAAACTGAAACGCCAGGGATTGCGCAAACCATAAGCCCAAATCTCCGCCAGGCCGCTCCCCTGGGCAAAAGGATTATCCGGCGGGATTGCATAAGGATCGCCTCGCTCCACGTCAATTCTGAGAATCTTACCCAGTAATGTGCGCGTAGATTGTGCGTTGCCCTGAGGATCGCCTCCCGAACCCCCATCTCCCAGACCCAGATAAAGATAGCCCTCCGGCCCAAAAGTGACTTCGCCACCGTTATGATTGGCATACGGCTGGGGTATGAAAAGCAAGCGCTTTTCGCTATTCGGGTCAGCCAGGTTGGGATCGTTCGTCGAGGTTGTGTATCGAGCAATCACTGTGTCCCCATTCTTGTCGGTGTAATTGATGTAGAAATAACCATTTTCCCGATAACGGGGATGAAAAGCCAGACCCAGCAGGCCCTGTTCGGGCGCCCGACTTCCTACGCGACCGCGGATATCCAGAAAGGGTTGAGACAGCAATTCTCCCTTTTGAACGAGGCGGATGAGACCTTCCTGCTCGAGGATGAACAGGCGCTCCGCATCATCCTTGGGACTGGCCAATCCGAGCGGTTTATCCAACCCGGCCACGACTTCAGCCCAATGATACGCATTCCCATCAGGCAATGCGTTCACCCCAGTCGAGGGTGTGCTACTGGCCGTCGGGCTGTTTAAAGGGGTTGCGCTAATGGTGAGGGTTGGCAGAACCTCCACCGCGGGTGTCTCTTGGATGGCAACGCTCGTGGCAGTGGGGGTGTGCATTTCAACCCCAGGCATTTCGGTCGTTGTATTTTCAACTTCAGGCAGGGATGTTGGAGATGGGTTGAAGAGATTGCAGGCGGCTAAGAGAATCAATCCTCCAATCCACCAGGGGGGGCGAGGTTTCATGGTTCTATTCCTCTTCGGTGAATTCGGCTTCGATAATCTCTGTATCGTCTCCAAGGGTGTCACGCCCTGGCCCAGGAACCACCCCCATTAACTCATCGAGATGCTCTTGCACCACCTGAGGTGGGCAAAGTTCGACGAACAAATAACTGCCGAACCAGAGAACAGCAGCATCATCTATTGGGCCTGGGGCCAGGTCTGGGATCAACAAATAAACGAGCGATAAGATGGGCAATATTTTCAACCAGGGGCTAACACGCTCATCGGCCATCAGGCGCAGAATGAGCTTGATCCTCAGGATGAAATTATGAAAGGCACCCTCCCCAGCAGAAGTGGCTTTGAGACGAGGCTTTTGTTCAAACATGGCGGCTCCTACGGCGATTATACTATACCCAAGGAAGGCCTTAGCGCCACGAAAGTGGGGCTGATTTCCGCAAAACACGAACAGCCCCCAGTTATATGGCTCAAAAGGCCAATTGGGGGCTTTGTCCTGATGCTTAGATAATGCTCTTCTTTTATCCTGCTTGGGCTTTGCTCACCACCGCGGCAAAGGCTTCGGGATGGCGCACCGCCATGTCGGCCAACATCTTGCGATTGATCAAGATATTAGCCGTTCGCATCGCATGAATCAGGCGGCTGTAGGTCGTGCCATTTAAGCGGGCAGCCGCATTGATGCGTGCAATCCACAGACGGCGCAAATCGCGCTTACGCGTGCGACGATCACGATAAGCATACCAGAGGCTCTTCAGCATGGCCTCGTTGGCTCGGCGAAACAGACGTGACCGCGTCCCAAACTGACCTTCAGTCAGTTTTAAAACCTTACGGTGATGACGACGACGATATGGACCAGTTTTTACTCTTGTCATTCCCTGCTCTCCTGCGTACCCCAGGGCGCCGGTATCTATTAGACGATACCCGTTGCTTGCACCCAGCGGCCGCAATCAGTGGGTTATTCTTGGGCTCACACCCTGATTAAACGCTCCAGGGTCAATCTAAATACGGCGCTAGACGGTTAACGCGCTTCACGATGCCGCGACCTTTGACGGGGATCATCTCAGTGAACAGGCGCTTGGTGCGTTTTGAAGTACGCCGGCGCAGATGGCTTTTGCCGCCCTTGGTGCGCACCAGTTTGCCAGTTCCCGTCAGGCGGAAGCGTTTGGCGGTCGCTTTATGGGTCTTGATTTTGTATTTTCCGCTAGGTTGCTTGCGAGGCACAGCCAAACTCCTTTCACACAAAATTCCGCGGTCTTTAGCACCCATCAAAGGACTACCTGGCAGACCCGCGGATAGGTAATAAGATAACTTGGAGAAGAGTAATATCGTAAGTGACTTATTTCTTTTTAGCGGGTTTCCCTGGTGCCAGCACCATCAGCATGGTTCGTCCCTCCAACGCCGGCGCCTGTTCGACCACAGCCAGATCAGACAATTCTTCAGCAATCTCCTTCAGGTCGTCCAGAGCGATCTCTGGATAACTGATTTCCCGCCCACGGAAGCGGATGCGCACTTTGACTTTCATCCCAGCCTCTAACCAGCGCCGCGCATCTCTGATCTTCAAATCGCGATGGTGTTCGTTGGTTTTAGGGCGAAGGCGGATCTCTTTGACCTCGATCTTCGTCTGGGCCTTACGCGCTTCACGCTCCTTCTTAGCGCGCTCGTAGATAAACTTTCCGAAATCCATCACCCGGCACACTGGCGGGTCGGCGTTAGGGGCAACCTCCACCAAATCAAGTTCTGCTTCGCGCGCCACACGCTGCGCCTCTTCGATGGGCACCACGCCCAGGTTCTCGCCATTAGGACCGATCAGGCGCACCTGCGGGACGCGGATGGCATCATTAACCCGATAGTTGATTGTACTGATAAGTCACTCCTCTTCCCAAAGATTAAATACTGGCATAGCGCCAGTGCAAGGCATGATACCATATAATCGGCTGAATCGTCAACGCTTTAAAACCAAATATGTTGAGTTGAGGCACGCCTCGCTCCCAGCCCTCGTCTCGCATGATGATCAATTACCCGCTTCAAGATCGTGGCGAAAACGCTGCAGAAGCGCCTCGATCGAGACCGAGCCCGGGTTTTCTCCCGAGCGCAGCCGAAGGGCCACGCGACCTTGTTCAACCTCTTGATCCCCTACAACCAGCATGTAAGGGATCTTCTGCAGCTGGGCATCGCGAATCTTGGCTTGCATGCGTTGGTTACGTTCATCCACTTCCACACGCATGCCTGCATCTTTAAGTTGCTGAGCCACCTGGCGCGCATAGGGTATATGGCGATCGGTGATGGGGATGAGCACCGCCTGTATGGGCGAAAGCCAAACAGGAAATGCGCCGGCAAAATGCTCGATCAGAACACCCAAAAAGCGCTCCGTCGAACCCGTCACTGCCCGATGGAGCACGACAGGCGTGTGTTCCTGGCCATCTTCGCCAATGTAGGTCAACCCCAGACGGGCTGGTTGAATAAAATCCACCTGGATGGTCGAGAGTTGCCACTCTCGGCCTAGCACGTCTCGCGCCAGAAAATCGGCTTTGGGACCATAGAAAGCGGCTTCGCCTTCGGCTTCGAAGTAGTCTAAACCGCTGGCATCCAGCGCAGCCCGCAGGGCGGCTTCAGCCTTAGCCCATTTTTCCTCATCTTGAACGTACTTACCACCCTCGCCACGCAACGAAAGGCGTACCCGATAATCGGTAAAACGATACCTGCCCAGCACTTCCTGGATCAGGTTGAGAGCCAGGGCAAACTCGCTGCCCACTTGATCCTCGGTGCAAAAAATATGACAATCATCCTGGGTCAACGCCCGCACCCGCGTCAGGCCGGTAAGTTCGCCCGTTTTCTCATAGCGATATAATGTGGCAAACTCGGCAAAACGCAAGGGCAGTTCGCGGTAAGAGTGTCGCCCCATCTCTTTATAAAGCGTCATGTGGCTGGGGCAATTCATGGGTTTGAGGCGAAAGACCACGTTCTCATCCACCATGGGCGGAAACATGGCATCTCGGTAATTGTCATAGTGGCCAGATCGCTTATAGAGATCCTCTTTCACCAGATGGCCAGTCCAAACGTGTTGATAGCCATAGCGCGTCTGTACCTGGCGCACATAATTTTCCATCAGGTAGCGTAGCATCTCTCCCTTGGGGGTAAATAAGGGCAACCCAGAGCCAATATCTTCTGAGAAATAGAACAAGCCCAGTTCCTTCCCCAGACGGCGATGATCGCGCTTTTTAGCCTCTTCTAACCGCCAAAGGTACTCTTCCAATTCCTGGGGGTTGTGCCAGGCTGTGCCATAAATGCGGGTCAGCATGGGATTACGTTCATCCCCGCGCCAATAGGCCCCGGCAATAGACATCAGTTTTACCGCCTGAGGGTGGATCTGGCTGGTATTTTCCACATGGGGCCCGCGGCAAAGGTCCACAAAAGTATCATGAATATAGATAGAGATCTCCGCCTTCTCTTTTAGAGGCTGACCATGTTCATCTATTCCACCTTTTTCTAAACCTTCGATCAATTCCAGTTTATAGGGTTGATCCTTGAAGATCTGCCGCGCTTCATCCGCTGAGATGATCTTCTTTATGAAGGGATGATTGCCGGCGATGATCTCGCGCATGCGTTGTTCGATTTTCTCCAGGTCTTCAGGCGTCAACGAACGTGGCAGGTCGAAATCGTAATAAAAACCGTCCTCGATAGGCGGCCCAATGGTGTACTTGGCCTCTGGGAACATCTCCAGCACCGCCTGGGCCATAATGTGTGCGGCAGAGTGACGGATGCGATAAAGGTCACTGTCTTCATACCGCTGTTGCATCTTTCTTTCAGCCATTCTAACCTCCTCAATCCGAGACCGTTTGACCACCCGGGCCCTCGCCTCGAGCATAACCCAAACGAACGCTCCCACCCCACTGGGGCGGGAGCAATTCAGGCTCACGCGGTTCCACCCAGATTTTGGCACGCCAGGTTTATCCATCCGCCTGGGTACCAATCTCATGCGACCGATAACGGGGTCAACCGTTCACCTTACTCGGCTTAGCTGCCTTTGGGGATCACGCTCGCGGGTGGTTTTCACCGGCGCAATCCAGGGGAAGACTCTCAACCCAGGTCTTCTTTCTCTGTCTGGTTGACCACCGGCTACTCGTCCCGGTCATCGCGGTTGTGGGCGGTATAGGACTCGAACCTACGACCTTTGCGATGTCAACGCAACGCTCTAACCAACTGAGCTAACCGCCCATAGATTGCGCACCAAATTATACCCGCCACAAGCAAAAATCGCAAGAAGCGTTAATTAGGAATCTCATCCAGGAATTGCCTTAATCTAGATGCCACCTCAGCCGGTTTCTCCAACATTACCATGTGTCCCGCCCCAGGGATGATCTCCAGACGCGCTTTTGCCAGTCTGCTGGCCAGAAACTGCGAATGGCGCAATGGTGTCATGCGGTCACGCTCACCGCATATGATTAAGGCGGGGTGCTGAATCTGCGTCAATAGATGAGTGACATCGAATGCATTGCAAGCCAGAAAGTCATTGTATAGAACACTGGGGCGCGTCTCTAACATCCGCCTTACCACCAGCGTCGTGAGATTAATTGGGGCATCAGGGCCAAAAGACCAGGCAATCACCTTCTCAACCGCATTGGGGAAGGTCTCTGGGTTGGAGGCTTCTTCCAATAAGACAGGATTCACCTGTAACTTAGCAGCGCTCCCCAACAACGCCAGCGCTGTGACACGCTCAGGATAATCCAATGCCAGCCTCAGGGCGATGGCGCCACCCATTGAATGCCCCACAAAAACCGGGCGATATAACCCGACTGCCTCCAGCCAGTTTACAATCGCCTGGGCATAGCCTTCAATGGATTGCTGACCTCCACCTGCGGATTTCCCATGGCCGGGTAAATCTAAGGCAAAAATGCGGAAGCCGCGCATACGGCGGATCTCGGAAGGCCAGGATAAGTGCGAACCGCCGGCACCGTGAATCAAAACCACCGCAGGCTTTTCTCCCTGTTGGTAAACATGATAATAAATCTCAGATACAATCGGCATACACACTCCCAACGCAGACACAGCCTGAAATAACCTGTATCCAGAAAAAGGACTTTCAAACCTCTAGAGGCCAACCAACCGACTTATGCTGGGGGTGAGTTTGGATTAAAACCCCCGCTGCAATTTATTGGCTGCCTCTTCCGTCAAGGGGATGATAACCTTAACCCGTGTGCCGCGCCCAATGGCTGACTCGATTTGCACCACGCCATTGAGAAGCTCGGCCCGTTCACGCATGTTGACCAACCCCAGGCTCCCTCGACCGTCATAATCGAGATCCACAGCATTAACGTCAAATCCCACGCCATCATCCTCCACTTCAAGCAAGGCCAAATCGTTTCCCATAGGTTTTAACCGGATCCAGATATGAGGGGCCTTAGCGTGTTTGCGCGCATTATTAACCGCCTCCTCGACGATATAAAACACCACCCCTTGTTTGCCAATTTCCATTTCCGAGACAACTCCGGGATCTACCTCAACCC
>JBBILY010000034.1:0-21408 GCA_037444705.1 Chloroflexota bacterium | reverse complement strand
CTCGCTGATGCGTTTTTCCCAGTCCAATCCCAATTTTTGGCAGGTGGTGTAGATCAAGGCAGGGTCAGGAACATATATTTAAATGAAATTGCCAAAAGGCATCTCGTCCAGTGTGATCAATGTTTGGTCTAACTGGTAAGACGTGCGGTATTTCTCGTACATCGCGGTGACCTGGTAACCCAAAGCCTCTAACAAAGCGCGGGCAGCGGTGAAGTCGTCCACAGCAATTTCGATCTCCTGACGCAGGCGCACCCCCTCTAATTCCTGACTTGGACCCTTGAAAGTGAGGTGGACGGACTCATCCTGGCGCAGTCGCAGCACCTTCAGGTTACGGGTCAATTGCAAATCGGCGGTATCAAAGCGCAGGTTCATCTCGTACAGCCGAGGATGCACCTGACGGGCATGGAACGCTTGTAGCCGCGCTTCAAGGGCTGCCAGGTCTGAGACGTGGAATTTCACTTCTAATTCCCGACCATCCATCGCTGGCTACACCACGCTGAGAAGAGTTTGTTTCTGCTCCACGCTGTCGCCGACCTTCACGCGGATGCGACTGACAGTGCCTGAGCGGGGAGATTTAAGTTCGTTTTGCATTTTCATGGATTCCAGAATCACCAGCACATCCCCTTTGTCCACTTGTTGACCTTCCTGAACCAGGACAGCCACGACCAGTCCAGGCATGGGCGCCTTTAGATGGAACTCGCCTCGTTCAACTACGCGACCCCCAGCCGCAGCCCGCAGGCGCTTTTCACGCTCGTCTTCTACCTTAGCCAGATATTGTGTACCGAGAAGTAAAACTTGCCAGCCTTCATCAACCGGGTATACATAGGCTTCGTAAGATTTCCCGTTCAACAGCAGGGAATAAACGGGTTGGTCGCTCACCGATTCAAAATCAACCTCGTAGATCGTCCCATCCAGGCTGATGCGCCGTTCATCGAGGATTTCAACCAGATACTCACGCTCACCAATGGTGGTTACATACTTCATGCGCACCTCACTTTGTGCTGTTGCTCAACCGCCTGGATTATCTCTGTAACCTCTCCCAACGGCCAATCCATTTCCAGTTGCTGGTATCGCGTTCGCCGCGTTGGATGACATGGGCGGCGCGTTGAGTTTGCTGGTGAGCGACCAACGTGGCAATGATGGCGGCGATTTCGGGGAGGGTGTCTTTGCCCTCATTGGAGGCATCCATGGAAAAGCGTTCTTCGACAAAGCGGGTGTCGAACTGCCCGCCCATGAAGCGGTGGGAGTCCATCAGGTTCTGGTGGAAGGGGATATTGGTGCGCACCCCGACAATCTTATATTCCTCTAGGGCACGGCGCATCCGCAGGATGGCTTCAGCCCGTGTCTCGCCCCAGACGATGAGTTTCGAGATGAGAGAGTCGTAGTAGGGGGAGATTTCAAAGCCGGGGTACACGCCAGTGTCCACGCGCACCCCAGGTCCGGTGGGCAGAATGATATGGGTGATGCGACCGGTAGAAGGCAGGAAGTTGTTGTAGGGGTCTTCGGCGTTAATGCGACATTCGATCGCCCAACCGTTTAGACGGATGTCTTCCTGGGTGTAACGCAACTGTCGCCCGCGAGCGATGCGAATCTGTTCCTTGACGATATCTACTCCAGTGACCATCTCGGTGACGGGGTGCTCAACCTGCAGGCGGGTGTTCATCTCTAAGAAGTAGAAGTTCTTATCCTTATCCACCAGGAACTCAATAGTGCCGGCATTGACATAACCGACAGCCTGGGCAGCGCGCACAGCCACACTCCCCATGCGCTGACGCATCTCCTCGTCATCCGCAATGAAGGGAGAGGGGGACTCTTCCAGCAGTTTCTGATGACGGCGTTGCAAAGAGCACTCGCGCTCGCTCAGGTGGATGACATTGCCATGAGTGTCAGCCAGAATCTGGATTTCGATGTGGCGGGCACCTTCGACCAGTTTCTCCAGGTAAACGTTGCCATCTCCAAAAGAGGCTTCTGCTTCGCGGCGCGCCGCCTGAAGCAGGGCGGGCATCTCGTCCAGGCTGCGCACCTCGCGCATACCTTTGCCTCCACCTCCGGCAGTGGCTTTGATGAGCAGAGGAAAACCGATTTTCGGTGCCAGGGTGAGCAATTCCTCATCGCTGAGGGCGCCTTCGCCTTCGGTGCCGGGCACAACCGGCACGCCTGCCTTTGCCACTGTGGCGCGCGCTACGGCTTTATCGCCCATGGCGGCGATAGAGGACGGTTTCGGTCCAATGAATGCTAAGCCGGCATCCAGGCAAGCCTGGGCGAAGTCGGCGCGTTCGGCCAGGAAGCCGTAGCCCGGATGGATGGCTCCAGCGCCACTCTTTTTGGCGATTTCGATGATCTTATCCCCACGCAGGTAAGATTCGCGCGAGGGGGCTGGTCCTAGCAGATAGGCTTCATCTGCATAGCGTACATGCAAGGCGTGACGGTCGGCCTCGGAGAAGACCGCCACCGTCTGCATACCCAATTCACGACAGGCGCGGATAATGCGCACAGCAATTTCACCCCGATTGGCTATCAACACCTTACTAAACATAGTTCTCCTTCAAGAACGCCAACACTCTGCGGTTAAAGTCTTTGGCTGCGTCGCGTTGCGCCATATGACCAGTGCCAGGGATGATCCAGCATTGGGCACCCGGAATGGCGGCAGCGATATCGTAGGCATGTTGAGGTGTGGCATGTTCGTCATCTTCGCCCTGAATCACTAAAACCGGGCAGGTGATGTTAGACAGGAGAGGGCGCATATCCCAGGCGCGGTGTTCAGGCTTGGCCCAGGCGTTGAACCAGTTGAAGAAAACGCGCTCAAATTTCTCTCCATGGACACGATTCAGCCCTTTGCGGAATTCAGGATCGTTCTCATAAGTATAACGCACTCCCAGAATGCCGGGCTCCATTTTGGTTTCCACATAAACATGGGCGGCTAAGGTCACCAAACAAGCCACGCGCTGGGGATGAGCCGCGGCGAAGTATAAAGCGATGGTGCCACCATCGCTATGGCCGATGAGGGCAACCCGCTTCACCCCAAGGGTGTCCATCAGAGCCAATAAGTCTTGCTGATCGTCGTTAAAGGTTGGGGCAGATAACGCCGCACGGGGATCAGACTTGCCGTAGCCCCAACGGTCGTAGGCGATGACGCAATAACCGGCCTGCACCAACGCCGGGATTTGACGCCTCCAGGCGCGGGTGGAGCCCAGGCCGTGATGGAGCAGAATCAATGGCGATTTATCTAACTGGCCATGGACCTCGACGTACAGGCGATGGCCATGGATGAGGTAGGTGAAAGCCTGAGAGAGAATGGCTTCCATAAGATGCCTCACAAGGGAATACACCCGTGCTTCTTGGGTGGGTTCGAATCGCGCTTATTGGAGAGCATCTCCAGGGCATTGATTAAGCGCGGGCGGGTCTCACGCGGTTCGATGACGTCGTCAATATAACCCCGGGCGGCAGCCACGTAGGGGTTGGCAAATTTCTCGCGATATTCAGCCACCAATTCGGCGCGGCGTTTGACGGGATCATCGGCCTGGGCTAATTCCTTGCGGAAGATGATATTTACTGCCCCTTCCGGCCCCATAACCGCGATCTCGGCGCTGGGCCAGGCCAGGTTAAGGTCGCCACGGATGTGCTTACTGCTCATCACGTCGTAAGCACCGCCATAGGCCTTACGCGTCACGACGGTCAGTTTGGGCACCGTGGCTTCACAGTAGGCGTAGAGCAATTTTGAACCGGCGCGGATAATGCCGCCATGCTCCTGGGCTGTGCCAGGCAGGAAACCGGGCACATCCACAAAGGTGACGATGGGGATATTAAAAGCATCGCAGAAACGGACGAAGCGGGCGGCTTTCTCGGACGATTTGATGTCCAACACCCCTGCCAGCACGGCCGGCTGGTTGGCGACAATGCCAACGCTATGCCCACCCAGACGGGCAAAACCGATCACGATATTGGGAGCATAGGCTTCATGGATTTCAAAGAACTGACCTTCATCTACGATTAAATGGATGACATCCTTGATGTCGTAAGGCTTGCTGGGGTCATCGGGGACGATTTCATCCAGGGCTTCTTCCATGCGCAGGGGATCGTCACCATTGGGCACGAAGGGAGGATCTTCCATGTTGTTTTGCGGCAGATAACTGAGGAGTTTGCGGATGAGATAAAGGGCGTCGGCTTCGGAATCGGCTGCTAAATGACACACACCCGAGACCTCCGAATGAATGGCGGCCCCTCCCAATTCTTCAAAGGAGACCTCCTCGTGAGTGACTGCTTTCACCACCTCGGGGCCAGTGACGAACATGTAAGACGAGCCACGCACCATAATAATGAAGTCGGTGAGCGCCGGGGAGTAGACAGCCCCTCCAGCGCAAGGCCCCATGATCACGCTGATCTGGGGGATGACCCCAGAGGCCAGGGTGTTGCGCAGAAAGATATCGGCATAGCCACCCAGGGAGACCACGCCTTCCTGGATGCGCGCCCCGCCCGAATCGTTCAGACCAATTACAGGGGCACCGTTCTTCATAGCCATGTCCATGATCTTGCAAATCTTCTCCGCATGGGCCTCCCCTAGGCTACCACCGAATACAGTGAAGTCCTGGGAAAAGATATAAACCAGGCGCCCGTCAATCGTGCCCCAACCGGTTACCACGCTGTCTCCCAGGTATTTCTGCTTATCCAGGCCGAAGTCAGTCGTGCGGTGGAGGACAAAAGCGTCAATCTCCCGAAATGAACCTTTATCGAGTAGCAGGTCAATGCGCTCGCGTGCGGTCAGGCGGCCACGTTGATGTTGGGCTTCAATCCGCTCTGGGCCGCCACCCAGGCGGCTCAGAGCTCTCATTTCGCGCAATTGTTTTATTTTAGGGTTCGTATCATCCATGCCATTCTCCGCTAGATTATCTTCAGGTCTTGAATTAGGATAAACACGTTTGTTGGGTAGCGAAATCGGTTTCAGATGTCTCAATTACAGAAGATATATACCTCGAGGTTAAATGTCAATTGTTAAAGAAATCACGAGCCTTTGGGCGTGTCAAGGTCAAGAAAATAATAAGATATAGGATAATCGTTATCACCAGCCAGAAGGGGATGTTGTATGTTGTGTTTCTCCTGAAGAGCAGACGATCCAACCAATAATAAAGCCCGTAGGTAAGAGTTGCGACCAGCGTTCCAGGTCTGGCCCAGCGTTTACCTAGCCATAGACCCCAAACGAAGGGTAACCAGAGAACACCCCAGACCAGACCACTGATGATCAGATATGGAAAGAAGCCAGGGGCTAACTCTGCAAGGAAATTTCTTTGGGCAATGGCCTCTTTGAAGCGCAACAGGTGGATACCAGCAATGATTAAAACCCCTAAGGCTAATAAGGTTACGCTAAAGGGACGCGATGGGCGTCGGTGGAGGTTGTGCCCTGGCGATTTCAGTTTCACGATGCCTGCGCTCACTACTCGATGGCGAGGGTGATTTTGCCCTGTTGTTCGCCACGCTCCAGCCTTTCCTGGGCCTGGCGGGCCTCTGCCAGAGGGTAGGTGCGGTCAATCACTGCTCTAAGTTTGCCAGCGACGATCAGGCTCATCACCCTGGCAAAATCGCTGCGCGTGCTCATGGTGGAGCCAATCAGGGTGAGATGCTTGGCGAAGATGTAGCGATTGTCAATCTCGAATTTGGGGCCGCCGGTATTGCCCACCGTCAAAATGCGCCCACCTTTGCGGGCAGCGCGAAAACTCTGGGGAAAGGTAGTGCCCACGTTGTCTACAATTACATCCACGCCCCGCCCTTGTGTAAGTTGATAGACTGCGCGCGCCCAGTTCTCATCCTTTGATCGGTCTATCAAATAATCTGCCCCCAGGGCTTCTGCCAGCGCCAGTTTTTGGGGGTTTGATCCAACCACATAGACGGTGGCTCCGGCCAGTTTGGCGATTTGGATGCTGGCGGTGTTAACCCCTCCCGAGGCGCCTACGATCAGCACGCTTTCGCCGGCGCGCAACTCCCCGCGGGTGATCAAAGAGTGCCAGGCGGTTTGAAAGACCAGGGCCGCGGCCGCGGCTTGATGATCATCAAAGCCTTCAGGCAAGGGGTAGAGATTATCCGCTGGGACGACCACATATTCGGCGTAGGTACCACGCACGGTTTCTCCCAGAAGTTGCCAGTTCACACAACGATTATCCTGCCCGGCAATACAGTATTCGCAATGGCCGCAACTGAGGTTGGGGTTGATCACCACCCGATCACCCACTTTCCATTGGGTAACCCCTTCCCCTAATTCAGCCACCTCCCCGGCGCCATCAGCGCCTGGGATATGCGGATATTCCAGTTTGATCCCTGGCCAGCCCTTGCGCACCCACACATCCAGGCGGTTGAGAGCAGCCGCCTTCAGGCGCACCAGAACCTGGCCTGCCTCCGCTCGAGGGGTGGGAAAATCTGTATATTGCAACACATCCAGACTTCCGTGGGTGTGAAACAGCACAGCTTTCAAAGCGGCCTCCTTGGTTAGGTGAGTGTCATGAAGCGTGGACCTCGCTGGCGGTTGATTTCCTTCTCATTACCCATGGGGATAAAACGAAGGGTCGAGCAAGGCTGCCAACCTGTGCCATTGCCAGCGCAGCCAATAGTCAAATATATCTCTAACGGTGCGTATGATCAAGCCGATTCTGGCACCGCTGGGCTTGCCACGGCTGCGGGGGAGGTAACGCACTTCTACCTCGACCAGCTTGCGTCCCTGATCCCTGGCTTTGATGAGAACTTCAGCCAGGAAGAAGGCGCTGCGCCAATATTCGATCTGAATTGAGCGCAGGACGTCTACGCGGTACAGGCTGATGTACTGAAACTGGCGTAATTTCATGCCGAATAAGGTACGGATGAGGCTTCTATTGGCCCATGAGATCAGACGGCGGAAAGGTGTGTAATCCTGGCGGGTGGAACAATGACCCACGACGATATCCGCCTGGGGAGCGGCCTCAATATAGCGGGATAAATCCTGAGGTTGAATGGCCATGTCTGCCGGAATGAGGATCATCCATTCCCCTTGCGCATGGAGAAGGGCGGTTTTGAAAGCCCCGCCCATGCCACGATTTTGTGGGTGGTGAATGACCCTTACCCTGGCGTAGGAGGCGGCCAGGGATTCGGCGATGCGGGCGGTGCCATCATTACTGCCGTCGTTGACAATCAGCACCTCACACGAGACCCCCAGTTCTTCCATTCTGGCGATTAGGGTGTTGACGCAACCTTCCAGATTGCCCTCTTCATTGTATGCGGGGATGAAAATCGTCAGGAAGGGATTCATGGCAGAAAATGCAATTCGCGGATGTGGATATTGGCTGTCTCACCGCTCTGAATGTTGAGGATCTCCAGGTGCAGTTTCACCACCTGCTCAGGGGCGTTTGGAAAATGCATCTCGACTTGAGGATTGCCGCTGGCGTTCAAGAAAGTTGCGTTGGAGATTAGCGGCTCGGCGGATGGACTGGGGTAGAGTTTGGCGGTCAGGGTAATGTTCACCCGGCCGAAATCAGCGCTGAGGCCATGGATGGGGCGAGGCTGGGGGAAATAGAATTCCAGAATAAATGGATTGGCTTCCAAGCCGCGCATCAACGTGTAGTGATCGTTGTCGAACATGAGTTGCGGCGCGCCCATGTCAATTTGAGAATAGCGAATCTGTACCGCTTGTCCATCCAATAGGATGGTAGCGCTCACCAGTTGACGGCGCGCCTCTTGCTCAACCGCGAAGATGGCGTCGGCCTGGGCTGAATATTCCAGGCGGGCGAAATAAAAGCCTGGACTTCCATCCGGATAAGGGATGATCTTTTCCACCTGCACCGAAGCAAACTTCGGGCTGGCGATTGCTTTCTGATATTCGGCCGCTGTCATGACAAAGATCATCTCGCGGTTAAGGGGCAATTTTTTAAATAGATAGGCCTCAATGCTATCCATGCGCACGCGTTGGCGTTCCCCTTCGTCCAGGAAGAAGCGCAAGAAATTGTCCGCACCATTTGCCCAGGTAGAGGTGACCAGAATTTGCGCCTGGGGTTCATTCTGGAGCATCTCAGGGATGGCTTGCTCAAAGAGTTGACGGGCGCCATATTGCATACCGTACAAACCATAGTCGCGGAACCAAAGTGGACCTTCCACCAGGGCGGTGCGCAACAGGGCAAAGTTGGCCCAGGCCAGGCCTAAGAATAGAAGAGAGGTGGTCAATCGGTACGAGAGGCGTTGGTTGACCTTTCCCAGGATCCAATCCAGCCCTAAGGTTGCCAGGATATTGGCCGGGATGATGAAAGAGAGCACACGCGCAATGCCAATGTCCACCAGAGAGGCACCTACCGGCGTAGCCAGGGCGGCGAAAAGGACGGCTCTATGGGCAGAAGAGCGCCAGTTCTTCAAGCACAGGATCAGGCCAATAAGCACCAAAGGCAGGGTGGCAGTGTGCATCTGCCCAAGACCAGCCATGCGGTGGCGAGGTAGATCATGCGTGTTGGGAATGAACCAGTATTGCGGGCTGAGGCCATAGAGGTATCTCTGTAAAAATTGAAGCAGTTTTTGGGGCAGGGGCAGGGATTCAAACCAGTAGGAGCCCACGACGCGTAAATGTTCTGTCATGGCCTGGGGATGGCTCAGGCGAAACTCGATCAGTGGCAGAGCCAGAATGAGCGCTAGCGCCAAACCTCGGAGAAGGATGCGGCGTTGTTGCCAGTGATAGCGCAGGTCGGAGAGCAGAAGGAAAAACGCCGCGCTAACGATGATGGCTTGGGCGTTAGAGTAAGAGTAGAAGGTAGCCGCGGCGAATACCACTGTGGGGTACACATAGCGCGGTGAGCGTGTGCGATAGAGCAAATAACTCAGCAAGAAGCAGGCGTAAAAAGCCGTAGTCATGACTGTTTCGAAAGCGGTGCGCGAGTGCAAGAACCAGGCCGGGGTCAAGGAGACCAGGAGGACACCGGCCCACCAGTAGCGCACGTTGAAGGCTTTTTGCAGGATTAATCCCACCGCGGCTGCGCCTAACAGACTGACCAATGCTGAAGTGGCGCGGCTGACGAAGATGGACTTGCCGAACAGGGTCAGGCTTAAGGCATGGAAGTACATGGACAGGAGCGGCGTCCAGCGATTGCCGGCGGCTTCGACGTAGATGGGAAAGAGTGTCCCATCCACGCCGCGAAAATGGCGGGCGATCAAATCTTCGGCAAACAGGGTTTGGACCGCCTCATCTCCGAAGAAGTAGATAGGGAAACTCTCCAGTTTCCACAGACGGCTGAAGGCGTAAATCCCCAGACCAGAGACGAAGAGCATCATCTCCAATGAAAACTTATGTGCCAGAGCGCCGAGTAAGTCGGCTGTAACCCATATCCAACGCCGTAAGGGTGGAACAGGAGATATCTCCCTTTCGATGGACAGCGTGAGGCGTTCGCCGTCTGAGAAGGGCATGGGTTGAGTGGGATAGAAGTGACCCTGGCGATAAATGGCTTCAGTTGTCAGGCGGTCTTCAAAGAGTTTCTGTTTAAGCCTGAGCCATGTGCCTTTCAGGCGCTCAGGCGTAGCCAGCATCCAGGTCCACACAGCGCGCCAGTCATGGTGCATATCGCCGATGATCAGGAAGAGGGCTATGGCGGTGCTCATCAGGCTGAGGATTAAGCCCAGATAGAAGGTGATAGGTTTAAAGGCAAAGTGGTATTGATGTACACCTGGCAAGAGCACGACCGCCAGATAGCCACCGACGTTGAGCAGCGGGAAGCGATGACCATCCACATAAACCCGCCAGCCGGGGTAATGGCTGGTCAGGATCACCAGGACTTCATCTTCAGAGCCATTGGCGATGACTTCTACGCTGTTGGGGCTAGAGGAGAACGAAGCCAGCGGGGTTACTTCCTGGGGAGTTAAGGGTTGTTGAGAGGCCTGCAGGCTCTCCTTTTTTACGCTGAAAGCATAAGGCAGACTATCAGGCAAATGATATACGCTGTAGCCTTCCATTTGCTGGATGAGGTGGGCTTCAGGAGAAGGGGGTGGATCCTGGGAGGGCTGAATGACATAATTTGGTCTGGCTTCCAATGGGCGTCGGTTAATGGCTGTTTTCAAAGAGCGAATGCTGCCGAAGTGGTACCAGGGCTCCAGGAAGCGCAACCCGGCCGAGACGACTGCGTCCTGCCAGAGATTGTTGGGGTTGAGGCGTACGTAGTAATCCGTGAGGTCGTATTGGCGCAGCCAACGCATGACCACATATGGGGCTTGATTGGCTTCTTGGGTCTGAACATAGGGGGAGTGGGTGAAATACACATCGGCAACCCCGCTGAGCATTAATATTCCCAGGGCTGCCAGACCTAAATTGGCCAATGAATGGAAGAGACTGGAGTGAGAGTGAAGATAGGCTTTATGCTTGAGGTGGCCCAACAATTTCCAGGCGCTATCTATCCCTAGTGCCCCCAGGAGGATAATCGCGAAACTGCCATAAATCAAGATGCGCAATAGATGGCGGAACTGCACAAGAACGCGGCTATGCCTGAACAGGTTGTAAAACCAGGGTGTCAGGTCCTGATCAACCCACACGATCACCATCAGCAGGAGCAGAGCTAGGAACAGGACGACTTTGCGATCTCTTTGCCATACTGCCAGGGGGAGCAGCAACAGCGCCAGGAAAGGCCCTATACCGATGTAGGCATAGAACTCTTCCCGTGCGGGCAGACGGGCATAGGCATCTTCGCGGTAAGTGTCCTTCGAGGTGTAATCCAGCCAGATCTGGCGCAGGGTGTGCATGCCGACCACCTCGGTGGTTTTGCTCAACCGCGGCCATAATTGCGCCAGGGGTAGGAGTTGCACAGCGATGACCCCCAGGGCCAGCACACCCACGGCAGTCAGGGATAATATCCATTTAAGATTGAAGCCGAAGAACGGCTTGCACAGGTGCAGACGCACTCCCATTACCAATGCAAATAAAGCGATCAAAAGCAGCATGTAAAAAGCGTAATATCCATTGCCCGAAAAGAAGAGCAGCCCCAACGCCAGCGCCGTCAATCCTGCATACAGCCGCCGTCCCGTGCTGACCAATCCAACTAAGCCCATCACTGCCCAGGGGATCCAGGCGAAACCGAAGATGAACAGATATTGACCCTGGAAGAAGCGCGCCACGGGCTGTCCGGCGAAGGTGTAGAGCAGGGAAGCCCACAACCGCGCTGGAAGGCTGAGCCCCAGGGTGACCCCCAATTGGCGCATTCCCAGAGCAGCCACGAGGAAACTGAGATAGATTGCCAGTTTAAAACCATCCTGAACGCCAAAAAGCAACACAGGTAAGCTGACTAGAGGATTATACGCGTGCAGCATAGGGTCAGCCACGTAAGGCAAGCCGCTGCTCAGGTAAGGGTTCCAAAGGGGAAAGCGATGATATTGGCGTAGAGAGTTGACCAACGCCCAGTCCAGGGCTTGGAAAATCTCGCTTTCGTTGCCTGGTAGGCGGGTGGGCTGGCCCAGGTCTAATATCCCCCAACAGAAAAGGGTGACCATTAACAGGAGGCTGCCAAACTCCAGCCAGTTCGTACGGCTGGCAAGCCGCGCCAGATTCGCAGGCTTTTCAGGATATATTGGCTGTATCCCCTGGGTGAGTGCGTCCTTTGAGGTGAGGCTTGTGTCCAGCGGGTTGCGACCTTCCAGGCTCGCGGTTGGGGCAGGGTTATCCTGGGAAATTGGGGGGTGGGAATTACTTTTTGAGGGGGGTGGAGGACTTGAGTTAGGTAAGGCTTTGCGCCGTCGGCGGCAATATTTCAACCAGGTGAGCAAGGGAGAATAGATACCGAAGATGTAAACGCCATCCGTTGGGCATTTGTCGGTGATCCCATGCTGGCGTAAACCCCGGCGCGCCCAAAATAATAGGGCTACATCCAGCCAGGCGGCCATCAGGAAGATGAGGAGTAAAGTGAGCGCCTGTTCGCCCCTGCTCATTATCCTTCTATCTCAATCCGGTCTCCATGCGGGCGATGACCAGGCGTTGAATTTCGCTCGTGCCTTCGTAGATTTCGGTGATCTTGGCATCGCGGAAATAGCGTTCGACGGGAAACTCTTTGCTATAACCTATACCGCCGTGGATTTGAACAGCGGCATGAGCGACGAACATGGCCGTCTCGGAAGAGAAGAGTTTCGCCATAGAGGCTTCCAGGGTGTAGCGTTCGCCAGTGGTCTTTGCCCGCTCCTTAGCCATGGCAGCATGGTAGGTGAGCAAGCGCGAGGCCTCGATGCGTGTCTTCATATCGGCCAACTTGAAAGAGATGCCTTGAAATTCACCAATCTTATGGCCGAAGGCTTCCCGCTCCCTGGCGTAAGCCAGGCTGGCTTCGTAGGCTGCCTCGGCGATGCCCAACGCTTGGGCGGCAATGCCAATGCGCCCTGCATCTAGCACCGTCATGGCGATCTTGAAACCCTCCCCCTCTTCACCCAGGCGGTTTTCTATGGGCACGCGGTAGTCTTCGAAGACAATCTCGCAGGTGGCTGAAGCGCGAATACCCAGTTTGGGTTCGGTTTTGCCGCGCACAAAGCCGGGTTTATCCGTCTCCACAATGAAGGCGGTGATGCCGCGATGCTTCTTCTCTGGCTCGGTCATTAAGAAGACGACGATATAGTCAGCCACGGGACCGCTGGTGACCCAAGATTTGCGTCCATTTAAAATGTAACTATCCCCATCGTGCACAGCGCGGCTGCGCATGTTGCCTGCATCTGAACCAGACATGGGTTCGGTCAGGGAATAAGCCCCAATGGCTTTGCCTGAAGCCACGGCTCTCAGGTATTTCTGCTTTTGGGCTTCAGTGCCGAATTTGACCAAACCATGACAGAAGAGGGAATTGTTTACGGACATGATCGTGCCATGGGCGGCGTCCACTTTGCAGATTTCTTCCAACGCCAACACATAAGAGAGCGTATCCAGACCAGCGCCGCCATACTCTTCGGGCGCCTCAATGCCCATGAACCCCATCTCGCCCATCTTCATAATGGTCTCATAAGGAAATTCCCCCGTTTCGTCATAGTGGGCGGCAACAGGGGCAATTTCTCTCTGGGCGAAGTCGCGGGCGGTTTGACGGATTAACTCATGCTCAGATGTGAGTTCAAACATGCCGTATTGGGTCATTTCATCCTCCTTGCTTCAGTGATAGACGGGTTTGATTATAGCATGCCCGCAAAGGTTTCGGAGCGCCTGAGCCAGGAGCAGCCGAGGCTGCAAGCGCGCCCAATTACCCAGGGTGATGATAGAATACAGAAGTTATCATCTAATTCACACGGAGGTTTTAATGGCGGAAGAGATTACCCCTGAGTTATTTGAACATCTCGTTTTGTTAGCCGCTTTGGAACTTTCACCGCAAGAGGCAGAATACCTGCGGCGTGAATTGAATAACCAGTTAAAAGCCATCCATGAACTGGAAGCCATTCCCCTTGAAGCGGATACGCCGGTCACCTCTCATGGCGTGCCCTATACGGCAGAGATTGCCCCCTCGATTCGGGAGGATACCTGGCAGCCTTACCCTGATGCCCATGAAATACTGGCTCAGGCGCCGCAAACCGAGGCGGGCTATATTGTCGTGCCCGATATTCCCCACACGGAAATATAAGCCATCGAACCCTTCTGGAGTTGAGATTAGGATTTCTATATGGAACTTTGTGATCTTCCTGTACACGTGCTTGTAGAAAATATCCGCCTGCGCCAAATCTCCGCGGTAGAACTGTTGGAGGCGACGCTTAAACGCATTGCCACGGTGGATGGTGAACCTGGACGGCTAGTGGATGAAGGGCAAGAGTCTGGGCAAGCGGATACCAACGGTAAAATCCACGCCTTTATCACCCTGACCGAGGGGCGCGCCCGCGCTCAGGCGGAAGAGATTGACCGCCGCATAGCAAGAGGGGAGGAAGTGGGCCCTCTGGCTGGAGTGCCTTTTACCGTGAAGGATATCTTTTGTGTCCGGGGCACTTTATCCACAGCCGGGTCGCGCATTCTGGCTAATTTCGTCGCCCCATATACGGCCACCCCGGTTGCGCGCATGGAGGCGGCCGGCGGGGTGATGTTGGGCAAGGTTAATCTGGATGAATTCACATATGGCTCTTCAAATGAGTCGTCAGCCTTTAAGCCGACGCCGCGCAACCCCTGGGATTTGAGGCGTGTGCCGGGTGGCTCTTCGGGGGGAAGCGCCGCGGCTGTTGCCGCTGGCGAAGGTGCCCTTTCGCTGGGCACCGATACAGCCGGTTCGGTGCGCCAGCCGGCGGCTTTTTGTGGTGTAGTGGGTTTGAAGCCCACCTACGGGCGCGTCTCGCGTTATGGTCTGATCGCCTTTGGTTCTTCGCTGGATTGCCCCGGCCCCTTAGGCAGGGATGTGACCGATGTGGCCCTGATGCTCAAGGTGATTGCCGGGCCTGATCCCCATGATAGCACTGCGGCAAATGTGCCAGTGCCAGATTATCTGAAAGACCTGAAACGTGGGGTGCGCGGCATGCGCATTGGCCTTTCTCCCGATTATTTCCGCATCACATACTTCGACGCCCAGAGCGGTGAATTGCGAGAAGAACCCATTGCCGCGGAGATCAAGGATGCGGTGTTACGGGCCGCGGGTCGCCTGGCAGAGATGGGAGCAGACATCGTGGACGATGTGCCCATGCCGCACACGCGCTATGGCATTCCGGCATATTTCGTCATCTCACGGGTAGAGGCGGCATCAAATTTGCACCGCTACGATGGGGTTAAATATGGCTATCGCACCCCCGAGGCGGTGAAAGACCTGCACGAAATGTACCGGAAGACACGCGGCCAGGGTTTTGGCCTGCAACCCAAATTGCGTATCCTGATGGGGATGTACGTCAGCGCGGCTCAGTATAGCCAGCAATACTATGTGCGTGCCCTGCGCGTGCGCACCCTGATCCGCCGCGACTTCGAGCAGATTTTTGACCCTCAGGGACGCTACCGTCTGCAGGCACTGCTTACTCCGACCACACCCACCACTGCTTTCCCCCTGGGTGCAATTTATGGTGATTCAGTGCTGATGCAGTACTCTGATCAATTGACCGTCCCCGCCAACCATGCCGGTGTGCCCGGGCTTTCTCTACCGGCCGGTTTTGATCATCAGGGGCTACCTATTGGCATTCAGTTATTAGGCCCGGATTTCTCCGAGGCAACCCTATTGCGTATCGGCCGTGCCTATGAAATGGTGACCGAGACCGACGAATGGCGGCGCAAGAGACCCCCAATCCTGGCTGGTACTTAAGAACTACTGAGGATTATGGGTGTGCGCGCCTTTTTGGTTAAAATATGTGATGAGAGTTAACCTATTGTAGAGATATCTATGTCCCAATACGAATACGAAGCTGTCATTGGCCTGGAAACTCACATCCAGCTCAACACCACCACCAAAATCTTCTGTGCGTGTAAGGCCGATTCCTGGAACGATCCGCCCAACACCAATATCTGTCCGGTGTGCACGGGTTTGCCAGGTGTGTTGCCGGTGTTAAATAAGGCGGCCGTGGAGAAAGCGCTGCTATTGGCGGCAGCCATGCACGCTGAAATTCAGCCGCTCTCTTACTTTGATCGTAAGAACTACTTCTATCCTGACCTGCCTAAAGGTTATCAGATTTCGCAATATGATATGCCTCTGGCACGCGGGGGCTATCTGGATGTTCCTATGCCAGAGGGATACGTGCGTCGCGTACGCATCAACAAATTGCATATCGAAGAGGATGCGGGAAAGACCAAGAACGAGGACGGACGCCGTTTGATTGACTTCAACCGTTGTGGTGTGCCTCTGGTGGAGATGGTGACGGCTCCGGATCTGCGTTCTGCGGATGAGGCAGCCCAGTATATCATCCGCTTGCGCCAGTTACTGCGCTGGTTGGGGGTATCCGAGGCGGATATGGAGAAGGCTCATTTGCGCTGTGATGCCAATGTCTCCATTCGGCCTAAGGGGGCTACCTATCTCAACCCCAAGACCGAGATCAAAAATGTCAATTCGATCGTCGCCGTGCGCCAGGCCATCCAGACCGAAATTGAACGCCAGATACGCGAGATGGAAGCCGGCAAAGCCATCGAGGCCTGGACTCTGCAGTGGGATGATGACGCGGGGGTCTTGCGTAAGATGCGCTCCAAAGAAACCGAGGCCGATTATCGTTACTTTCATGAACCGGATTTACTCCCTTTAAGAATTGATGAGGCCTGGAAGAACGCCATCCTGGAACGCCTGCCTGAATTGCCCTTAGAGCGGCGCGCCCGCTTCATGGAGCAATATGGCTTGCCCGAATATGATGCCGATATCCTGACCAGTGAACGCAGCCTATCGGAATACTTTGAAGCCACAGTACAGGCCTATGGTGGCGACCCCAAGCGCGTATCAAACTGGTTAATCAATGATGTGTTACGCATGATCAATGAGCGCGGCATCCTGGCGGCTGACCTGCGCCTCACGCCTGCTTATCTGGCAGAGATCATCCGTCTCGTGGATGAGGGCACAATAAATACCAATACCGCTAAAGCGCTGCTGGAAAAGGTTGAAAACAGCGGTCATTCGCCTGGCGAGATTGTACAGGCGGAAGGCCTGGCTAAGGTGAGCGATCGCCAGGCGCTTCAGGCTGTGTGCCGGGCGGTATTGGCGGAAAACCCGGAACAGGTGGCGACTTATAAAGGTGGCAAAGTGACCCTGATGGGTTGGTTTGTTGGTCAGGTGATGAAGAAGTCTGGCGGAAAAGCCGATCCCCAGATTGCAAAAGCCATCCTGGATGAATTATTACAGAAGGCATGAGACTCATCGTTTAACCCTGTTCTTGCCTTGTTGAGGGTTTTATTCCCTTAGGGATCGCCATTTCCTGCTAGCACTGCTTTCTCCCATTGCGCCAAGAGGTAAAACAGAGGCGTTTATGAGGTCATTTCTCTTCAGTCTCCGTTCTATCCTGGTTTTGCTGGTTTTGTTAGCCGCATTACCGGCGATTGGACTGGCGGTCTACAACGCCAGCCGTGAAACAGTAGAGGCACGGCGTCGTGCCCAGGAACAAGTCCTCAGCCTAGTGCATGTGGCAGCCAGCGAACACAAAACCCTCATTGCCAGCGCGCGTCAATTGCTAACCACACTGGTCGAACTGCCCGAACTTTGGCCAGGGCAGGTTGAAGCCTGCAATGCCTTGCTCGCACGTCTCCTGCCTCTCCACCCGGTTTTTGCCAATTTGGGTGTGACGGACGCCAATGGGAATGTTTACTGTTCGGCTGTGCCTACGACCACTGCGGTGAATGTCGCTGACCGCGCCTGGTTCATCCGCGCTGTGCAAAGCCGCGCTTTTGCCAGTGGCGATTATCAAATCGGGCGCATTACCGGCAAGGCGGTGATCGTCTTCAGCCATCCGATCCTGGATGCAGATAATCAGGTGGTCGCGGTTGCCTTCGCGGCTCTCGATCTGAGTTGGTTGGATAAACTTGCCCAGGCTGCCACTCTGCCCCCAGAGGCGGTTTATACAGTTGTAGATCGCCAGGGGCGGATTCTGGCTCGGCAACCCGGAGGTGAAGCCTGGTTAGGCAAGGTGGCGTCGGAACAATCTGTGGTCTCTCAGGCCTTGGCAACCTCCAAAGAGGGCATGGCAGAAGCGCCAGGTGTGGATGGGGTGATGCGTTTATACGCCTATACCCCTCTGCTCGTAGATGGGACACCTGGTGCCTATGTCTTGGTGGGATTGCCCGTCTCGCAGGTGTACGCCGAATCCGGGCGGATGCTGTGGATTAACCTGGGCATTTTGGGCGGGGCGGCTGTGCTGGGTTTGTTGGCCGCCTGGCTGGGCGGAGAGGTGTTCTTATTGCGGCCGATCCACAGTTTGTTGAGGGCTACGCGGCGCATGGCTCAGGGCGATTTAAGCGCCCGCACTGCGATCCCGCCTGGCAGAGACGAGCTCAGTCAACTGGCGCGTGCTTTCGATTCAATGGCTGAGAGCCTGGAAAGCGCGCAACGTAATTACCGCCTGCTATTTGAAAATCTACCCCAGGGCTTCGCTGTCCACGAAATGATCTGGGATGAAGAGGGCAATGCTGTGGATTATCGTTTTCTGTCCGTCAATCCTGCCTTTGAGCGATTGACCGGGCTTAAGGCGGATGATATTCTGGGCAAGACTGTCCGCCAGGTATTGCCCGAAATTGAAGCGGCCTGGGTTGGGACCCATGGGCAGGTGGTTCGCAGTGGCCAGCCAATTGTCTATGAACAGTTCGCCTCGCCATTAGGCAAATATTATAGCGTCCTGGCTTACAAACCGGCGGAAGGACAATTTGCAACGATCGTTTCCGATATCACCGAGCGGACACGCCACGAGCGTGAGGTGGAGGCGCAGGCCCAAATCGCTTATGCGTTGGCTGAGTCTTTGGAACTGCAATTCCTGTTGGACCGCTTACTGTTGGCAGCCATCCATGCTGTACCTGCGGCCGAAAAAGGTTTCATCCTATTGGCTGACGAACGAGGCGAATTGCAACTTCGCTCGCTAAAAGGTTATGCCGATAGGCGCATTCGGGACGTACGCTTCCCTTCTGAGTTGGGTTATATTGCCTTGGCTTTTCACCAGCGACGCGGCTTGATCATCGCTGATGCGCAAGCCGAGCCAAAAGTGCGTTACCAGGGTGAGATCGAAGAATTGATGCGGGTGCTGAGCGCCATGGCGGTGCCCCTTATCGTCCATGAACGAACAATTGGGGTGATTGCACTCCAAAATAGCACACGCAAAGCTGCTTTCGACGAACATGATTTGAATGTCCTTTCAACTATGGCTTCCACGGCAGCCCTGATCATTGAAAACGCCCGCCTCTATGAAGAAACCGCTAATCGCCTGGAGCGCATTGAGGCTTTGCGCAAAATTGATATGGCGATCACCAGCAGCCTTGATCCGCGTGTCTCGTTGAGCGTGTTGCTGGATCAAGTCACAGGACGGCTGAGCGTGGACGCCGCGGCTGTGTTGCTCTATAATCCTTACTTGCAAGAATTGAACTATGCAGCTGCGCGTGGCTTTCGGACGCGAACGATTGAGCGCACGCGATTGCGTCTGGGCGAGGGGATCGCTGGACGGGTTGCCCTGGAGCGTAGCCTTGTAAGCATCCAAGACCTGCGTCAGGAGGCTGAATTTGTGCGCAAGGATTTGCTCGCAGCGGAAGGGTTTATATCCTATATCGCAGTTCCGATGATCGCTAAAGGGCAGTTGCTGGGCGTCCTGGAGGTGTTTAACCGCTCTCCTTTAAACATCAGCCAGGAGTGGCTGGCGTTTTTGGAGGCCCTGGCAGCTCAGGCGGCCATTGCAATTGAGAATGCCCAACTCTTCAACGGTCTGCAGCGGTCTAATCTTGAACTGATGCGAGCATACGACACTACCATCGAGGGGTGGTCGCGTGCCCTGGATCTGCGGGATAAAGAAACCGAAGGCCACACCCAAAGAGTAACCCAGATGACATTGAACCTGGGGGGCGCGATGGGCATGAGCGATGCAGAACTGGTGCATGTGCGTCGCGGGGCATTATTGCATGACATTGGTAAAATGGGGATCCCAGATGTCATCTTGCTCAAACCTGGCCCATTAACTGAAGAAGAATGGGAGATCATGCGCAAGCATCCCGTCTACGCCTATGAGATGTTATACCCTATCGAGTATTTACGCCCGGCTTTAGATATCCCCTATTGCCATCATGAGAAGTGGGATGGCACGGGCTATCCGCGTGGCCTCAAAGGCGAACAAATTCCACTGGCAGCGCGCATTTTCGCCGTGGTGGATGTATGGGATGCCCTGACCTCTGATCGTCCCTACCGCCCTGCTTGGAGCAGGCAGGCAGCGTTGGAATACATCCGTGAGCAGAACGGTAAGCACTTTGACCCAGAGGTCGTTAGAGTTTTTATGAAGATCATCGCTTCGGAGTGAAGACTTGTCATCCTCATATCTATTGGTGAATCAATTGCGCTATCATTATCTATACTGGAATGTGCGGGGCAAAGGCCAACCTTTGGTCTTACTGCATGGGCTGGCGTCAAATGCGCGCATCTGGGAGCTGACTGCACCCTATCTGGCTGAGGATGGGTTCGTGATTTATGCCCCGGATCTGCGCGGCCACGGCCTGAGCGACAAACCGAATGGTGATTACGGTTTTGAGGTATTGACGACCGACCTGGCAGCTTTTTTGGAACAACTGGAATTGGAAAGGCCACTGTTGGTCGGGCATTCGTGGGGGGCGATGATTGCCTTGGCCTATGCCTCGCGCTTCAGAATGGGCAAGTATGCCCCTCGGGGTGTGGTGTTGGTGGATGGAGGCATGACGCAACTGGATGACTCGGGCCTGGGGTGGGAGGAGATCCGCCAGCGCCTGACCCCACCACGACTGGCTGGAATGCCCCTGAAAACCTTCCTCGAACTCCTGAATAGCCGCCATCGTGGGTGGCAACCCCATCCAGAGGCGGTGGAGATTATCCTGGCTAACTTTGAGATTTCGGCGGATGAGACTATTTATCCCCGCTTGCGCTTTGAGCACCATATGCAGATTATCCGCGCCATGTGGGATTTTAAGACTTATGAGTGTTTTGCGCGCCTGAATTGCGCGGTTTTATTGCTCCCCGCCCGACCCCCAGCGCCACGCAACCCTGAAGAAGACGAGTTTTTACGGCTCAAGGAACGAGGCTTGAAGCAGGCACAACGCCTCCTTAGGCAGGGTCAGGTACAATGGTTGGAAGACACAATTCACGACGTGCCCTTACAACGCCCACGCCAGTTAGCCGCATTAATCGCCAACTTTGCCCAATCCTTGAGATGAGCCGCACAGGCTGTGGATACAAACCCTCTTAATCCATCCCCATCACCAGGTTTCAGTATGCGCGCCGCCAACGCTTCAGATTTTGAGGCCATCCGTGCTCTGATTCATGCTGTGAAAATTAACCCGACCGGCCTGGATTGGCGGCGTTTTATCGTCGCAGTGGATGGGCAGGACAAGATTATTGGTTGTGGTCAGATTAAGGCCCACCGTGATGGCTCATACGAATTGGCTTCGATTGCCGTGGTGCCGGAGTGGCGCGGTCGGGGCGTGGCGCGGGCGATCATGGATAGATTGATTTCCTCCCATCATGGTCGGTTCTATCTGACGTGTCGCAGCGGATTGCGTCCTTTCTATGAGAAATTTGGTTTTAGCGTAGCCCAGAGAGAGACCTTGACGCCTTATTTTCGTCACCTGCTGGCTCTGGTTCGTCTGGTTGAGGTTACGGGGCTGGTATATGAAGGGTTGTTGGGCATGGTGCGGGAAGCGGAGGAGGACACCCAATAGACAACCACCCCTATGTGCCGTGACTACCTCAACGGCGGCGCGACATCTAATAGGCCGCTGATACCATGTTGCTAAATAACCTTTAACCACCGCACGGCTGCGCTTTGAAGCGGGTTCAATAGCCCAGGGTCAGGGAAGGCGGGATTGCCGTCAGTGCCAGCGTGCCGCTT
>JBBILY010000033.1:3941-21434 GCA_037444705.1 Chloroflexota bacterium | reverse complement strand
TACCGTATCCTGCTGATCCTCAGTGGCTTGCTGGCTGCCTGGCAAATTGCGGTTGGCATCAACAATCTTTCCACCGTGCCCATCCTGGCTTATACCATTGCTTTTGGCGTGCTCTTAGTAGCGGGATTGCTATTAATAATCTTAGGTTTTGAGGTTTTAGACAGCGCTATTGTGGTCGTCCTCTCGACTGTTATCCCGCTGGCGCTTGCTTTGGGTTTGGTTTGGGAACACGCGGCCGCGCTGCGCACCTGGTATCTAGGCTTTGTTTTGCTGGGTTTTCTAGCGGTGATCTGGACGCGCTTTGCACCTGCGCCGGGCAAAATCCCCGTCTTGGTGCTGGCTTTTGTCCATGGCGTGGCAGGGTTGACCATTTTCTTGCTGCCTCTCATCCTCGCCGCGCGCGGGCAGGCTGCTTCAGCCTTTGCTCTGGTAGGGGTAGGCGGGGCGCTGATCGGCCTGGGAGGGCTATTGCTCTCTTTCCTCAAGGCGGGCAGGCCATTGCTCTCGCGGCGGGCGATCCTCAAACTCTTGCCAGGGCTTCTATTCCTGACCACTGCTTGTTTCGTGATTGGCTTTAGATTCGGGTGATCTTCAACCCCCTAAGCCTGGCTCTCAGCAAAAGTTTCTTCTGAGATAAATTGCCCGCCGTGGATTTTCCTTTCCGTCAGTTGGCGCCGCTGGTCAAACCACATCTCGACCTCAATCTTTTGATAGCAGCGTTGTTGGCCGATTAAGACCTTGCGGCAGAAATATGTTGTGCCGCTGGCTTCGTAAATGGCGCTCAGGTCGTGGTACAGGTCAACCCTGGAGCGGATTTTCTCTCCACAGCGGTCACATTGGACATAGAGCCAATAGGCTGCCTCGCCCCCGGGGGCAGCCGAGAACAGTTTCTTTAGTTTTTCTAGAAAACCCATGTTTCCCTTTCTGGAACCAATCCGGAGGCCAACAACCGACTCGCGGTTATGGTTACATTTTACCGCGAGAGACGAAATCGGTTTGGTATAATATGATTTTGTCTCTAAGCCAAAATCGGGCCTGCCTACACTTCTCGCCATCGCTATTTTGGAAACCACCGCATCTTATAACGCGAAGGCAGTTTCTTCGCCGACTAGGGTCAAAGGCTCAAAGGGGATCGAACCAGCGCTGGACAATGATTGGGTCCGGTGGGTGGCGTGACCGATGTCCGCCCATTGCGTGGTGAAGTCAATGCTCCAAAGGCAGGTTTTAGGCTTCGGGATAGTAGTGGTATTATTGGAACAAATGTGCTATAATTTCCCTGTACTCAGAGGGCTGGTGTATGTCGCAAAATGTCATTCGTGTTGTGGGTGCTCGGGTCCATAATTTGAAGAACATCACCGTGGAGATCCCGCGCGATAAACTGGTGGTGATTACCGGTCTATCCGGGTCGGGCAAATCCTCCCTGGCGTTCGATACCATTTTCGCTGAAGGACAGCGCCGCTATGTCGAATCGCTCTCAGCCTATGCGCGCCAGTTCCTGGGACAGATGGATAAACCCGATGTGGATACCATTGAAGGGCTATCTCCAGCGGTATCCATTGATCAGAAAGGTGCTTCTCATAACCCGCGTTCGACTGTGGGCACCGTTACCGAGATCTATGATTATTTGCGTTTGCTCTACGCCCGCGTGGGGGTGCCTCATTGTCCGCAATGTGGACGCGTTGTGGCGCGCCAGTCGGCTCAGGAGATTGTAGATGCCATTGAGAACTTGCCAGAGGGCTCACGCCTGCTTATCCTGGCTCCGCTGGTGCGCGGCCGCAAAGGCACCCACCAGGCTGTTCTGGAGGAGATTCGGAAGGCGGGCTTCGTGCGCGCCCGTGTGGATGGGCGTGTTTATGAACTGGATGAAGACATCCAGATGGATCGCTATAAAATCCACACCGTTGAGGCGGTGGTGGATCGGCTGGTGATCCGTCATTATGAACACGAAGAAGATAGCCGCGCCTTCCGCTCGCGCTTGACCGATTCAGTGGAAACTGCCCTCAAATTTGGGGAGGGTTATCTCACCATCCATCTCATCAGCCCTGCGCCTCCTTCTCCCGCCGCAGAAGAAGCCAGAGAGCCAGAAGGCAAGGATTTGTACTTCTCCGAACACCTGGCCTGCCCTGAGCACGGTTCGGTGTTGCCGGAGATCGAGCCGCGCACCTTCTCCTTCAATACCCCTCATGGCGCCTGCCCCGATTGTCAAGGGCTGGGGGGAAAACTGGAGATTGATCCTGATCTGCTCATCCCCAACCCCGACCTTTCGCTCAATGAAGGTGCGATCGCTATCTCGGAGTGGAGCGGGCCGCGCGAGGAAGGGGGCTATTACTGGCAGACTCTAGAAGCCGTGGCGCGCGCGTATCACATTGATTTAGATGCTCCGGTGCGCAGCCTGCCGCGCGAGAAACTGGATATCATCCTCTATGGCACCCAAGGTAGAGAGGTGACCGTCCACTACCATAATGTAGATGGACGTCATGCCACCTTCAGCACCCCCTTTGAAGGCGTGGTGCGTAATCTGGAGCGGCGCTACAGTGAGACCAATTCCGAGTATATCCGCGAGAAAATTGCCGAGTTCATGACCGAACGCATCTGTCCCACCTGCAACGGGGCCCGTCTGCGTAAAGAGGCGCTGGCCGTGACGGTGGATGGGGTGAACATCGTTGAGGTGACCACATGGCCTGTGCTGCGCACGTTGGAATGGGTGCGCCGACTGAGTGGACCAGATAGTCCGTTAACGCCGCGTCAGCAGGCTATCGCCGAGCGCATCTTGAAAGAGATTGAGGCGCGCTTGGGCTTCCTGGTGGATGTAGGCCTGGATTATCTCACCTTACAACGCTCCGCAGCCACCCTTTCTGGCGGCGAGGCGCAACGCATTCGCCTGGCGACGCAGATCGGCTCGCGCTTGATGGGCGTGCTCTATGTGTTGGATGAACCTTCCATTGGCCTGCACCCGCGCGATAATAGCCGCCTGCTCAACACGCTCAAAGGCCTGCGCGATCTGGGTAATACCGTACTGGTGGTGGAACACGATGAGGAGACCATCCGCTCTGCCGACTGGGTGGTAGACCTGGGCCCTGGGGCGGGAGAGCACGGAGGTCAGGTGGTGGCTGAAGGACCCGTTGAAGCCATTATCCAAAATCCTCACTCGCTCACAGGGGCATATCTCTCCGGCCGCCTGCGTGTCCCTATTCCCCCCAAGCGCCGCCAGGGTAACGGAAAATGGTTGCAGATCATTGGGGCGCGGGAGAACAATCTGAAGAACATCAACGTGCGTATTCCTCTGGGCAGATTAGTTTGCATCACCGGCGTTTCGGGTTCGGGAAAATCCACCCTGATGGTGGAAATCCTGTATAAAGCCCTGGCGCGCCAGTTGCATGGGGCGCGGACCCAACCAGGTGATCACGAGCGCATCGAGGGGCTGGAATATCTGGATAAGGTGATCAACATTGATCAGTCTCCCATTGGGCGCACGCCGCGTTCCAACCCGGGCACCTACACTGGCCTGTTTGATCACATTCGTGCTCTGTTTGCCGAATTGCCCGAGAGCAAAATCCGCGGTTACAAACCGGGGCGCTTCTCTTTCAATATACATGGTGGCCGCTGCGAAGCCTGTCAGGGTCAAGGGCAGTTGCGGATCGAGATGCAGTTCCTGCCCGATGTGTATGTGCCTTGCGATGTGTGTCATGGGGCGCGCTTCAATCGTGAAACCCTTCAGGTGCGCTTTAAGGATTACAACATCGCTGACGTGCTGGAGATGACCGTAGATCAGGCTTTGGAAGTGTTCGATGCTTTCCCGGCCATGGTGAGCAAGTTAAAGACCTTGCAGGATGTGGGGCTGGGTTATATTCGCATTGGCCAGCCCGCTCCTACTCTATCTGGGGGTGAGGCGCAGCGGGTGAAACTGGCTCGCGAGTTGTCGCGTCGCGCCACCGGGCGCACGCTCTACGTCCTGGACGAGCCTTCAGTCGGGTTGCACGCGGCCGATGTGCACAAGTTAATTGAGGTATTGCAGCGCCTGGTGGATGCGGGTAATACTGTGCTGATCATTGAGCATAACCTGGACATCATTAAGGTGGCGGATTATATCATTGACCTGGGCCCTGAGGGGGGCGATCGAGGTGGGTGGGTGGTGGCTGAGGGCACCCCGGAAGAGGTGTGCGCCAATGATGCCTCCTATACCGGGCGCTATCTAAGGCCTTTCATCTGCAGGCGCTGATGACGGCCGTCGAGCGTGGAGCGGGTGCGAACTATTGAGTTGTTGCGGCTTACCATGAGCGTAGTTGTCCATGGTCGGCCGCCTCAGCCAGGGAAAGCTATCTGCTACAACCTGTGGCGGCTGGGCATTTCTTCAAGGGCAGATTAGCCCCTTTGTCTTCGATTATGGTGGCGATTTTTCCTAAAAACCTTGACGACTTGAGCAATGAGTGATAAACTGCGCCCCAATATGTTCACCCAAAGCAGCCCTAAGGCCCGCGCCCGTCGTGTGTACCCAGCCCTCCAGTGGAGGCCGGGCTGTCGTGCTTTGGTGAGTTAGATTATTGTTATTATTCTTCCAACCCCATTAACCAACAACAGCTCTCCTCCGGAGGGCTGTTTATTTTCAATCGGGAGGCTGAGATGATCAAAGCAGCGGTTAAAAAAGTGGTACTGGCTTATTCTGGCGGCCTGGATACGTCTATCATTGTCCCCTGGCTGCGAGAAAATTACGGATGTGAAGTCATCTGCTTCACGGCTGATATTGGGCAGGGGGATGAGTTGGAGGGGCTAGAAGCCAAAGCTCGGGCAAGCGGTGCCAGCCATGTGATTATCCAGGACCTGAAAGAAGAGTTCGCCCAGGAGCACCTCTTCCGTTTGCTGCGCGCAGGGGCGGTGTATGAGCGTAAATACTTGCTGGGTACCTCGATTGCCCGGCCGTTGATCGCCAAACATCAGGTGGAAGTGGCGCATCAATTTGGCGCGGACGCTGTGGCTCACGGGGCCACCGGCAAAGGTAATGACCAGGTGCGCTTCGAATTGACCTACGCTGCCCTCGATCCTCGTCTGCGGGTCATCGCTCCCTGGCGCGAATGGAACATTCGTTCCAGAGAAGATGCTATCGCCTATGCCCGGGCGCACAGCATCCCGGTAAAAGCCACTCTGAGGTCTATCTATAGTCGCGATGGCAACCTGTGGCATCTCTCTCATGAAGGTGGGCCATTGGAGGACCCCTGGCTGGAGCCAGACGAGGCTATGTATCAACTTTCCACCTGCCCCGAAAATGCCCCCGACACGCCCGAATATGTGGAAATCGAATTCGAAACTGGTACGCCGGTCGCCGTCAATGGCGAGAAACTTTCTCCTGCCCAATTAATAATGAAACTGAATACCCTGGGTGGCAGGCATG
This sequence comes from Chloroflexota bacterium, assembly GCA_037444705.1. Lineage (GTDB taxonomy): Bacteria > Chloroflexota > Anaerolineae > Anaerolineales > UBA4823 > DATCYX01. The sequence goes on along the minus strand of JBBILY010000033.1, from coordinate 16,048 downwards.
GCATTGGCCGCGCCGACCTGGTGGAGAGCCGACTGGTGGGCATGAAGTCCCACGGGGTTTACGAGACCCCTGGAGGCACGATCTTGATGGCTGCCCACCGAGAACTGGAATCCATTGTCTTAGACCGCGAGACAATCCACTTTAAAGACCTGGTGGCCCTGAAATACGCCGACTTGGTTTACAACGGTATGTGGTTTACGCCGCTACGCGAGGCCCTGGATGCTTTCGTGGATAGCACTCAGGGCCCGGTGACGGGTGTGGTGCGTTTGAAATTATACAAGGGCAACATTATCCCCGCCGGGCGGAAAAGCCCCTTCAGCCTGTATCGCGAAGACTTTGCCACTTTCGGCCAGGAGGATGTGTATGATCAGTCTGATGCAGAGGGGTTTATTCATCTGTATGGCCTACCGCTCAAGGTGCGCGCCCTCAACGGTTTGCCTGTTTCAGGCCTGAACATCCCCAAACCGGACTATTCACGCTTCAAGAGGGATTGAGATGACTCTCTGGAGTGGCCGATTTGAACAGGGGTTAGATCCCGCGGCCTGGAGGCTCAACGCCTCCGTTGGTTTTGACCAACGGCTGGCTCTCCAAGATGTGGAGGGCAGCCTGGCCTGGGCACAGGCATTACAACAGGCAGGTGTGCTCAGCCGCGACGAATACGAGCAAATACATAACGGCTTACTGAGCGTGCGCCAGGAATTCGAGCAGGGCAGTTTTGTCTTTCAGGCCGACGATGAAGATATCCATACCGCTGTAGAGCGCCGCCTGGGTGAACTCGTTGGCCCCCTGGCCGGGAAACTGCACACCGGGCGGAGCCGCAATGATCAGGTCGCCACCGATTTTCGCCTGTGGCTGCTGGAAGCGTTGTTGCCGTTGGGGGCGGCCCTGGTTGACCTGCAGAAAGCCCTGGTTGAGCGCGCCGAGGCCGATATGGGTATTTTGATGCCCGGCTACACTCATCTGCAGCGCGCCCAGCCCTTACTTCTCAGTCACTGGTGGCTCTCCCATTTTTGGCCGCTGCAGCGCGATCGTCAACGCCTGGAAGGCTTGCGCGAGCGCACTGCCCTTCTACCTCTGGGGGCAGGGGCCCTGGCCGGCACGCCCTTCCCCATCAACCGCCACGCCCTGGCGCAAACCCTGGGCTTCACCGCCCCTTTCCCCAACAGCCTGGATGCCGTCTCCGACCGCGACTTTGCCGCCGAGTTTCTGTTCTGCGCCGCCTTGATCGGCGTTCACCTGAGCCGCCTGGCAGAAGCCGTGATCCTCTTCTCTTCCGCCGAATTTGGCTTCTTCGAACTTTCGGAGGCCTTTGCTACTGGATCGAGCCTGATGCCACAAAAGAAGAACCCCGATGTTTTCGAACTGGCGCGGGGCAAGGCTGGTGGGCTGATTGGCAACCTGGCAGGGTTATTGATCACCCTAAAAGGCCTGCCTTCCGCTTATGACAAAGACTTGCAAGAAGACAAAGTGCCCGTATTCTCCGCCTGGGACACGCTCATGGCGCTGCTGCCGGTGGTGGCAAACGCGCTTCGCACGTTGACCATCAACCCCGAACGACTACATGCCAGCCTGGACCCCAACCTGATGGCGACCGACCTGGCTGACTATTTGGTAGAAAGGGGACTCCCCTTCCGCCAGGCACACCAACTGGTTGGTAAGGCAGTTCAACTGGCTATCAGCCTGGGTAAACCCCTCAATGCTCTGACGCTGGAGCAACTCCAAACCCTTCATCCTGATTTCGATGCAACGGTCTACGCTATCTTCAATCCGTTAGATAGCGTTGCGCGGCGCAAAGTCTATGGCGGCACTGCGCCTGAGGCCGTGATTTTACAACTGAAGGAGGCTAAAGAGAAGATTGAGCAAACTCATGCCTATAACACCCAACATTACAACCCTGAATCCCCAACTTAGGAGGTTAAGATGACCACAGTATCCTGTCCCGAATGTGAAGCTGAGATTCCCCTGGGTAGCAACACCGAGGTGGGCGAAATTGTGGTTTGCCCCGATTGTGGTGTGGACCTGGAGGTCACCTCGCTGTACCCCGCCAGCGTGGACCTGGCGCCCATGGAAGAAGAGGACTGGGGAGAGTAAGCATGAGCCGGCTGCGCATTGGTGTGCTCTATTCGCGCCTGCGCGTAGAAGAGAAGTGGATCTTCGCCGCTTTGGAAGCGCGCGGCCTGGATTACGATCGGCTGGATGACCGCCTGGTGCACTTCGACCTGGATAACCCTGCCCCATGGCGGCAATACGATGTCATCCTGGAGCGCAGCATCAGTTACGTGCGCGGCCTGTATGCCCTGCGCGTGCTAAATGCCTGGGGCATCCCCACGGTCAACCTGGCCAGGGTGGCCGAAATCTGCGGCGACAAATTGGCCACCAGCGCCGCCCTGGCCAGAGCTGGCCTGCCTCAGCCACGCACCGTGGTGGCTTACACCCCCGAATCGGCTCTGGAGGCGATCGAGGGCTTGGGCTACCCGGTGGTGCTCAAGCCGGTGGTGGGCTCCTGGGGGCGCCTATTGGCAAAAATCAACGACCGCGATGCTGCCGAAGCCATCCTGGAACACAAGGCCACCCTGGGCTCTTATCAACATTCTGTTTTCTATATCCAGGAATTCATCCAAAAGCCAGGGCGCGACATCCGCGCCTTCGTCACAGGCGATCGTACCGTCTGTGCCATCTACCGTAAGTCGGAGCACTGGATCACCAACACTGCCCGCGGCGGCGAGGGGGAAGCCTGTCCAGTCACTCCCGAACTGGATGAGATTTGTCTCAGAGCTGCCCAGGCCGTTGGCGGAGGGGTGCTGGCGGTGGACCTCATCGAGCATCCCGAGCGGGGATTGCTGGTCAATGAAATCAACCATACCATGGAATTTCACACCACAGTGCCTGTCACCGGGGTGGATATTCCGGGGTTAATTGTAGATTACACCCTGGCCCTGGCGCGCCATCAGATTGAGGTGCCGCTATGATCCGAGCCAGCATTATCGGCGCTTCGGGTTATACGGGTGGCGAGTTGTTGCGGTTGTTGCTGCACCACCCACAAGTTGAGGTGACTCAGGTCACCTCGCGACGGCATGTGGGCGAATATGTCTATCAGGTGCACCCCAATTTGCGCAAGCAGACCGATCTCAAGTTTAGCGACCCCGATCAGGTTGAGTCCTGCGATGTGCTTTTCCTGGCGCTGCCCCATGGCGAATCGCAGCATAAGATTGAACATTACGCTCAGCTGGCGCCTTACCTGATAGACTTATCGGCGGATTTTCGCCTGCGAAGCCCCTTGGCTTATCAACATTGGTATGGTTCTCCCCATGCTTCGTCAGAGTGGTTATCAAAATTCGTCTACGGTTTGCCTGAATTACACCGTGATGAACTGCGCTGCGCCCATTATGTGAGCGGCGTTGGCTGCAACGCCACCGCCAGCATTTTGGCCCTGCTCCCCTTGGTCAAAGGCGGCTTGTTGGACGAGCAGAGCCCAATCATCGTCGAAATCAAGGTCGGTTCTTCTGAGGCGGGAGCCGAGGCTAACCCTGGCTCGCACCATCCAGAACGCAGTGGTGTGATTCGCACTTTCTCCACCTTTGGCCACCGTCACACGGCCGAGGTGATCCAAGAGTTAGGCCTCCCGCAGGTCACTTTGACCATGACCGCGGTGGACCTGGTGCGCGGTGCTCTGGCCACTGCCCATGCTCAAGTGAAAAAGGGCGTGACCACCAAAGACCTGTGGCGGGCTTACCGCCAACTGGTAGCAGAAAACCCTTTCCTGCGCCTGGTGAAGGAACAACGCGGCCTCTATCGCCTCCCCGAACCCAAAATTCTGGCTGGCTGTAATTACGCTGATCTGGGCTTTGACCTGGATGAAGAGAGCGGCCATGTGGTTTCTCTCTGCGCCATTGATAACCTGATGAAAGGCGCCTCAGGCTCAGCCGTACAAAGCATGAACCTGATGCTGGGTTTTCATGAAACGCTTGGGCTGGAATTTCCCGGCCTACATCCGATTTAGAGGTTAGATGATGAGCGCCTTACACACCTCCCCGTTCTCTCTTGTGGTCAAGATAGGTGGCACACAAGGGGTTGACACCGCTGCGGTCTGCCAGGATGTGGCCACCCTGGTAAATCAGGGAAAGCGTCTGGTGCTGGTTCATGGCGGTTCGGCAGAGGCCAGTGCCTTGGGGCAGGCTTTGGGACATCCGCCGCGCTTCATCACCTCCCCTTCTGGTTTCACCTCGCGCTACACCGACCGCCCAACGCTAGAGATTTTTGCCATGGCGGTCAAGGGCAAAGTTAACGCCCTATTGGTCGAACAACTCCAGGCTTTGGGGGTCAATGCCTTGGGGATAAGCGGCTTAGACGGGCGCCTGCTGGTGGCAACGCGCAAAGAAGCCATCCACAGCCTCGAAAACGGCAAGCGCAAAGTAATCCGAGATGACTATACGGGTAAGATCGAGCATGTGAACGCCTCGCTGCTGGAGACGCTGGGAAGGGCCGGCTACACGCCGCTGATCGCCCCGTTGGCGATCAGCCCACAGGGGGAGGCGCTCAACGTGGACGCCGACCGGGCCGCGGCTATGGTGGCGGGGGCGCTGGGGGTTGAAACTTTGATCCTGTTGACAGGGGCTCCTGGCTTGCTGAGCGCTTTTCCCGATGAGCACAGTTTGATTCCCACTCTGCCTGCCAGTCGCTTGAACGAGGCGTTGGAAATGGCTCAAGGGCGGATGAAGAAGAAGGTGTTGGGAGCGCAGGAAGCCCTAAATCGCGGGGTAAGACGGGTGATCATTGCCGATGGGCGCATCCAACAGCCCGTTTCAAATGCCCTGGCCGGCCAGGGCACTCATATCCTCTCCCATTGAAAGAGTGTGATGATGTTGCCTAAAGTTATCTTCCTCGAAGAACAAACCACCTCAGGCGTTTATGCCAAACGCGACCTGGTTATCGTGCGCGGCCAGGGGGCCGTGCTTTATGATGATCAGGGAAGGGAATACATTGATTGCGTTGGCGGGCAAGGGGTGGCTAATCTGGGACATGCCCATCCAGCCATTGCTGAGGCCATCGCGGCCCAGGCACGCACCTTGATCTCTTGCCCGGAAATGTTTTACAACGACCGCCGTGCCGAGTTAATGGCGCGTCTGACCCAGCTCACTGGGATGGGTCGGGTGTTTTTATGCAATTCTGGCACCGAAGCGGTGGAGGCGGCGCTCAAATTTGCCCGGGCGAGTAATGGCCGCAAAGAGATCATAGCCGCCCTGCGCGGTTTCCACGGGCGTACTTTGGGCGCCCTTTCAGCCACTGCCAATAAAAAATATCGCCAGCCCTTTGAACCGCTGCTGCCCGGGTTTATCCATGTGCCTTATAACAACCTGGATAAACTGGATGAAGCCGTCTCAGAGCGCACCGCAGCCGTGATTCTTGAAGTGGTTCAGGGTGAGGGAGGCGTCTATCCCGGCCAGGCGGAATTCTTGCAAGGCGCGCAGGCGCTCTGCCAGCAGCGCGGCGCCCTCTTCATCCTAGACGAGGTGCAAACCGGCTTCGGGCGCACGGGGAAAATGTTTGCCCTGGAACACTACGGCCTTCAGCCCGATCTGTTGTGTGTGGCTAAGTCCATCGCTGGAGGTGTGCCGATGGGGGCGGTGCTGATTGGCGACCGCGTGGGCAGCCTCTCCCCTGGCATCCATGGCTCCACCTTTGGTGGTAATCCCCTGGCCTGCGCTGCCTCTCTGGCGGCGCTGGAGGTGCTGCAACAAGAGCGCCTTCCAGAGCGGGCAGCTGAATTGGGCGACTATTTGATGGCGCGCTTGAGGGAAATCCCCTCGCCTCTGATTCGCGAGGTGCGTGGGTTGGGGTTATTGATTGGGATTGAGATCAAGCAAAAGGTAGCTCCGTATTTACAGGCTTTGATGGAACGCGGCGTCCTGGCTTTATCGGCCGGGATGAGCGTGATCCGCCTGCTGCCGCCTTTGGTGATCTCCCGTCAACAAATTGATCGCGTAGTCGAGGCCCTGGCGGAGGTTTTGGCAGCGTGAGCCGGGACGAGGTGCCTGAAACCTTGCTAGGGCTGGTGAGCCATTACAGCCCAACAGGTCAAGAGCGTCCCGCGGTCGAATATCTGGTGGGGCGCATGCTCTCCCTGGGGTATTCCCAGGCTTTTATAGATGCGGCAGGAAACGCCGTGGGCGTGATGGGAGAGGGGGAAAGGCAGATCGTCTTTTTGGGCCATATTGACACAGTGCCCGGCGAGATCCCCGTGAAGACGCTTATCTCTACCTCCACCGCCAGGACCGCCCAGACCGAAGCCCTCCTGTACGGACGTGGAGCGGTGGACGCCAAAGGTCCGCTGGCTGCCTTTGTGGATGCGGTGGCCCAAAGCGGCCCCAGGCCTGGCTGGCAACTGGTGGTCATCGGCGCTGTGGACGAAGAAGGCGACTCCGCAGGAGCGCGTTATGTTAAAGAGCAATACCGACCTCAATATGCTATTATTGGAGAACCCAGTCGCTGGGAACGCATCACCCTGGGCTATAAGGGCAGCGCCTGGGCCGAGATCACGGTGCGCACCTCTCAGGCACACACGGCTGGCCAAAACCTAAACGCCTGTGAAATTGCTTTCGACCTCTGGCAGGCGATTCGCCAGTGGAGTGCGCATTTCAATGCCTCACGCCAACGCCTCTACGACCAGATCACTCCTACCCTGCGCGGCCTGGCCTCCGGCGATGAAGATTTCGAAACCTGGGCTCGCCTGAAAATCGGCGTGCGCCTGCCTGAAGGGTATCTTCCCCAGGACTGGTACCGCCAGATTGAGAGCCTGCTTATGGATATCACCCACGCCAAGACATCGCTTAAGCCCCTGGGTTTTGCAGTGCCGGCCTATCGAGGCGCTAAGAACACTCCGCTGGTGCGTGCTTTTCTGAGCAGCATTCGGGCTATGGGTGGTCAGCCATCCTTTGCTCTGAAAAGTGGCACGGCTGACCTGAATATCGTGGCTCCTGCCTGGAGGTGCCCGGCGCTGGCTTATGGCCCAGGCGATTCGGCGCTGGACCATACGCCCATCGAGCACCTCTCGTTGGATGAATACCGGCGGTCTGTGAAGGTGTTAATCGGTGTCATCCAGCGGTTAACCGCCCTGGGCGCTTCCGAGGGGTCAGGCTAAAGAATCCCTTGACACCCCGAACATTTGTGCTAAACTAGGGTCACAGTTTAGGCCATGAACAACCCCTTGGCGGTTGATTTTGGATGAGGAGCGAAATGAGATGATGCGCAAGAACTCTAACCCTGGCGGTGATGTGGATGATTCCCGTTCGATTGCCCTGGAAAAAGCCCTGGGAGATATCACCAAGCGCTATGGCGAGGGGACCATTATGCGTCTGGGGCAGGCACAAAAATTGATAACCGTTGATACCATTCCTACAGGCTCGCTTTCATTGGATATTGCTTTGGGCGTGGGTGGCATTCCACGCGGGCGCATTACCGAGATTTACGGCCCGGAAGCCTCGGGGAAAACCACCATTTGTCTGCACATTATCGCTGAGGCGCAGAAACGCGGCGGCACCTGCGCTTTCATTGACATGGAGCATGCGCTGGATCCGAATTATGCCGCCCGCTGTGGAGTGGACGTGGATAGCCTGTTGATCTCCCAGCCTGATATGGGTGAACAAGCCCTGGAGATCGCCGAGACCCTGGTGCGCTCAGGTGCGGTGGATGTGGTCGTGGTCGACTCGGTGGCGGCGCTGGTGCCGCGTGCCGAAATCGAAGGCGATATGGGCGATGCCACCATGGGTATGCAGGCGCGGTTGATGTCACAGGCGCTGCGCAAGCTTTCCGGCGCCATCAGCCAGACCAAGACCGCGGTGATCTTTACCAACCAGTTACGCCAGAAAATTGGGGTGATGTTTGGCAATCCGGAGACCACCACCGGTGGCCAGGCGCTCAAGTTCTATGCCTCGGTGCGTCTGGATGTGCGCCGCATTCAATCCATTAAACTGGGTTCGGAGATTATCGGTAACCGCACTCGCGTGCGCGTGGTTAAAAACAAAGTCGCTCCACCTTTCCACACTGCTGAGTTTGACATCATGTACAACGAAGGCATCTCCAAAGTTGGGGACATCATTGATTTGGCTACCCAACTGGAGATCATCAACAAGCGCGGTTCCTTCTACAGTTATGGGGAGATTCGCCTGGGTCAGGGGCGCGAGAACGCCAAAGAGTTTCTGCGCCAGAATCCTGATCTGGCAGATGAAATCGAGCAGATCATCCGCCAGCAAGCATTAAGCGGCGTTCTGCCTTTGCCCTATGCTGCTGGTGGGGAGGATGAAGGCTTCGCGGATGACGAGGTATGAGCCGCGCGGCACGCATGGTTGCTCCTGGGTTCACCTGCGCTCGATGCAACCACCCTCTCAACCGTGGCTGGCTTTCTTCACTGTCTTGCTTTTAGCCGCCTGTAGCGCTGCGCCGCAGGCGGTGTCATCACGCCCTCAGGATCAACCCATCTACCTGCCACCTACGCCGCTCCCCTTGCGCCCTGGGTCATGGACGCCAACACCCGCTGTGCCTGACCTTGGGCCTACTGGCTCATCCCTGGAGGCGGAAGCCCCAACCTCCACACCTGTGTGTGAAAACAACCTGCGCTATCTCGAAGATTTAAGCCTGCCCGATGGCAGCCTGGTCTCGCCTGGTGAGACCCTGGATAAGCGCTGGCGGGTGGAAAACAATGGTACCTGTAATTGGGATAGGCGTTATCGCCTGAAATTAATAGCCGGCCCGAGCCTGGGGGCGTCTGAAGAGCAGGCGCTCTATCCAGCGCGGGCTGGGACACAAGCTGATCTGCGCATCTTATTTACTGCCCCTCAGGAAGCGGGCACTTATCGCAGTGCCTGGCAGGCTTTCTCACCTGAGGGGCAGCCTTTTGGTGACCCGATCTTTATTGAAGTGGTAGTGGGCACCCCGTAAATGGCCTCGCCCTAAGTGCCTTCTTCCCACGAGTGCAAATATTTGAGTTGCTCATCGGTCAGGTTGTCAATTTGCACTCCCATGGCGTCCAGTTTCAGGCGAGCAATCTCGCGGTCTATCTCTTCTGGCACCGAGTAAACCTTCTTCTCCAGTTTAGGCCCGTTTTTAACCATATATTCTGCGGCTAAGGCTTGATTAGCAAAGGACATGTCCATCACACTGGCTGGATGGCCTTCGGCTGCTGCCAGGTTGACCAACCGCCCTTCGGCCAGAAGGTAAATGCGGCGCCCATCGTTCAGTTCGTACTCTTCCACAAAAGGTCGTACCAGGCGTTTGCTCACCGCCATCTCTTCCAGAGCGGGGATGTTGATCTCTACATTGAAATGGCCCGAGTTAGCCACAATGGCGCCATCTTTCATCACCTCGAAGTGGTGGCGGTCAATGACATTGATGTCGCCTGTGACCGTGACGAAAATATCACCCACGCGGGCGGCTTCAGCCATGGGCATGACGCGGTAGCCATCCATCACTGCTTCCAGGGCTGGTAAGGGGTCCACCTCGGTGACAATGACATTCGCTCCCATGCCGCGCGCTCGCAGCGCCAAGCCGCGCCCACACCAACCGTAACCCGCTACCACAAAGGTTTTACCAGCCAGCAACGTGTTGGTGGCGCGGATGATCCCATCAATCGTGGATTGGCCGGTTCCGTAGCGATTATCGAAGAAATGTTTGGTCATGGCATCGTTGACCGCGATGACGGGAAAAGCCAGCGCCCCATCGGCAGCCATGGCGCGCAGGCGAATCACCCCGGTGGTGGTTTCTTCGGTGCCCCCGATCATGTTTTTCAGCAGGTCGCGGCGTTCCTTATGCAGGGTGCTCACCAGGTCTGCGCCGTCATCCATGGTCAAGTGAGGTTGGTGATCCAGGGCGGCGTGGATGTGTTTGTAATAGGTGGCGTGATCTTCACCTTTGATGGCGAACACAGGCACTTCAAAATGCACCACCAGCGAGGCTGCCACCTCGTCTTGAGTGGAGAGCGGGTTGGAAGCGGTGAGTACAACATCCGCTCCTCCGGCCTGCAAGGTGCGCACCAGGTTAGCTGTTTCGGTGGTCACATGTAAACAGGCAGATAGACGCAGCCCTTGCAGAGGGCGCTCTTTAGCAAAGCGCTCACGAATCAGGCGCAGTACGGGCATCTCTCGTTCTGCCCATTCGATTTTGCGCCGTCCTCCTTCGGCCAATTTGAGATCCTTAACATCGTATTTATCCATACGATCTCCTATTCTGATTTTGATGAGATGCAGAAAGCAGTGGTGAACAGAAGGGTTGCACAGATATAGCAGTGCTTATCCGTCCTTTTGAAAGGGTTGCCACACCTAACTTTCCTTGAGCAAAACGCCTAGTTTGCCCTGATCGTCGAAATAGCGCCGATAGCGCTGGATAAACTCTGCCGGTGTATATGAATGGTTTTGAGGTCCGGGGTGTTCCAGGCAATAAGTGGCCGCCAGGGCACCCACGCGACCACAAGTTTCCCAATCCAGGCCATGCATATAGGCGGTCAGGAAACCGCCGCGGAAGGCATCGCCCACGCCTGTGGGATCGCCGATCTTCTCCGGCGGCACCGCCGGGATGACATACTCGCGACCATCGCTATAAACCGAGGCTCCTTGCTCACCGCGCGTAACCACCAGGAATTTTGCCCGCTGTTGAATATCCTGCGGTGATAGGCTGGTCATCTTTTGAATCAGGGCAAACTCATAATCATTGACGAAGAGAGCCAGCGCCCCTTCGATGCCGCGACATAGGTCCTGGGCGCTCAGGCGCACAATTTGCTGGCTGGGGTCGTAGAGGTACGGGATGCCCATTTCCTGGCATTCGACCACATAGCGTTTCATCGCTTCCGGGTCGTTGGGGGAGATCACTACCAGGTCGGGTGGGTCCTGGTCTAATTCGTGCAGGGAAAGTTGGGCCGCGTAAGCCATCGCTCCTGGGTAGAAACTGGCAATTTGGGCGTTAGAGCGGTCTGTATTGGCGAAGAAAGAAGCAGTGTAGACCCCAGGAATAACTTTTGCCCAGGAGGTGTCCACGCCCTTGCTGTTGAGCCATTGGCGATATTCCTCGAAGTCTTCGCCCACGGCAGCGAACAGGCGTGGCCGCAGCCCTAGCAGCGCCAGGGTGTAGGCAATGTTCGGTGCGGTGCCGCCGCGCATGCGCACCATCGACTCTACCAGGAAAGACAGGCTAAGGGAGGCCAGTTTCTCCGGCAGGATATGATCGCGGAAATAGCCAGGGAAGGTCATCAGATAGTCGTAAGCCACGGAACCGGTGAGGACGATGTTCATAGACGCCCCAGGATGCGTTTCAAGTTTTCTTCAAAGGGGGGATATACCACCCCATTCTCGGTGACAATCGCGGTCAGCAGGCGCGCCGGGGTGACGTCGAAGGCGGGGTTGCGGGCGCGCGCCCCTTTGGGTGCCACAGGCTGGCCGTTAATTTGCAAATTCAACACCTCCTCTTCACTGCGCTCCTCGATCGGAATTAATCCCCCGTGGGCTAGGGAAAGGTCAATCGTGGAGGTGGGCACCACGCAATACACAGGTACATTATTGTCATGAGCGGCTAGGGCTAACATATAGGTGCCGATTTTGTTAGCCACATCGCCATTGGCTGCCATACGGTCGCCGCCAAAGAAGACCTTCTGCACCTGCCCGCTGCGCAGAAAGTAGCCGGCGGCGTTATCGGTGATGATTTGGTACGGGATGCCATATTGTTCCAATTCCCAGGCGGTGAGGCGCGACCCCTGGAGGCGCGGCCGGGTTTCATCCACCAGGACATGTAGGCGTTTGCCTTGTTGATGTGCCATGCGGATCACCCCCAGGGCGGTGCCCCAATCCACGGTTGCCAGGGCGCCGGTGTTGCAGTGATGCAGGATCGTGTCCCCATCCTCGATCAGGGTGGCGCCATGGCGAGCCATGCGCAGGTTGATTTCAACGTCTTCATCGGCAATGCGTTGAGCCTCTGCCAGCACCGCGGCGCGCACCGCATCAACCCCGCCAGTGGCTTGCATGGCGACATGTAATACGCGCTTCAAGGCCCAGTCCAGGTTGACCGCGGTAGGGCGGGCTTCGTGCAGCACCTCGGCTGCGCTTTTCAGATCGGTCAGCAGGGTGTTT
>JBBILY010000033.1:0-3931 GCA_037444705.1 Chloroflexota bacterium | reverse complement strand
ACCTGGGTGGCCGGGGATTGTTTAGCAGCCAGCGCCAGTCCGAAGGCAGCCGCAGCCCCAATGGCGGGCGCGCCCCGCACCACCATCTGGCGGATGGCCTCGGCTACCTGGCGATAATCATCATATGCCACCACTTGGAACTTGCCAGGTAGCCAGCGTTGATCAATCATGCGCACCTGATTGCGCTGGTAATCCCATTCGATCGTTCGCATGGATGATAACCCAAGAAATTTCGTGCGCTAAAAAACGCCCTCCCAGGAGAGCGTTGCCACCATAACGATTGAGAGTTTAACACGCAAATGACGCTTTGTCAAAGATTTTCACCAGGAGTTTACAGGTGGGAGGCCCCGATATGCCCGTGCACCTCCCCGATCCTTGACGTAGCCCTTTCCCTGGGTTATAGTCTCTAGCATGAAACCAAAAGGCATTGGGCTCTTTTTTCTGGTGTTGATCCTTGGGGTGTCGAGCCTGGCTTGCCAGTGGGTGCAACAATGGTCGCAACGCGCCTCACCCACAGACGCACCAACGTTGAATATACCCTCGGTCCCACCATCTGCCTCTCCTGAACCTACCTCCACGCCGGTGCCAACCCCGACACCCACACCACCCCCGGCAGTGCGCATCGAGAGCGCTGAACGGGCGCGATTCAACGGCGATTGGGAACAAGCGCTGGCGGAATATCGGGCGGCTTATCAAGGTAGCCAAGAGGCTGAAATTCAAAGCGCGGCGCTGTTGGGCATAGGGCGCACGCGCTACATGGCAAGGGATTATTCGGGGGCTGTGGAAGCGCTCAATCTTTTAATCACCACTTTTCCCATGTGCCTTATGCTTACTTTGCCCTGGGGCAGGCGCTATCTCGCCTGGGGCGATATAGCGAGGCCGCCGATGCCTATCTCAATTACCTCACCCTGCGTCCTGGTGTGGTGGATGCCTATGTGCTCAACTTGCGCGGCGACGCCTTGCAGGCGGCAGGCCGTTATGGCGAAGCGCTCCTGGATTATCGCGCTGCCCTGCAAACGCCCTCCTTTCTCGATCGCATAGCCATAGAGATCAAGATCGCTCAAACCCATGCCATTGTCGGTGATTATGAAACCGCCCTTGGGCTGTATCAACAGATTTATAACACTAGCGACAACGATTACACGCGGGCACAGATGGATCTGCTGATGGGGCAGGCTTACACCGCTCTGGGCCGGATGGATCAGGCATACGCTGTCTATCAAGACGCGGTGAATAACTATCCTACGGCTTATGACTCCTATCAGGCTCTGCTGGCATTGGTAGAGGCTGGTGTGGCGGTGGATGAACTCAATCGGGGTATTGTGGATTATTACGCCGGACAGTACGGCGTGGCAATTGCCGCTTTTGACCGCTATTTCCTGGCCGGAGGGGCAAACCCAGCCACCGCCCATTATTACTATGGTTTAAGTTTACGTGCTCTGGGAAGTTACGACCAGGCCATAGCCCATTGGGATCAGATCCGTCGGAATTACACCGATCACCGCTTCTGGGATGAAGCCTGGGAACAAACAGCCTACACTCAGTGGTTCTATCTGAAACAGTATGCTCCCGCCATCCAGACCTTACAGGATTTTGTGGCGCTGAGCCCCAACCACCCGCGCGCGGGAGAATTCTTGTTTGATGCAGCCCAGATCGCCGAGCGGGCAGGTATGCTGGATAAGGCCGTTGAACTCTGGGAACGCGTGGCAGCCCAATACCCTGGCTATGAACAAGCCAAGCGTGCCCTATTCCTGGCGGGCATCACTCGCCTGCGCTTGGGCGATGCCGCCGGCGCCTATACTGTTTTCCAACGAACCCTGGAGAACGCTGAAACCCTGGAAGAGCGAGCGGCAGCCTACTTCTGGCAGGGTAAGTGCCAGGCAGCTTTAGGTGATAGCGCGGCCGCGGCTGCCGCCTGGGAACTGGCTGCCAGCGCTGACCCCAGCGGTTATTACAGTGAACGGGCGCTGGACTTGCTCCGCCAGCGACCTCTTTTCCAACCTCCCCAGCAATTAGACCTCTCCTTTGACCTGACAGCAGAACGTGCCCAAGCCGAGGAATGGATGCGGCTTACCTTCAACCTGCCTCAGGCTACCGATCTCTCGTCCCCTGGCCCATTGCTGAGCGATCCCCGCCTGGTGCGCGGCAGTGAGTTGTGGGAACTGGGGCTATATGATGAGGCCCGGGCTGAGTTTGAAGACCTGCGCCTGGGCTTGCAATCTGACGCGGTAGGGAGTTATTTGCTGGCTAATTACCTACTGGACCTGGGTGCATATCGCACAGCCATCCTGGCCGCCCGACGCGTGTTGGACCTGGCTGGCATGAACGATGCCACCAGCCTGGGAGCACCAATCTATTTTAACCACCTGCGCTTTGGGCCATACTTTGCGGATTTGATCTTAGCCGCCTCCCGTCAGTATAATTTTCACCCACTCTTGCTCTTCAGCGTAGTGCGTCAGGAGAGCGCCTTTGAGAGTTTTGTGAGCTCTTCGGCGGGAGCGCGGGGGCTAATGCAGATTGTCCCCGCCACGGGCCAGGAGATTGCCGAAAGCCTGGGCTGGCCGTCTAATTATACCGACGCCGACCTGTACCGCCCGCTGGTCAGCGCGAATCTGGGGACAAAATATCTGGCTAAGTGGCGAGATTATTTCGGTGGTGACCTGTTCGCCGCCCTGGCTGCTTATAACGGCGGCCCGGGTAACGCCATTGAGTGGAAGAAACTGGCGCCAGATGACCCCGATTTGTTCTTGGAGGTCATCCGCCTGGATGAGACGCGGCGTTACATCAAGAGCATCTATGAAATCTTTGCCATCTATCGCCGTTTGTACGATCGTACGCCTTGATCTTCCATGTCCCTTAATCCCGAAGAGTTGATCTCAAGGCTATCCCTGGCTTTGGAGGCGCGTCAGGGATTGTTTGAAGCCGGGCATGAAACTGGCTTTCGCCTCTTCAATGGTTTCCTCGAAGGTTACCCAGACCTGGTGGTAGACCTGTATGGACGCACTCTGGTGCTCTATAACTATGCCGACCAGCCCCCGAGCGCGGAAGGCCATCTGCGCCTGGCCCAAGCCTACCTGTTAGAACGCCTTCCCTGGGTGAAAGCCGTGGTGTTGAAAACGCGGCAAGGGGTAACCTTACGAGAGCGGCGCGGAGTCTTGGTTTATGGGGAGGAAGCGGATCGGCGGGTGCGCGAAGATGGGGTATGGTATGCGATTGACTTGTTGATGAATCAGGATGTCAGCCTGTATCTGGACACGCGCAACCTGCGCCTTTGGGCGCGGCAAAACCTGAGCGGGAAAACAGTGTTAAACACTTTCGCCTACACTGGCAGCCTGGGTGTGGCCGCCCTGGCAGGTGGGGCAAGGCGTGTGGTACAACTGGACCTGCGGCGAAAGTTCCTAGATTTGGCCAGAGCCTCTTATGTATTAAATGGCATTTCCAGTCACAAGGCCGAACACCTGGTAGGAGATTTCTTTCCACTGGTCGCACGTCTCAGGCGCAGCGGTCAAACTTTCGATTGCGTCTTTCTGGATCCGCCTTTTTTCTCCGTCACTGAGAAGGGCAGAGTGGAACTGGCGCGCCATAGCCAAAGGTTGATCAATAAGGTTAGGCCGCTTGTCAACGATGGGGGTTGGTTGGTGGCCATCAATAACGCCCTCTTTGTCAGCGGGGCAGAGTATATGCGCGCTCTGGAAGCCCTGTGCGCCGATGGCTATCTCTCCATCGAGCGCCTGATTCCTGTGCCTCAGGACTTCACCGGCTATCCTCACACTGTCTGCAGCCCGCCACCGACCGATCCAGCGCCTTTTAATCATAGCACCAAGATTGCGGTCTTGCGCGTGCGGCGAAAAATGATGTAGCCCAGAGTTTATCTTGGTATTTATAGCCTATGGGGTTGGGGTTTGGGTTTGCTCTGCGCTGGTGGCGGGTG
>JBBILY010000032.1:0-21535 GCA_037444705.1 Chloroflexota bacterium | reverse complement strand
ACCAGCCAGCCCCTGCTGGGGCGTGAACTGCGCGCCGCCCAGGAAGCCGAAAGTCGGGATGGGCGGCGGCGGGTTTTCCGCCTCACCGCCGAGCAGGTCGCCTGTGAAGTCCCCGCCTATGGCAAATTTGTCGCCGAGCAAATCGCCAAACTGGGGCGCAACCATCCCCTGGTGCGCACCCAGTTTTTCTCCGAAGAGTTGGATGCAGTTGGCGGCATGTTTCCCCCCGAGCGCCTGGCGTTGATGCGCGGCACGCACCCCCGCCGCCATGCACCCGAGGCAGGGAAGATTTACGCCTTGCTGGTGGATGTGGCAGGGGAGGAAGGGGCGCCCCTAGATGCGCCCATGCACCCAGGAGAGCCATTGAGTGGGTCCTCACGGGATGCCACCGCCCTGACCGTGGTCGAGGTGGATCTGACGACCCTGGCGGATGACTTGCTGCGGGCGCCTACCTACCGCGTCGTGGACCGCCGCGCCTGGGTGGGGGTCAGGCATGCCAGTTTATATGGGCAGATCAAAGCCCTGGCCGAGCATTGGGGGGTGCGCTACCTGGTGGTGGATGCCACCGGGGTAGGGGCCGGCCTGGCTTCCTTCCTGGAGCGCGCTTTGCCTGGGCGCCTCATCCCGCTCACGTTTAACCTGGCGCTCAAATCGCGCCTAGGGTGGGACTTCCTGAGCATCATCGAGAGCGGGCGCTTCAAAGACTATGACGAGGGGCAGGGCGACCCCTGGCTTCTCCAGCCTGCCCAAACCGAGCAGGCCCAGTTTTTCGTCCAGTTGCGCCACTGCCAGATGGAAATCCTGCCAGGGCCGCAACGTCACCTGCGCTGGGGCGTGCCCGAGGGCAGGCGCGAGGCGAGCACAGGCCAGCGGGTGCACGATGATTGGGTGCTCTCGGCTGCGCTGTGCGCCATGTTGGAGCGCCAGCCCTGGTCGTTGCCTGCCCCCACCCTGGTGGTGCGCGCCGCTGATCCGCTGAGGCAGATGGATGGCGAAAGCCACTGGTAAAAAGGCTTGGTGTGCTGAAGCCGTGCTCCATGATGTGCTGAAGTTTCGGCGGGTTGAAACCCCGCCTAAGGGCCTGAAAGCCCCGCCAGGGGCTTACATGAATTGAGCCAGGGATTTATCCCGCCCGAAATGAATTGAGCCAGGAATTTATCTACACTTCAGCAGAAAGGAGGAACATGCCATCTGAACGTAATCCAGAACGTATCCAACTCAAAGCCGAGGGCTGGGTCACCCCCGCCGGGCAGGGAAACGGGGTGCGTTTCGAGGTGCTGGCGATCACCGCTGGCAACGGCAATGGCTGGGAGTTCAGTGAGGAGGTGCTCAAGGCATCGTTGCCGCTGTGGGAGGGCGTCAGTTGCTATGTGGATCACGCCCAGTGGCCCGGTCATTCGGTGCGCGACCTGGGTGGGGTCTTCAGCCAGCCGCGCTGGTCGCAGGAACAGGGCGGCATCTTGCTCGACTTGAAACCGTTGGGGCCTTCGGCGCCTCTGGTGGAGCGCCTGGGGCAGGAAATCTTGCGCCAGGGCGAGCCGCGCCCCAACCTGGGCTTTTCGGCTGACCTGTGGTTCATCGCCCGCCCCCATGCTTCCACCCACCAGGCTGGCGGGGTGGTTGAACGCATCACCCGCGTTGAATCGCTGGACCTGGTGGTCAACCCCGCCCGCGGCGGGGCTTTCGTGCGCGCTCTGCAGAGCAGGGGAGGTGTGGACGCAATGAATTGCGCCTATACCTGCGCCCCTCCTCTGCCCCCATGGACGGGGGTCAGATGGAGCGGAGCAGCCCATTCGCCTTCGGATCAAATTTCATCTATAGAAATACAAAAAGGAGGTGCTATGACGGACAAAAATGATGGATTGAAGGGGGATTTTGGCCAAACCCACCTGCCCCCATCGCCGGGAGGTGGCGGGACGGGAGCAGAGGCAGCGCAGGAGAGCGTCCAGCAGGTGCAACAGCAGTTGTGCCAATACCTGCTGGAGAGCGGCCTGGCGGCCTCCAAACTGCCACTGCCGATGCAGGAACACCTGCGCCAGCAGTTTCAAGGCAGGGTCTTCCAGCCCCAGGAACTCAACGCTGCCATTGAGGCGGGGCGCGAGTTGGTCTCGCAGTTAGGCGGCGCCGCTGTGGTCAATGGGCCACGCCTGCAGGCCATGTTCTCCAGCGAAGACCAGTTGCAAGCCGCCGTGGACGATCTCTTCGGCGTGCCGCGCCAAAAGGGCCTGGAGAATCTCAAGGTTGCCCGCCTCTCCGGCATTCGTGAACTGTACTTAATGCTCACCGGCGACGATGACCTGCACGGCGGCTATTATCCCTCACGCCTGCGTTTGGCTACCACCGCCGACTTCACCGGCCTGGTGAAGAACGCCCTGAATAAGATCGTCGTCAACCAATGGGAGCAATTGGGACGGGCCGGCTACGATTGGTGGCAGCGCGTGGTCACCGTGGAGCAATTCTCCAGCCTGCAACAGATCACTGGCACCCTGATCGGCACGGTGGGCACGCTGCCGCCCGTGGCGGAGGGGGCTGAATATACCCAACTGAGCGTTGGCGATAGCCCGGAGACGGCCAGTTTTGTCAAATACGGTGGCTACATCCCTCTCACGCTGGAATTGATTGATCGCGATGAAACCCGCAAACTGCGCGCCTACCCGCGCGAACTGGCTAACGCCGGTCTGCGCCTGATCAGCAAACTGGTGGCAGAGATCTTCACCCAGAACAATGGCGTAGGCCCAACCATGGCCGACGGCGGGGCGCTGTTCAACACCAGCGCCGTGACCAGCGCCGGCGGCCATGCCAACCTGCGCACAGGGGCGCTCTCTTCGGCGGAGTGGGAGGCGGTCAGCCAGGCGGTGTATAACCAGCCCATGTTGATCAAGAACGCCGCCGGGCTGTATGGCAGCGGCCCTAAGATGGCGGTCAACCCGCGCTATTTGCTGGTGCCGCGCCCCCTGGAACTCACCGCCAAGAAGATCCTGTATCCCTTCTGGGAAAACGCCGCCAACATCCACTCCGAAAACCTGCAACGCGGCGAGATGGGGGATGTGGTCACTGTGCCCGAGTGGACAGATGCCAGCGATTGGGCGGCAGCCTGCGACCCGCGCATCGTCCCGGCCATCTTTGTCGGCACGCGCTTTGGCATCATGCCCGAAATCTTCATCG
Source organism: Chloroflexota bacterium (assembly GCA_037444705.1). Classification (GTDB taxonomy): domain Bacteria; phylum Chloroflexota; class Anaerolineae; order Anaerolineales; family UBA4823; genus DATCYX01. The sequence goes on along the minus strand of JBBILY010000032.1, from coordinate 18,370 downwards.
CCGGCAGCGAATTGAGCCCGGCCGTGTTCATGAACGACGAACACCGCCTCAAGGTGCGCCATTTCATCGCCGTGTGGGCCAACGATTTCCGCCCCTTGCACAAAAACAACGTGGTCTGATGAAGGAGGTGACCTGATGACGGTTATGCTCTCCGGACAAAAGGCGGTCGCCAGCGCCGGCAACGCCGAGCGCCTGCACCCCGAGGCTCAGGTGAACAGCGCCTTGATGCTCAAGGCCCTGCCCGACAATAGTGGCATCATCTACGTAGGTCAGGTAGATGGCGATGTGGATAGCAGCAATGGGCTGCCCCTGGCGGCGGGTGAGGCGGTGATCTTCTCCTTCGTTGGCAACCTGAACCAGATTTGGGTGGACGCCTCGGTCAGCGGCGAGAAGGTGGCCTGGTTGGTGCTGGATATCTAAGGCGCCTGGGGTGCTTCGTGGTGTGCTGAAGCTATGCTTCAGCAGTCTAAAATGGCCGTGCTTCAGCACTCCAAAGGAGCGTAGAAAGATGCCGCTTTACCCATCTTATCTCCCGTACCAAGCTGAAATCGTCCTTCAGCCCTGGGTGCCTGTCCAGCCCCCGGCCGGCTGGACGTGGAGCCTGCCCTTCAGCCTCCAGCGCAAAGGCCGCCTGTTCCGCCCTCATCCTTCCTGGTCGCTGCGCAGCCTGGCCAGCCGTGGCAAAGCCTACTATGTCTCTCCTACAGGCAGCGACGCCAACGATGGCCTCTCCTGGGCAAGCGCCTTCCGCTCCATCTGGAAAGCCGCCACCCAGGCCGACGCCGTAGAAGTCTATATCCAGGCCGGCTATTATGGCTACAACAACGGCTTCCGTGGCGCGCCGAACAACGCCTCCACTTTTATCGGCGTTGGCGGCCAGGTGGTGGCTAATAATGATCTGGAACTGAGCACCTGGACGCCCTCCGCCAATTCCTGGAGGGCGTCCACCACCCAAGGCGTGGACTGTGTCCTGGATTGGCTCAACCTGGATGGGGAGGGTTTCCCGACCTTTTATACCGAGAGGGCTTCCGCCGCCGAGGTGGACGCTAACCCGGCTTCCTGGTACAAGGACGGCGCTACCAATACCCTCTATGTGCGCTGCTCCGATTCGCGCCAGCCCGATGCCAACCTGCGCGCTTACCGCAACACAGCCGTGCTTAATCTGGGCACCGTCAACCGCACGCTATATTTTGAGAATATCACCTTTGAAGTCTCAGCCAAGGCCAGCCGCCACCTGCGCTTCTACGCCTCGACCACCGCCGGCGGCTTGCGCCTGTATATGCAAAACTGCACCCTCCGCCACAGCCAAGGCACCTACGACCTGCTGGATATTGACGGCCTGAGCGAGGTCATCCTGCAAAACTGCCAGGCTTATAACGGCCCTCTGGATGGCTTCAATTACCATGCCTTCAATGGCGTGGTGCCCAGGGCGATTGAAATTCGCTGCTCTGCCCATCATTGCGGCACCTCAGCCACCTCAATCAATAACGCCTCCGCCATGCACGATGGCGGCAGCATCGTGCGCATCATGGGCGATTATCATCGCTCCTATGGCCCCGTCGTTGTGGATGCTAACGGTTCGTCCTCATGGAATTTGGGCGTTGTCGCCCATCATTGCCTCTCCAGCGGCGGAGCTACCTCTAAATCCACTTTCTACTGTGCCAATGGTGGCGCCACTCTGATGTGGCTGGATAACTGTCAATCCTATAGCCCTGGGCAATATGACCTGGTGGTGGAGGCAGGCGCCACCTTGTATAAGCGCCGCTTCCACTCCGGCGGTAACTTCTCGGCGGCGGGAGCGTTGGAGGAATATTAAAGCACTGGCGTATATGGGCGCAATTGATTGCGCCCCAACAGATTAATTGCGCCCATACTTGCGCTCTAACAGAAAGGAGGAAGGATGATATGGCTACTCTGAAAAACCTGGCTGCCACCCGCCTGGGGGTGAGCCCGAGCAAATTGCTGGGCTTTCGCCAACTGGATTTCGAAGTGGTGGTGATCGCCCCCGACGGGCGCAAGTATCGCTTTTCCATCAAGGAACTGGAGGAGGGGGAGACAACCCCGCCGCAGGCGGCGCAGGGGAGCAACTCAATTGCACCTCTGCCATCCCTGCCTCCAGAGTCAATGGCGCCTGGGCGGGGGAAGGCATGAGCTCCGATCGCCCTCCAGGGCGCACCCCCCAACCCGCGGCGCCGCGGGCGGTGGGGGCGCGATCAATTGCGACCCTACTGAAGACGACCTTGGGTAAGTGGAGGTCAGGCCTCAACAGCCGGGGCATCATTAAATTGCGCTCCTACTTTGCGCCTGAGGTGCGACAAGCGGCGCACCTGGGTGTTCAAGCCTTAGACGACCGCGGCGATCGCCTCATCTCGGCTGGCACCTACCCCCGCGATCGCCTTGAGGTAGACCGCCAGGAGGTGCTGCGTGAGGCCCTGGAAGCCTGGCGCAACCACCCGCTGGCGCGGCGCATCGTGGAGATGACCTCTCAATACGTGGTGGGCGGTGGCCTGGGTCTCGAGTGTCGCCATGCGCCCACCCACCGCTTCCTCCAAGCCTGGTGGCATCATCCCCTTAACCGCATGCCACAGCGCATCTTCGACCTGTGCGATGAACTCACTCGCAGCGGCAACCTGTTCATCATCGTCTCCACCGACGCTGCGGGCATGTCCTACATTCGCGCCCTGCCCACCCAAGAGGTGATCGAGATCGAGACCGCCCCCAACGATGTCGAGCAAGAACGAGTAGTCTGGCAGCGCGCCGAGGCCGAGGCGCCATGGGCTGCCCCCACGCCTGGTCCAGGCGGCATCCTGGGCTATCCCTGGGCCGTCTACGATGCCCTCAACGATACATTGGACGAAAACGGGAATTTTAAGCCCGTCATCCTGCACTACGCCATCAACCGCCCACTGGGGGCTAAATGGGGCGAAAGCGATCTGGCGCCCATCCTGCGCTGGCTGGCCCGCTATTCTGCCTGGCTGGAGGATCGGGCGCGCCTTAATCGCTACCGCCAATCGTTCCTGTATGTGGTCAAGGCGCGCTTCACCTCCCAGGCCGAGCGCCTGGCGCGCCAGGCAGAGCTTAATGCCAACCCACCCAACCCCGGCTCCATCCTGGTCACCGATGAGTCTGAAACATGGGAGGTGCTTTACCCTGAACTGGCGTCTTTTGAGGCTGCGCAGGATGGCCTGGCGCTGAAGAAGATGATCGCGGCCGGCTCTGGCAACCCGCTGCACTTCCTGGCCGAGCCTGAATCGGCCACGCGCACCACAGCCGAAGCCGCTGGCGGCCCCACCTTCCGCCGCTATGAACAACGCCAGCAATATTTCCTGTGGCTCATCCAGGACCTGGCGCGGGTGGTGGTGCAGCGCCGCGCCCTGGTGGACCGCCGCCTATCTCCCACGGCGCCTATTCTGGTCAAGGGTGGCGACCTGTCGGCGCGCGATAATCAATCGCTGGCGATTGCCGCCAGCACGGCGATTCAGGCCTTCGTGGCTTTGCTCGACCGCGGCTTGATTGACGAGGCTGAGCTGTTGCGCCTGGCTTATCGCTTCGCCGGCGAAGTGGTGGATGTGGAAGACCTGTTGCGCCGTAAACGTCGGGCGGAGAGCCTGGGCAAATCCAACCGTTCTGAGGCTGCCTCAGGCTCTGAGGAGCGGGCCCGATGAGCAACCTGGCTCAGATTCGAGATCGCGTGGAGCAGGTGTTGCTGGATGTGAGCAATGCCATCTTCTCCCCCAGCCTGATAGACGAGGCCATTCGCCAGGCGCTGGACGAGTATAGCCAGGCGCTGCCGTTGGAAAAGGAGACGGTGCTCACCCTGGAGGATGACGGGCGAGAAGTCTCCCTGGGAAACCTGAGCGGGCTGAGGTTTGTCTTTCGCGTCTGGTGGCCTTACGACGCGACCAGCCAGATTTGGCCGGCAAACCGCCTGCAAAGTTGGCAACTCTTCTGGAACGGCAGCACCCCCTACCTGGTTTTCAGCGCTTACCGTGGAGGGCAACCTCAGGCCGGGCAGAAAGTGCGCCTGTGGTATGCCGCCGCCCATAGCCTGGATGGCCTGGACGGGGCAACGCAGACCACCTTGCCGCCCCAGCACCAATCCCTGCTGGTGAGCGGAGCCGCCGGCTACGCGGCTATGAGCCGCGCCGTGGACCTGGTCGAGACCGCCGGCGCCGACCTGTATGGCGTGGGGCTTCTCGGGGTGTGGGCACAACGCCAACTCAAGGAATTTCGCCGCGCCTTGCAGGAATTGCAACGCAGCCAGGCTCGGCGCGGTCAACCCTGGGGCGAGGGGTGGGAGTAGGGGCGAGGCATGCCTCGCCCCTACTGAGCGAGACGCAATTTAAAGACCACTACCATGGCTTATGTTTGACGATTTTGAGCAGTTCCTGAACGAATATGCCCCCCGCCCGGGCAAACGCAAGTTGCCCGGCATCCTCTACCGCAAGGGCGGCGACCGCGACGACTGGAGCACCCCCGGTGGTTACACCTACGTGCCGGTCGCGGTTTATATCCAGGTGGGTGCCGTGCGCTGGCAGGGCGCCGCCGCCACCAGCGGCAATGTCTCCCAACCCTTCGCCGCCGCCTATTATGGCGAGCCGCTGATCTTCATCCAGGTGATGGCGACTGCGCCTTCCAACGCCTTTGTGGAGACCAAGGTAGCCTCCGGCGGCGATGCCGTGGAGATCTCCTGGAAGGCCGATGTGCCCGTGAGCCTGATCCACTTCGCCTGGTTCGCCCTGGGTGGGCAGTTGCGCCGCGGCCAGGGGTGAGGCGCCATCTGCATAGCGATGTGGACAGATAGGGGGGCAATTAATGGCGCCCCTATCGTGCCCCTACGCAAGGATTGCACGATATGTTACAATTGGCCTCACCCGCAAATCGGGGGTACGATTGGGGCGTGGTGCAAGGGTAGCACAGCGGACTTTGGATCCGTTTATCCTGGTTCGAATCCGGGCGCCCCAGCCTGATGGATTTGATTAAGGTTTTATCCGTGCAAGGCGAAGAATCTAACCTACACCCGTCTTATGCTATCCCACACAAACAGGCTGGCCGTTGCCTGGCTTGAGCGTAGGGGTGACCTGTTGGCTCGCCCCTACTTGTCATTAATTCCTACGGAGAATCTATGAAGACCAATGCTGTCATCCTCGCTGCCGGTCAGGGCACGCGTATGCGCTCGTCCCTGCCCAAGGCGCTTCACCCCCTGGCGGGGCGCCCTATGGTGTTTTATGTCCTGGAGGCAGCTCGCCAGGCCTGCGCTGAGAAGCCGTTTCTGGTGATCGGACATGCGGCCCAGGAAGTGCGCCAGGCAGTTGGGGAGCAAGCGCACTTCGTCCTACAGCAACCCCAACTGGGTACCGCCCATGCCTTAATGCAGGCTGAGCCACTCCTGCGGGGCAAATGCGATCAGGTGCTGGTAGCGCCGGTAGATTTGCCTCTGGTGCGCCCCGAGACCCTGCAACGTCTGATTCAAGCCCAAAGCGCGCATGGCGGGCCGCTCACCCTGCTCACGCTGCCCCCCGACCCCAACAGTGACTTTGGGCGCGTGATTCGCGCTGAGATGGGGCAGGTGCAGGCCATTGTGGAGTGCGCCCATGCCACGCCCGAGCAATTGCGCCGCGGCGAATTGAACGTGGGCGTCTATTGTATATCTGCCGACTGGCTATGGCAGGCCCTGCCGCGCATCCCCCTCTCCCCCAAAGGGGAATACTACCTGACCGACCTGGTAGCTCTGGCCGTAGAAGAGGGTTTGAGCGTGCAGACGCTGACCCTGGACGACCCTACGCAGGCTGTCGGCATCAACACCCGCCTCCACCTGGCTCAGGCCGAGGCTATCCTGCGCCAGCGCATCAACATCCACTGGATGCTGGCCGGGGTCACCTTGATTGATCCGGCCACCACTTACATTGAAGCCGGGGTGACCATCGGCGCGGACACGGTCATCTGGCCCAACACTTACCTGCAAGGTAACACCCGCGTTGGCAGCGGTTGCGTGATCGGCCCCTATGCCCTCCTGCGCGACACGCAGGTGGGCGACCGCTGTAAAATCCTGGCTTCGGTCTTAGAGCAGGCGGTGGTGGAAGATGAAGTGGACATCGGCCCCTTTGGGCATTTGCGTAAGGGAGCCCACCTGGGGCGCGGTGTCCACATGGGCAACTTCGGAGAGGTAAAAGATTCTTATCTCGGCCCGGGCACGAAGATGGGGCATTTCTCTTACGTGGGCAACGCCACCATCGGCGCAGGGGTCAACATTGGGGCAGGCACCATCACCTGCAATTACGATGGAGAGAAGAATCACCCCACGGAAATTGGCGCCGGGGCCTTTATCGGCAGCGATACCATGCTGGTCGCCCCGGTTAAGGTGGGCGAAGGGGCGCGCACAGGCGCGGGTTCGGTGGTGACCAAAGATGTGCCGCCCAATTCCCTGGCTGTGGGCGTGCCGGCGCGCGTCATTCGAAAATTGAAAGTGGATGAATAATACTGTTCTCTTGTGGATGGCGCTGGCCCTGGTAGTGGCACTTGATATAACCATCGCCATGGTCAGTGCCAGTTATCAGAACCTGAGCCTGGCCAGCCTTATGACCCAGCGCGAGCGGGATGAGGTGGCCGTAGCTCAAGCTCTGCACCTCTTGCAAATCCCCCAGCGCTTGCAGGCTGCTTACGATCTGGCTCAGAGTCTGGGGCGAGCCCTATTCCTGATCCTGACATATCTCCTTCTCCTCAGGAGCGCGCAGACCTCTCCCTGGATCAACCTGGGGTTGGCATTGCTGGGATTGCTGCTCTTGTTCTGGCTGGAGTGGACGCTGCGCGTGAGGGTGATGCGCCATCCTGAAACCTGGGCTTTGAGATTGGTCGGGCTGGCTCGAGGCCTGGCGCTGATCTTCACCCCCCTGGTCGCCCTGCCTCTGGCGCTGGGTGGAGCCGAAGAGCAGGCTCCCAGCGAACTGGTGGCAGATGAGTTGAAGAATCTGATGGATGCAGGACAGCAACAGGGCATCCTGGAACAGGGCGAAAGCCAGATGATTCGCTCCATTTTCGAATTGAGGCAGACCCTGGCGCGCGAGATCATGGTCCCCCGCATTGATATGCTCGCCCTGGATGTCTCCACACCCCTGGCTGAGGCGGCGGATGTGGTGCTTAAGACCGGGCATACGCGCATCCCCATCTATCAGGAGACGATTGACAATGTCCTGGGGCTGTTATATGCCAAAGACCTGCTGCGCGTCTGGCGTGAGGGCAAGGAGGAGGCGGCATTAAAGGACCTGCTGCGCCCGGCTTACTTTGTGCCAGAGGCAAAGCGCGTGGATGAATTGCTGGCCGAAATGCAGCGCCAGCGCGTCCACATGGCCCTGGTGGTGGACGAGTACGGCGGGATCGCCGGCCTGGTGACCCTGGAAGACATCGTCGAGGAAATTGTGGGCGAGATCCAGGATGAGTATGACCTGGCGGAAGAATCGCCCTACCTGCAACTGACGGAGGACGAATATATCTTCCAGGGTCGAGTGGACCTGGATGACTTTAACGAGGTCTTGGGCGCTCAACTCGTGGACGAGGAGGCAGACACGCTGGGAGGATTTATCTACAGCCAGATGGGGCGGGTGCCTGGCGCTGGAGAGAGCATCCAGGTAGGAGATCTGTTATTGACCGTGGAGCAGGTCAGCGGCAGGCGGATCCGCAAAGTGCGCGTGAAGCGGATAACAACCCTTTCACCAGAGGATGGGGAGGTAAACGCTCATGTTAACGGATGAGTTGCGCCAGAGGCTAATCAGCGAAGCCATCGCCGCCCGCCAGAAAGCCTATGCGCCCTACTCCAACTATGCCGTGGGGGCGGCGCTCTTGACCGCATCTGGCAGGATTTATAAAGGGGTGAATGTGGAGAACGCGGCCTATCCAGCCACCATGTGCGCCGAGCGGGTGGCGGTCTTTAATGCCATTACGCAAGGCGAGCGTCAGTTTGTGGCTGTGGCCGTGGTCACCGCCAATGGAGGCACCCCCTGCGGCTCTTGCCGCCAGGTGTTGGCTGAGTTCAGCCTGGAGACCAGGGTGCTCATCGCCGATGCTGAGGGCCACCTGATATCTGAGGCCACGGTGGCTGACCTGTTGCCTGGCGCCTTTGGGGCGAAAGACCTAAAGTAGGACAACCGCGAGCAGGTGTCCTGCCTTCTCAATCAAACAAGGACGGCAATATTTGCAGAGCACGTCCCAGACGGGTGCCATGCCAGGTGATCAAACTGCCATCAATCAAATGGACGCGCCCTTGCTGCACGGCGCGGGTTGACTTAAAGAGCGTCAGCATTTCCTGACGATGGGTTTCGTCGAATGCAAACGGCTCATCTGGCAATAGGATCATCTCCGGGTCTGCGGCGCAGATTTCATCCAGCCCCAGGCGGGGATAGCGCGTATCGCGGCCGCCGGGCTCCTGAGCTTGGGCTAAGCCCAAATCGGCCTCCAGGGGATAGCGGCGCTGGCGCTCGGCAAAGACATTTTCTCCCCCCAGAATCTGTAAAAGATCGTGGGCGTAGGTGTGACGGTTGAAGGTCATCCACCAGGGTTGCCCATTGGAGCGCTTCTCAAACCAGATCGGGCAGAAATAACGCACGGGCGGCCGTTCACGCACGGCATTCTTCACCCAGTCCAGCGCCATCTCCAGCCCCTGCAACTGGGTGGCGGCGCTCTTGCTTTGAAACAACCCCACCAGCGTCCAGAGCACATCCAGCGCCTGAGCTACTGTGCGCGGAAAGGTGACCCAAACGAAAATCCCGGCCTTTTCCAGCGCCTCCACCACCTGCGGGGTGTTCTCCTCCTGGTTGGCGATCACCAGATCGGGCTTGAGGGCGATGATTTCGTCCACACGCGGGTTTTTCGGGCCACCCAGGCGTGGCAGTCCGCTCAGCGCCCTGGCCGGGTGCACGCAGTAATCGGTGATTCCCACCACCGCCGCGCCAAAGCCCAAATCGAACAGGCTCTCGGTTAGAGACGGCACCAGCGAGACGATGCGGTGTGGGGGGTGATGAAAATGGTGCGCCAGTTTATGCCCATTGCCGCGGTTCATGCCTCACCTGCCAGCATTCTGGTCGCCGCCTCCGCCATCAGTGCCACGGCGTACGCCAGAGCCCTCTCATCAAAATCAAAGCGTGGATGATGGTGGGGATAGTTCAGCCCCTCAGCCGCATTGGCTGAGCCGACCAGGAAATAACACCCAGGCACCTCCTGCAGCATAAAAGCCATGTCTTCCGAGACCATTGAGCGATAGGCGCTATCCAGGGTAAGGCCAGGCCAAAGGCTCATGGCGGCTTGTTGCACGCCGCGGGTAACCTGCGGGTCGTTCACCACCGCCGGCGTGATCGCCGTGACCTCCACTTCGGCGCGGCACTCCATAGCCCTGGCGATATCCGTCACCACCTGATGAAAGCGTTCGATCACCCGCTGGCGCACCTCGGGTTCAAACGTGCGCATGGTGCCCTCCATCTGCGCCTCAGAGGGGATGACGTTAAATGCCTCCCCTGTGTGCAGGCGAGTGATGCTGAGCACCGCCGCCTGCAGCGGCGACACATTGCGCGCCACCACGCCCTGCGCAGCGGTGATGATATGGGCCGCGGCCAGCAGCGGATCAATCGCCAGGTGAGGCAGCGCCCCATGTCCGCCCTTGCCGATGATGCGCACCTTAATGATCTCGGCCGCGGCCATCACTGGCCCTGGCGAAATCCCCAGCCATCCCAAGGGCTTTTCGTTCCACAGGTGCAAGGCCAGGACATAATCCGGGCGCGGGTTTTGCAACACCCCATCGGCGATCATGGCCTCTGCCCCACCCAGACCCTCTTCCGCCGGCTGAAAGACGAACTTCACCGCGCCTGCCAGTTCGCCTGCATGGGCTTGAAGCAGGCGCGCCACCGTTAACCCGATGGCAGTATGGCCATCATGGCCGCAGGCGTGCATCACTCCCGGCGTTTCCGAAGCATATTCAGCTCCGCTCTCTTCTGTGATGGGGAGGGCATCCATATCAAAGCGCAGCAAGACCACCTTGCCTGGTCGGCTGCCCTCCAGAAGGGCAACCACCCCTGTCTGACCCACCCCGCGGCTCACCTCCAGGCCCAGATCGCTCAGCGCCTGGGCGACAATGGCCGCGGTGCGCACTTCTTGAAAGCCCAATTCGGGATGGCGATGAAAATCGCGCCGCAGGTCGCGGGTGTAAGGCAATAACTCCAGGGCTTCAGATAGATAGTCTGCCATGTGTCCCTACCATGTCACTCACTGAAACGAGATTTGGGCTAAGGCTTTAGCCTTTTTTCAGCCCATTTTGATCCCTGCCACAGGTACAGCCGCCATTCTCATGCTGCCCGCACGGCTGCTGGGACTTTCTGCGCAAGGCTTCCAGTTCGTCCCAGGGCTGAAGTTGATCCACCTGGAACTCAATCAGATTGCCCTTATCCAGTTCCACCAGCACCGTTTGCTTGAGTGGAAAGACATCCACCACCTTACCCTCGCCCATGGGTGTGACGACGCGCTTATTGCGTTTGGGCAGGCTTTTGCGCGCTTCCACATATTGCTCGTATTCATACACCAGGCAGCAGCGCAAGCGCCCGCACATGCCAGTGATCTCCGAGGGGGTCAGGGAGATGCCCTGTTCCTTAGCCATCTTGATCGAAATCGGGCTGAACTCGGTAAGAAACAGGGAACAGCAACGCTGCTCCAGGCCGCAAGCGCCCATGCCGCCCAATAGTTTGGCCACATCGCGCGGGCCGATCAGGCGCATTTCCACCTGGGCGCGGGGATAGAGGCGCTGCATGGCCGAGCGCAGTTTCTTTAAATCAATCTTCCCGTCGCCCTCGGTGCTGTACAGTAAGGAGAGGCGCGTCCCGTCGAAGGAAAATTCTGCGCCGACGATCTTAACCCCCTGTAAGTCTAATTCAGCAGCCTTGGCGCGGCAGTTGATGGTGGCCTCGAGTTCCTTCTTCTGCCATAACTGACGCAGCACCAGGTCGCGCGGGTTGGCACGGCGCAGGATAGGCTTCCAGGTGCCCTCGGGAGGGGGCGGTGGATTATCCAAAATCTGCACCACCTCCCCTAACTGCTGGCCACGGCTGGTTTCTACCACCACATGATCTCCAACCTGAAGGTCGGAGAAATGACTGGCATCAAAATGGTAAACCTTCCCAACCTTATGAAATCGAATACCGACAATCAACGGGTTCATCCTTGGTTACATCCTTAAAAGCAAAGTTGGCAGGTGCTAGTGTATCGTGTCAACTGCCAACTGTCAACACCCCTGCGGGTACACGCGAGGTGGGACAACTGCACACAGTTACCCTACTCATCTGCGTGCAACCCACCCCATTGTAGGACAACTGAATACAGTTGTCCTACCCCCAATCGTAGGACAACTGCACACAGTTGTCCCACTCATTTGCGTGCAAAACACCCGCCCTCAACCCACCAGATTGATGGGCACAAAGTTCCCCTGGGTGATGGCCGCCACGCTGATTTTAGCGGCAATATCCATCGCCACCCGCGCCAGGGCGCGCGCCACCGCCGATTCAGGGTGGGTGATCACCACGGGTTTGCCACTATCGCCGCCAGAGCGCACCTGCGGGTCTATCGGAATAGCCCCGATGAAGGGCACACCTGCCTTGGCTGCCAGGCGTTCACCGCCACCGCTGCCGAAAATGTCAATGCGCGTGCCATCCGGCAATTCCAGATACGACATGTTCTCCACGATGCCGAAGATGGGCACATCCAACTGGCGGAACATCTCCAAACCGCGCCAGGCGTCATCTAAAGACACCTGCTGGGGCAGGGTGACGATAATGCCTCCGCTCAAAGGCAGGGACTGAGCCAGGCTGAGAGCGGCGTCGCCTGTGCCCGGGGGCAGGTCAATGATCAGATAGTCCAACTCACCCCAATTGACATCGGTCAGAAATTGGCGGATGGCTGAGTGCAACATGGGGCCACGCCAGATCAGAGGCTGGCCGGGTTTCACCAGAAAACCAATGGACATCACCTTGACCCCATAAGCCTCGGCCGGCTGAAGTTTATTGTCCTTTATCGGCGGGAGTTTATCCACCCCCATCATGGTAGGCACATTTGGGCCGTAGATGTCCGCATCCAGCAGTCCAACGCGAGCGCCATGCTGCGCCAATACCACCGCCGTGTTGACCGCCACCGTCGTCTTGCCCACCCCACCTTTACCTGAGGCCACCGCCACAGCATTGCGGATGGGCAAATCCAATAGCCCGCGCGGGCGGCCATCGCTGGGCACGTTGGCGCTCAGTTTCACCTCCACCTTTTTTACGCCGGGCAAAGCAGCCACCGCCTGGCGCGCCTCCTGCTCGATTTGCGTGCGCAAGGGGCAGGCCGGCGTGGTCAGCATGATGGTGAAACTGACTTGATCCCCCTCAATCTTCAGATCTCGAATCATATTCAACGAAACCAGGTCACGCCGTAACTCCGGCTCCTGGACTTTGCGCAGCGCCGCCAGAACCTCGGCTTCGCTGATGGGGGTTTGTGTCATACCAACCTTCCTCTCAAAGGCGGTCGCGAGCCGCCTGGATCAACCTTCTTGTGGACGCTTCTTAGCCGCTTTAGCCGCTTCTGCCTCGGCGCGGGCGGCCTCTTCGCGCGCATAATTCGTTGGCCGAATCGAAGCGTAGTACGAGACCGGCTTCAACAACCTTTCCTTATCATAAATATTACGCGTATGGCGATCGTACACGGCGATCTCATAATCGTGATCCATCTTGATCGCATCGAACGGGCAATATTCGGCGCAAAAACCGCAGTTCATGCAGATATCCACGTCAATGTAAAATTCCGCCGGTTCAGGCACAGGGCGCCCGGTGTTGGGGTCCGTGGTGCGCACAATCCAGATGCACTGCGGAGGACACACCTTGGCACAAATGCCGCATGAGGTGCAGCGCTCAATCCGTTCTCCGTTGGGGCCTTCCTCGTAGAGCAGGAAGGGGATATAGCGAAACTCCTCCGGCACGGGCAGTTTCTCCTCCGGATACTGAACAGTGAAGATGCCCCGTGCCGTCTTGGGAGAACTGCGCAGGGCGATGCCCTCCTGGGTATAGTAACGCCTGCCCCACCAGCGAATATCTTCTAAATAGGTGTCTACAAAACGCTTCAGGGTTACCCCTAAGCCTTTCAGGATGCCTAATCCGTCCATAGCCACTCCGTGATTGTGATATTCATCGCAACTATCGCCGGCCCCTCACCGATCCGTCTCTCCCAGAACAATGTCAATGGAGCCCAGGATAGCCACGACATCGGCGATCTTGTTCCCCTTGCACATCGTCTCCAACGCGGTCAGGTTGATGAATGACGGGGCGCGCACATGATAGCGCCAGGGATTGGGTTTGCCGGTGGAGACCACATAGAAGCCCAGCTCGCCTTTGGGACCTTCCACACGGCCATAAGCCTCGCCCGCTGGGACACGCACCTGATATTGGGGCTTGCCCTCCTGGATCGGGCCTTCGGGCAGGTCGCGCACGGCTTGCTGCAAAATGCGCAGGCTCTGACGGATCTCGTCCATGCGGATCAGGTAGCGATCATACACATCGCCGTGATAGCGCACCGCCACATCGAAGTCGAAGCGCTCGTAAATGCTATAAGGTTCTGCGCGGCGCACGTCATAGGGTACGCCTGAAGCCCGGAGCAGCGGACCACAGGTGGAGAAGGCTATTGCCTGTTCGGCGGTCAGCACGCCTACACCTTCACTGCGGGCGCGCACCAGTTCGCTTTGGGTGAGGTAGAGATCCAGTTCATCAACGCGCCGCGGCAGGCGTTCATAAACCAGGTCCCGCAGTTTCTCATACACGCCCTCAGGCAGGTCGCGCGCCACCCCACCGAAGCGGAAATCGTTGCACATCATGCGCGAGCCGCTCACCGCCTCGAAGATGTCTAGGATTAACTCTCGTTCCTCCAGGGCATACAGAGACGGGGTGAAGAACGCCCCCAGATCATTCAAGAACATGCCGATGGCGAAGATGTGATTGCTGATTCGGGTCAGTTCCGCCATGATCACGCGCAGATATTCGGCGCGCTCTGGGGGTTTGATGCCCATTAACTTCTCCACCGCCAAAGCATAGCCAAAATTGTTGCTCATGGAGGAGAGATAATCCAGGCGGTCGGTGAAGGGCATGTTTTGCAGAAAGGTGTTGCGCTCACCGATCTTCTCGTGGTTGCGGTGTAAATAGCCCATAACCGGTTTCAGGCTGACGATGGTTTCCCCATCCAGGGTGACGACCATGCGAAAAACGCCATGGGTGGAGGGGTGTTGCGGGCCCAGATTGACCACCACATAATCGGTCTTGAGGCCGGCCCCTTCATCGGTTTGTCCCAGGCGCGCCAAGCTGGCATATAACGCCGCCTCGCCCTCTGGCGTCCAGGTTTCCGGGTCAAAACCGGCGGGATAATCCACATTCCCATGGAAGGGGTTTTTGTCCTCAACCCGATAGACATGTCCATCCGGCCAACGGTTCTTGAAGGGTTTGGTTTCTTCTTCGAAATAAGGCTCGCGCCAGTCTTTGCGCAGGGGATGGCCATGGAAGCCTTCCCACATCAGGATCCGGCGCAGGTCGGGATGACCCACAAAGCGAATGCCCAGCAGATCCCAGGCTTCTCGCTCTTGAAACTCGGCCCCAGGATAGACGGGGACCAGGGAGGGGACTGCGGCCTCCTGGCGCGGCACCTGGGTTTTAATCACCAGGCCAGGGCCACCCGTGCTGCGGTACAGGTGATACACCACCTCCATCTTCCCTTCAGGCAGGTAATCCACGCCGGTGACGGAGGAGAGATAATCATAGCCATATTCATCCCTGAGGGCGGTTGCCACCTGGATGAGATGATCGGCCTGCACCAGGTAACCTTGATAGCCCTTACGGGTATCTGGGGTAACCACCCCCGGAAATCGCGCTTCCAGAGTAGTTTCAGCCGTTAGAATGTGTTCGCTCATATTCGCTCCAGATTACGCAGTTTCGCCGCCGGCAGGGGCAGCCTCAGCCGCCTGTTCAGCGGCCAGTTTTTCCTGGGTGTATTTCTTGATCAGGTCATACTGGCGCGGATCCATAATATCGGGCCCCAAGACGGGCACCGGAATGGTCTCACTGCCTTCCTTGTACCAGCGGACATTACGCACAGATTGCGTGTCTATCTTCTTTTGCAGGGCGATCAAGCCGTTCAAAAGCGCCTGGGGGGTGGGCGGACAGCCCGGGATATACACATCCACCGGAATATAGGCGTCTACCCCGGAGACCACGTTATATCCTTCTTTAAAAGGCCCGCCACCAGAGGCGCAAGCGCCCATGGCGACCACATATTTGGGTTCGGGCATTTGATTGTACAGGCGCACAATCTGTGGGATCATCTTTTTGGTCACCGTGCCGGAGACGATCATCAGGTCTGCCTGGCGCGGGCTGGGGCGCATGACTTCCATGCCAAAGCGGGATAAGTCGTAGCGGCTGGCGGCGGTGCAGATCATCTCGATGGCACAGCAAGCCAGGCCAAACATCATTGGCCAGATAGAAGAACGCCGCCCCCAGTTGTAAATCTTGTCCAGGGTGGTGATGGCCACCGAGCTCCGCAGTTCAGGCGGAATCTCGTAGCCGGGGGTGTTGAGTTCATCGCTCATATAGGATTTACCTCCTCCAACCAGGTTTGATAAATTTCCGTGAGGATGGCATCATTCGCCAGATGTGGGTCATCGCAAAAGCCGGGCAATTCAAGCGTCCAGCGATAGATCATGCCTAAGGAGACATCTTCCAGGTTCACATGAGGATGCCGCTCCTGTAGCGCCAGAGCAATGGCATAACTGTCATCCCAGGTGAGCGGATCTTCCATAGCCACCTAATTATACCCCCTCTCAAGCCTCTGTCAACCCAAATTAAAGATAATATATATTATCAAAATTTCTTTTTTCAGGATATAATAGGGTACATAACCTATGTCCACTCGGGCACGCATTCTGGACTATTTGCAGAGAAAAGGGCCGACCCCAGTGAGCGAACTGGCGCGCGCCCTCAAGACCACGGTCGCCAATGTGCGCCATCATCTGGCCCTCCTGGAGCAAGAAGGCGCGGTGGAGGTGACCTCCAAACACCCTCCCCGCGGACGCGGTCGCCCTGCCCTCTTATATGACCTGACGCGCCACACTCAGAGCCACAACCTGGAACGCCTGGCCAGCGCCCTGCTCACAACCCTGCTGCAGCCCTTGCCAACCGAAGACCGACCACACAGGTTGCGCCAACTGGCACACTACCTGGCCCCCAATCCCCCTGCGCCCACGCTGCACCTCACCCGTCGCCTGCACCAGACGGTGGAGCGATTAAACCAGATGAACTACCAGGCGCGCTGGGAAGCCCATGCTCAGGCGCCGCATGTGCTCTTGGGACACTGCCCCTATGGCGCTATCCTGGCTCAACATCCGCAATTGTGTCAAATGGACGCTTATTTGATCGAGGTTTTATGCGGCGTTCCCGCCCATCAGGTCAAAAAACTGGCCAGCGATGGGCGGGGTGGTACATGTTGCCTGTTTCTGATCGGCCAAAGGGAAAACCCCACCCCCCATGCCGACAGCCACACGGATGAGGCGGAGGGTTGACCGCTCTATCAGCCGCGTTTCAGCAAAGTTTTGAGGGCAATCCTAATCCCTGCCGGGGTAACAATCTATGCCGGCCCGTTCGGTGCGGTGGGAGGGGTGTCTGGCTATGGGTGCTTGACTCTGAATTTGCTTTAGTATATGATACAAGCAATTATGAGAGTGGGAGGTTTCGGCGGGTTGAAACCCGGCCTGAGAGCATGGGAGGGCCACTTTCGGCGGAAAGAAACACGGCCTGAGGGAATGGCAGCGATCGGTCGGTTGAAACCCGGCCTGAGAGCATGGGAGGTTTCGGTGGGTTGAAACCCGGCCTGAGACCATGGAAGCCCCGCCAGAGGCTTGCAGGAATTGAGCCAGGGATTTATCCCGCGCGGGTTCGGCGGGTTGAAACCCCGCCCGAGGGCATGGAAGCCCCGCCAGGGGCTTCTATGAATTGAGCCAGGGATTTATCCCGCGCGGGTTCGGGAACAAGGAAAGGAACGAATATGACCTATTGGCGCCTCCATTATCATCTCATTTGGTCAACCCATGACCGCCAGCCGACTTTGACCGGTGAACGCGAGAAGATGTTCTATGGCGTGTTGTACCGTAAAGCAAAGGAACTGGGATTAAAAATCCATGCTGCCGGAAATGTAGATGACCATGTGCATGTAGTGGTGTCTATACCACCCAAAGTATCGGTATCAGAATGTGTACGGCAAATTAAAGGCGCCAGCTCTTATGCCATCAATCATATGCCTGGAAGTGACGGTCAATTTCAGTGGCAGAGCGGTTATGGCGCGCTGACCATTGGCGAAAGATCGTTGGAAACCGTTATGGCCTATGCCGCAAAACAGAAAGAACATCATCGGGATAAAACATTCCTTGGCATTTACGAGATAAGCGATGACGAAGAATAAAATTGCTTTGTTTTAGCTAATTTACGCAACATAGACATTAGCCCGAAGGACTTGCATGAATTGAGCATGAATTGAGCCAGGGATTTATCCCGTGCGGAATTGATGAATTGAGCCAGGGATTTATCCCGTGCGGTCTCGGCGGGTTGAAACCCCGCCTAAGGACATGCAAGCCCCATCAGGGGCTTACATGAATTGAGGCAGGGATTTATCCCGTGGTTTCGGCGGGTTGAAACCCCGCCTGAGGGCGTGAAAGCCCTGCCAGGGGCTTGCAGGAATTGAGCCAGGGATTTATCCCGTGCTGAAAGTTTTCGATAGATGATGATGGATTATTTTATTACTAAAATGCACCTTACATCGCATCATGGGAAACATCTCTCCATATCACGCCGCGGAGAGTTGCAGGCCGAGTTTAGCAGCTTTCTATATGTATTGCTCCACCTGCGATAGCGCTGCGGTTGAATGGCCTACGTGCCTGCCATTTTTGAGTATACTGTGCATGTGTCCCTGTTCCCCCCAGGAAACAGGACAGCCTTGCCATCGTGAGGGGTGCACCCGACAGGCTTCGCCTCGCTGCACTCGGTATCGTTAGCCCGCTTAACGCAATGTTAGCAATTGGGAGATGAACGATGGAGAAATGGTTGGCCTTCCTACTTGCAGTGTTAGTACTACTCACCGTCCACGAAGGAACGCATGCATTGATGGCGATGCCTTACGGCGAATATGAAGCGTTTCACATAAGACCTGTTGGTTTTGAGGTCACATATAGGACGGCCGTTGACGAGAGAAGTGGTATTCAGTGGGCCTTCATCTCTGGAGTAAGCAATCTGGTGACGCTATTGATGGGGTACTTGCTCCTTATGCTGGGTGAAAGGTTGGC
>JBBILY010000031.1:0-21826 GCA_037444705.1 Chloroflexota bacterium | reverse complement strand
AATTCGGCCTTCTCCTCCAGCGAGAGCACCCGAACCAGGTCCAGCAAGATCACCAGGCGGGCGGCCTGGCTCCGAGGCTCTCTCTGGTTGCCGTCCAGGGTAGAGGCGCTATTGACTGCCCCAACCTTGGCGATGCCAGTGATGAAAGCCGTATCAACTGTGCTCACCATCGGGGGTGGGGGTTCGATGGCTTCACCCGCCACACGCAACACCTCGGTCACGGCGTCAACGATCATGCCCACCTTTATCCCATCCAGGGAGACCACCACGATGCGCGTGTCTTTGGTGTAGCCGCCTGCCTCGTCTTTGATCTCAGCAGGGGAAGCAGAGACGGGAACCAGCCCCAGGCGTTTGCGCAGGTCTATCACGGGCAACACGCTGCCGCGCAGATTAGTCACCCCTTCCACAAAGGCTGGGGTGCGCGGCACGGCGGTGATGGGCTGCAATTTGATGATGCTCTCAACAGCGGCGATGTCCACGCCATATTGTTCACCAGCCAGAGTGAAAACCACCTGTTGACGTTCCATGGTTTATCCCTCCATGGGTGGCGCATAGCGGCCATTATCCTCGCCCGATAGCAGGGAGAGAGCCTCAGCCACCTCCCGAGCCCGAGAAGGCTGGTTCAGATTGGGCGGATCTTCACGATCTGCCTGCTCGTGGAGGAGTTTAAAGTAGGCCACTATGCCCTGCAGGGTATTGGCCATCTCGGCCAGGGTCTGGGCCGAAGCGCTCACCTCCTGTACCTGAGCGCTCATTTCCTCGGCCGAGGCCGAGACCTCTTCGATGGCTGCCGAGTTCTCTTCGGAGACGGCAGCGATGTTTTCAATGGCCTGAGACACGTCACCGGAATTGGCGCTCATCTGCTCGGTGACCGCTGTGTTTTCCTCCACCACTGCCGAGACCGCATCCATAGCGGCGACCAGTTCGTTGGAAAGGCTATTCATGCGCTCCGCCGCCTGGGCAGCTTGTTGCGCCTGTTGTGAAACGGCTTCTACTGCTTGTAAGATCGTCTCCAGTTCCTCACCGATGCTTTGGGCGCGGCCGAGACCTGCTTCGACTTCGCGGCTGCTCTCCTGCATGGCAGCTACCGCCTCGCTCACCGCCTGCTGGATAGAACGGATGAGAGCGCCGATCTCTTTGGTGGCGACTGCAGCACGCTCAGCCAGTTTACGCACTTCATCGGCCACCACGGCAAAGCCTTTGCCGTGTTCCCCGGCGCGAGCGGCTTCGATGGCTGCGTTTAGCGCCAGCAAGTTGGTTTGAGAGGCGATATCCTCGATAGTCTCCACGATCACGCCGATCTGGCTGGAGCGATGCCCCATCTCCTGCACCTTTTGCGCCGCCAGGCTTACCCGCGTGTTAATCGCTTGCATACCCTGGACGTTTTGCTGCACGGTCTGA
The DNA here is from genome assembly GCA_037444705.1 of Chloroflexota bacterium. Taxonomy (GTDB): domain Bacteria; phylum Chloroflexota; class Anaerolineae; order Anaerolineales; family UBA4823; genus DATCYX01. The sequence goes on along the minus strand of JBBILY010000031.1, from coordinate 20,425 downwards.
GCGCCGGCGCGAGCCGAGGCTGCCGCTTCTTGGGATTCCGTCGAGACTTCTTGGGCGTTGCGAGCCACCTGGGCAATGGCTGATGAAATCTGTACCGTGACATTGGAGGCTTTAGACACTGCCACGGCTTGCTCCTGAGCACCGCGGACGATACCATCAATCGCCCGCGTCATCTGCTCCACGGCGTTGGCAGTGCGCCCCACCGCTTCGGATTGCTGAGCAGCGCCACGCGCCACCTGTTGCATGGTGGCGGCGATCTGCGCCGTGGCCTGGCCTGCCTGGTTGGCGGCCGTCGCCAGTTGCGCCGAGGCGGTGTTCAGGCTAATGGCGCTCTCACGCATCTGCTCCACCAATCGGCGCAGGTTCACCACCATTTGAGCAAAGGCTTTGCCCAGCAGATCACGTTCGGAGCGCGGTTGGATGTCCAGGCTCAAATCGCCATCAGCCATGCAATGGGCAACGCTACCCACCTCTTTCAAATAGCCAAGCATCTGGCGGAAAGCCTCAGCCAGTTGCCCCACCTCGTCGCCGCGCTGGATGTCCACAGTCTGTTCCAGGTCTCCCTGGGCGATGTTTCGCGCCGCCAGGGTGACTTTACGAATGGGCTGGGCGATCTGTCCCGCCACCACCCACAGCAACCCCAGCGCCAGGGCTGATAGCGCTATTCCGATGCCCATCATGCGCCACATGGCAGCGTCAGCCTCGGCTGTGATCTGACTCATGGGAACGCTAAGGCTAATAGCCCAGGGGGTGTTGGTGTTGCCAAAGCGGAGCGGGATAAAAACCTCCAACGCTTCTCGATCAGTTCGGATGCGTTCTTCACCCTTTTGCACGATTTCCAGCCCCTCTTGGGCATCCGCGTACAGGCTCTCCAACCCTTTACCCACCAATTCGGGTTGGCCGGTGACTGCCAGCAGCGTTCCCCGATTGCTGATCAGCGCCAAACGGGCGTTGCCGCCATAAGCCTCCACCTGATCGGCCAATTTCTGGAAATGGTCCAGGCGGAAGTCTACCCCCACTGTGCCATAGAATTCACCCCGCACGACCACTGGGGCGACGACCGTGGTCAGCAATACATCCTCCCCATCCAGGGGATACGTATAGGGCTCGATGATGGCTTCTTGCCGCGTTTCCTTGGGGATCAGATACCAGTCACCGGCAAGGTCCTTTTTAGAAGGAAAGAGGGAAAGGCCAGCCTTGGATTGCACCCAATAGGGGACAAAACGCCCTGCCCAGTCGCTGCCAGGGCTATTGATATACTCCTGGTCTTTACCATCATAGGCGTTGGGTTCCCAGCAACTGAAGATGCCCACGAATTGCGGGTTTTGCCGCAGAACCTGTTTAAGCATAGCGGTGGCTTGTTCACGGCTCAGGTTATAACTTTCCGTTTTGTTGCTGGCAAAGATGTAAGCCAGGGTGCGCGCCTCTTCCAGGGCGTGATTGAGGTCGTTGTGGATTGTTTGAGCGTTGGCTCTGGCAACCGCCAAGGCTTCTTGCTCGGCGGCATGGATGGTCAACGAACGCTGCACCGTGGCCGAATAGATCACGATTGACAGCCCAGTGATCAACATGCATAACCCTGACCACAGGGTGATGCGCATTTGTATGGATTTGAGTTGGATGCTCTTGAATATCTGCATGTTTACACCTCCATGAGTTGATTGGGTCAAGCCAACCTTTGGGATTGCCGCCGCCTAAGCCATGGGCTAATGCCCGGCCTCAACCGCCCAAAGCGCCCATGGTTAACCCCCATACTTCGCCCCTCCGCTGAGCGTGAGCGGCACATTTGCACCGGGTGGGCTTTCGCGCAAGGCCAAATGGGCTATCACCTCGCCCACTTCAGTCCGCAGGGGTACGCAGATGCGGGCAAAGTCCAGGGTGGAGATCATGGTGCCCTTGCCTTGAATCAGCGTTGGGGGTGAAATATTGACCTCATAACCCGCCTGTGCTAACTTGACCGAGGCCCGCCCGGTGATGACGTTTCCCAATTCCGCTACACCGCTCTGCGCCAGGTTGTCGAAGGCTTCGAAGGGCTGGCTCATCACGCGTGACACTAACGCCAGGCCGGTGGCGGTGGAGAGCCCATACAACACCACGCCCTTCACTTGCCCAACCAGGCTGATCAAGACCGTGATGTCGTCGGCAGTGAGGGATGATTTCTGCAGGGTCAGGCTGCCGCGTTGCACTTCCAGCCCACACTCGGCCTTGAGCACTTCCGAGGCGGCTTCCAGGAAAGGATTCAAGAATTTTACATTCATGCTCACGTTCTCCTTAACCGAATAAACTTGTCTGCTTCTTCAATGAAAGGGAGTATCTTTTCTGCCAGTTCACCAAAGCGGGCCTCGTTCCAATCCAGGCGCTCACAAGCCAGGGGGTCGAGGGTGTATTGCAGGCCATCCCGTCCGATGCCGATACCCATCATCATCACCGCCGCATCGGCCAGGTGGACAGCAGCAGCCAGTATGGCTCCTTCTTCTGCCTGAGAGGGCGCATGATGATGGGCAATGGCGTCCACCAGGGCAATAGGCAGGTTCCAACGGCGTGCCATCTCTGCCCCCAGGGCAGCGTGATCCACACCGAAAAGGTCGCGCTCCAGGTCGGAGAAAGGGCGATTTTTCAGCGACTCAGCCTCCAGGTTCACCGTGCGCAACAGGGATTCCAGAGCCAGTTTGCCGATGTCACACAACAAGCCAGCGTGATAGGCCTCTTCGGCCAGGTGGCTGCCAAACCTGGCGGCTAACAGGCGCGCTCCGGCCGCCACCCCCAGGGAATGGCGCCACAATTCCCCTCGTTCCAGGGCGTAACCCGGGGCGGGGCGCTCCAAGAGCGAGGCTACTGAGGCTGCCAGGATCAGGCTGTGTAGGGTTCTCTGTCCCAGGAAGGTCACCGCCTGTTGCACGGTGGCAACTGGATACTTCAGGCCGTAATAGGCCGAGTTAGCCCAGCGCAACACCAGGCTGGCCATGGCTTCATCTATGGCTAACACGCGCGCCAGGTCGGCCATATTGGAGCGCGGATCGCGGATAAGTTCCAATGCTTTTTGAGCCACCTGGGGCATGGGCGGCAATTCACCCAAACGGGCGATCAGTTGGTTCAGATTTGGATTGGTTTTCATCGGCAATTACCCTTCTCAGGGATGGACACATCTAACCGCGCTTCACCTTTTTCACAGCGGCGTGCCTCAACGCTTGTCCTCCTTTTGATAAAACGACAGGCCGTGGTAGCGAAATCCTATCTCATGCGGGCGGGGGATGACTTCGGTGGCGCCGAGAAAGAGCACCCCACCAGGGCGCAAGGCTTGATGAAATTTACGATACAGGTCACTTTTGGCTTCCGCGGTGAAATAGATCACCACATTGCGACAGATGATCAAATCCAATTGATCTGGGAGCGGCTGAGAGAGCAAGTCGTGCTCGAAGAACTCTACTCGCCGTCTCAATGCCGCCTGGACAAAGAAGGGCGGGCCGCCAGGCTGGAGATAATTCAATCGCTGTTGGGGTGAGAGATTTTGCACCTCTTCGCCGGTATAAGGGCCACCATCCCTGGCCTTGGCCAGAGCGCCACGGTCAATATCGCTGGCCAGGATGGAATGGCGTGCACCAGGGGTTATCTCATCCAGCAGGATGGCTAGGGAGTAGGCCTCCGCTCCAATGGAACAACCGGCGCTCCAGGCACGCAGGCGGCTGCGCGGGGGTTTCAGGCGCAGGGCAGATTGCATCAGGGCGGGTAACACCTGCTCTCGCAACATCTGCCAACGATCGGGGTCACGCAAGAAAGCAGAGACATTGATGGTCAAATAGTTGCGAAAGCGCTCGCGCTCGGTGGCATCATCACTCAGGCGCTGGATATAGGCCTGCCAGGTAGAAGCGCCGCTGCGTACCAGCCACGAATCCAGCCGTCGGCGCACCTGTTCATCCTTATACGCCTCCAGGTTGACTTCCACAAGCCTCCTGACCGCATGTTTGAGCCATTGGTAAGTCTCCATATCCATAGCGGCCTCTAAAACATCAACCCCTAAGGGGCTCCTCCGCGCGCACCGCCCTGGCGATGGCTTCTGCCATCTGGGGCAGCGGCACCACCTCGTCTGCCAGGCCGGCCTCGATCACACTGCGCGGCATCCCCCACACCACACACGAAGACTGATCTTCTGCGATGACGCGCCCACCGCTGTGGCGAATAAGCGCCGCACCCTGGCTGCCGTCATTACCCATTCCGGTCAGCACCACGCCAATTGTGGCGGCGCCAAAGCGTTGAACCACCGAGGCCAACGTCACATCCAGAGCCGGGCGGACGCCGTGCACAGGTGGGTTCTGGTTGAGGGCAATCCCCCCTTGTCCGTTCACCGTCATGTGAAAACCACCCGGGGCCAGCAAAGCCCGTCCGGCTTCCAGGCGATCGCCGGGGGCGGCTTCCTTGACAATCAGGTGAGAACTTAGGTCGAGGCGCTCGGCTAGGGAGCGGGTGAAGCCAGCCGGCATGTGCTGCACGATGAGCACAGCCGCGGGCAGGTCGGGCGGGAGCAGAGGCAGCAGGGTGTTCAGGGCGCGTGGACCGCCGGTGGAAGCCCCGATCACCACCACTTTATCGCTGCCTCGCAAGGGACGCGGTTGGGCTTTCTGAGGCGGGGTGGAGACAGGGGGCACCTCGGGACGAGAGAAGTTGCCAGGCTGGACGCGGGCGCGGGCGGCGCGCCGAATTTTGCTCACCACTTCGGGTAAGATCGCCTCCAGGTTGGCCCTGGCCGCAGGTTTAGCGATGAAGTCCACCGCCCCCCAGGTGAGAGCCTGAATAGTCTCCTGGGCTCCCTCGCTGGTCAGGTTACTGAGCATCACCACCGGACGGGGATAATGCGCCATGATATGACGCAGAGTGCTCAAACCATCCATGCGGGGCATCTCCACATCCAGGGTGATCACCTGTGGATCAAGTTGAGGGATAAGCGCCAGGGCCTCTTCCCCATCGCGAGCCACGCCAACCACCTGCAGGCCGGGCTCCTCGTTCAGGCGACGCGAAAGGGTGAAACGCACAAAGGCAGAATCATCCACGATCAGCAGGCGGATGGGAGAATCGCTCTCAGAATTAGCCAGGGACATGAGCCTTTATCCCAAGAGTTTAATGATCGCGCTCATAACGCGCTCCCTCTCAAAGGGCTTGACGATGAAATCCCGCGCCCCAGATTTAATGGCCTCCAGCACCACCGATTCCTGTCCCAGGGCGGTGAGCATGATCACCCGCGCCTTGGGATCATAAGCGCGGATTTCTTTGAGGGCGGTCAAGCCATCCATCTCGGGCATGGTGATGTCCATCAGCACCAGGTCGGGTTGAGCAGCCTTATACATCTCCACCGCTCTGGCGCCGTTTTCTGCTTCCAGGATTTCAAAGCCTTCCCCGCCGAGCATTTTGGAAATGCGCACGCGCAGGAATTCGGCATCGTCCACGATCAGAATTTTCGACATATGCAGGTGGCCTCCTCAACTAAATTTCTCTTTCCAGATTACCAATCGTGCGGATGGTCATGCGACCATCTGCCACATAAAAACGCAGGGTACGGCCAACGTTGCCGCCCACCTCCTGGCTGGTCAAGCGGAGATCAAGCATTTGCAAGGTGTGATAGGCGGCTTCGACATTGCGGCTGCCGATGTTAAAGGTCTGCGTAAAGCCAGGAATGGTCAGCATATTGGCTCCCCCAACCATGCGCACGACCAGGCGTTTGTGCTCCGCCCCGGCGCGCAGCATCTCCACCAGCAGGGCCACCAGACCGCTGTCCACATACCTGGGCGACTGCTGGTTATTGCCGTTGGGGTGATAGGGAAGCACGGCGTGCACCAGGCCAGCAATCTTGGCCAGCGGATCGTACATGCCGATCCCCAGGCATGAACCCAAGCCATAAGCCACCAATACGTCGTTAGGCGAGCGGCTGACATACAATTCACCCAAACCCACGGCAACCGTGTTTAACATGCTGGGTTGAGGCCCTTTCTGGCTACGTTATCCAGGCTGGCGCCGTCGGGGACGACCCAGAATTCGACCAGAGCCTGGCGTTCGCCACGCGAGAATGTGGCCTGAACCATCAACACCTGCTCGCTATCGCCCGTGCCAGGGGTCGCCAGGAGGATATCCACAATGGCTCCGACCATGTCCACCAGCACCGCCGGCGGGGTGGGGCGGGCGCTCAGGCCAGTTGCCGAGGCTACGGCATTTAAAAAATAAGTGCCGCCCAGGTTGCCCAGTTCGGCCAATGCCGAGCGTTCCAGCGTGCCCAGTTTCTTCGTGGTGTTGGGCGGCTGACCCAGCATCAGGTCCACCAGTTCCAGGGCGTAGGAATAAGGCACGGTCAAGAGGATCTGCACGGCGATCTCATTGGTGGTGCGCAGGTAAATCCCCACTGTCTCGACTTCGGGGCTGCCCAGCAGGTTGGGAATTTGTGCCAGCGGCACCTGCCTTACCTGCGGCCGAGAGACGACCACTGAATCGCCCACCATGGCAGCAATGCCCCGCGCGGCATTGTAAATGCCTTCATTAGCCATGATGATCAGCAAACGATGAAGTTGTTTTTCCTGGGCTTGTGTAGCGCTCATAATAGTTCTCGGGCTAAGTCCACCTACCCCAATGGGAATTGAGGAATCCTGCTTCCAGGGCAACCTCGCTAACATGGGTGCGCCAGGCTATGGGCGTCATGGAAAATCCACTTGAATAATCCCTGCACATCCAGGATCAGCGCCACACGCCCGTCTCCCAGGACGGCCGCAGCGGCGATGCCCGGGATGTTGCTCAGAAACGTATGCAAAGACTTGACCACCACCTCCTCTTCGCCTAGGAGATCGTCCACGATCAACCCCATTTGCACCTTAGCCGATCGGACAACCACGATGTAAACCCTATCATCCTGCCGCCCATTGCTCCTGGCTTGAAAATTAAAGGCCTGTGCCAGGCAGGCGACAGGTAACACCTGATTGCGCAATAGGATGACCGGCTTACCGTTTACGCTGCGGATTTCCGCTTGGGACAGGCGCAAAATCTCGCTGACCGCTGTCAGGGGAATAGCGAATATCCCCTGTCCCACCTGCACCAACAGAGTGGACACTATGGCCAGAGTCAGCGGCAGGATGATTTGGAACTGGGTGCCGCGTCCGGGCCAGGTTTGCACCTGAATCGAGCCGTTCAGGCTCTGGATATTGTTGCGCACAATGTCCATGCCCACGCCGCGGCCAGAGATGTCGCTCACCGCCCGGGCGGTCGAAAGGCCAGGCACAAAGATCAACTCCAGCGCCTGATCTGCATCCATGGCATCGGCTTCGGCTTTGCTAATCAGGCCCTTTTCGATGGCTTTAGCCTTGACACCCTCCAGGTCAATCCCACGTCCATCGTCTTCAACCGTAACGAGGATGCGCCCCTGTTCGTGTCGGGCATTGAGCAGGATGATGCCGCGCTCCGTTTTTCCAGCGGCCAGGCGTTCTTCCGGGGATTCGATGCCGTGATCCACGGCATTCCGCAGCAAGTGGATCAAAGGATCACTCATGACCTCAATTACCGAACGGTCAAGTTCGGTTTCTTCACCGCGCACCACCAGGTCAACCTGCTTACCCGCCTGACGCGCCAGATCACGCACCAGGCGTGGGAATTTGCTAAACAGGTTGGAAATGGGCAACATGCGGATGCCCATCACCTCTGCCTGTAATTGATCGGTGATGCGTCCCAGATGGGCGATGGTCTCGGAGAGTTGGCTCACCTGTTCATCTCCGCCGAAGCGAGCGCTCAGGTTGTTGCGGATCAGGTTCAGGCGGTTGCGATCGGTGATCAATTCGCCCACCAGATTCATCAGATTATCCAGGCGCTCGACGCTGGTGCGCACGGTTTTATCGCCTGTCCGCCCTGGCTTGGGGATCGAGGCTTCACTCGACGCCTCGACCTTTTGCTTCTGTTCCTTTTGCTCGGCCAGCACTTCGTCCAGCACTTCCTGGGTAATCAGCCCCATCCGCACCAACACCTGTCCCAGTAGAGGGGTGGGGCCGCTGGCGCGCTCCTGTTCGCGGATGGCCTCTTGCAACTGGGCTTCGCTGATTAAGCCATGCTCCACCAGGAGGTTGCCCAGACGGATTTACCGCCCCTGGGATTTCACTACCGCTGCTGGAGATTCAGTCTGCTTCCGCACCCTTGAAGCAAGAGAGGTCACAGGCGTAGGCAGGATCACCTCCTCACCCTCAATGCTCAAACTCTCGATTTCGGAAATAGCCGCCAGAGCTGCCCGCACCTCGTCCATCGGGCGGGCAGGGACGAATTGAGCCCAAAAGTGGTGAACCGGAGCGGCGGTTTCAATCGTGGCCTGATCGGGTTGCATGGAGAGGATATGTCCCATCTCCTGCAAGGCCAGCATGATTTGAAAAGCACGCGCGGCTGAAGCGACGCTATCGGGTGAGATCGTGGCTTGAATGGTTAATGGGGAAGCGGTGCCCTCAGGCAAGGTTGAGGTCGCCTGGGCTGGCGCAGCCTGTGAGCTTAGGCCAGGCTCTCCTTGCGTCAACAAGCCTCGATCACCGCCAGGCGGAGGGATCGCAAGAGGCGTGCAACTGGAGAGGCGCTCCACCAGAGGCTGGATATCCACCTGGCTGAGGCTGCCTTGGGGCACCTCATCACACAGGGCGCGCAGGGCATCCACCGCCTCCAGGCAGGCATCCACAAGTTCTTCCCCGATTTCGCACTGACCCTTCCGCAACCTATCAAAAACGGTCTCCAAAGCGTGGGTCAGCTCTACCATGCGGCGGTGGCCGATCATCCCGGCCGAGCCTTTCAGGGTATGAGCGGCGCGAAATAGCCCTTGCATAAGCCCAGGCTCTTGCCCACCCCGTTCCAATTGCACCAGGCCCTCGTCCAGAACTTGCAGTTGTTCCTCGGCCTCGGCCAGGAAAACCGGCACCTCGTCTGGGGTGATGTCGAAGATCGCTTCCATAGGAGATTAACCATCCATCATCCTAGCACAAGGCCACCGACAGGCCAGTAAAGCCCCCATAAAAAGCAAGCAAAGGAAGGGTGAAAATTTGTTGGCTCACTCACCCCCTGTCCATACATAAAGCGCTTTTACAGGCATTACACGAACGCTGTCGGATCTACCGCCTGGCCATTTTTACGCACTTCGTAATGGAGATGGGGGCCGGTGGAGTTACCACTATTGCCAGAATATCCGAGCACCGTCCCCCGCCTCACCCATTGCCCCGCCTCTACAGGAATTTGGGAGAGGTGGGCAAAATAGAGCCGATACGGCCCATTCTCCAGGATCACCAGATTGCCATAACCCTGGTCATTCCAGCCGGCAAAAACCACCTTGCCATCCATGGTCGCCTGGACAGGTGTGCCCACGGGGACGGCCAGGTCCAGAGCCATGTGACCGGTATGAGCCGCCTGGGTCAGGCGCCCCTGAAGGGGTAAGCCCTGGGGGATGCTGGAGTCGGGGGTGGTTTCACTCTCCACCTGCAGGGCGAGCAGTTTTTCGAGCAGGGTGAGCATGAGCGGTGCCATCAAGGCCTTGGGGCTCAGGCTGCCCATATTGTTCTCGCCGCCCCCTGTCAGATTGAGGCTGCTGAGCAAAAGCAGGATGAGCAGTTGACGGAACTCGGCCGGATTTTCACTGCCCTTCTGAGTTGGCGGCGTGCTGCCGCCAGGGGTTGGGGCTAAGGATATCGTGTTGATCAACGGATTCATCGGTCAAGCGTCCAGTACAATGGGTAGCGCGTGAACCTGCGCCCATTTCGCCGTCTGAGTCGGCATAATTACTGTTTGTTATTGTAAATTTCGTGGGTGTGCCTGTCCGTAAAGGTGGGATAAATTCTGCCTGTCCGCATATTCTTTTATTCGGTCTTTACGCCATCTTCAGCGCCCTTTTATTGAGGAAATCGGGGCTTTACCGTAGAGTGGAGGGGAATAAACCACACCCGGGTGAAGATCATGGATGCAAAATCATATGAGACGCTGTTGACGCAGGCCGATGAAGCTGCCCGTCAGGGAGATTGGCAAACCGCCTTTACCACCCTGGAAGGGGTGGCTAGCCTTGTGCCTCAAGAACCGGGCGTGCTGACCGGGCTGGGGACCTGTTTAATCCAATTGGGGCGGGTGGATGAGGCCCTGCCGCACTTTGAGCAGGTGGCGTCCCTGCTCCCGAACTCGGCTGAGGCGCAAGCCTCACTGGGGTTAGCCTATGCCCTGGCAGGCCGCCTGGAAGCAGCCGCAGTGGCTTATCAGCGCGCCCTTGCCCTCGATGGTGAAAACCCTCAGATATGGAAAAGCCTGGCGAGCGTGTATCTGCGCCAGGGGCGCATGGAAGAAGGGGTGCAGATTCTGGCTTCACTGGTTAAGGCAAACCCCGACGACCCCGAGGCATTGTATCTGCTGGCACAGTGTTATGAAGCCGCGGATGAGTCACAATCAGCCCGCCTGCTGTATGAGCGGGTGTTGAAAATGCAGCCCGATCATCTCGAAGCGCGTCAGGCATTAGAACGCCTGTCCGCCCCGGCTTCGGGCTTGCCACGCCTGGCTCGCCCCGAACACGCCCAAAAACTGGCTGTGCTTAAAAACCTCAGAAACGAGACTAAGCAGCAGGAGACACCATTCTCATCCCCTGCGGGTGCTACTCCTTCTCTGCGGGTGGCTTTTTATGGCCCGCCCGAAGCCTCGACCGAGGCGCGGTTGGGTGTGCCAGCGCGCGCCCTGGCCCAAAGCAACGCCAGGGTCAAGGTGAGCCTGCGCCTGGAAGCGACGGATCTTGAGCAATTTGATTGCTTTGTGGTGGCCAATCCTCACTTGTCTCCCCAATTGCTAGAGGTGTGTCGGGCAGCCAAAGCGGCTGGCAAGCGCCTGATCGTGGACCTGGAGCGCAATTTTCACGCAATCCCCAGGAGTAGTCCGCAATATCCCCGCGGAGGTGGCGGCAATCCCCAAGGTCTGCGGCATTTGGAGCAGATTCTGCCCCAAGCGGATGTGGTCACCTTTCCCCACGCCTCTCTACTCAGCCGCTATCAGGCTTTTACCCGTCGAGCGGAGGTTATTCCCTACCTTTGGGACGCAGCAAACCCCTTGTGGCACAAACCTTCGCCGCCCCGCTCAACCTTTAACCTGGGTCTGGTTTGGTTATATACTGAACCCAACGACCTGCGGTTGATCAAAGAGGGGATAAGGCGCCTGGTGCAGGAAAACCCTCGAGTGCTGCTGTCCATTGCCGGGGAGTATGCCCTCTATCGCGCTCTCTCAGACGTGGCTGAAGAGAGGCGTTTATACCTGCCGGCCGGACGCATTGAGGATTATCCGTATCTGTTGGCGCAGTTTGATTTGTTGCTCTTACCCTCGGAGAGCAACGCCTACAACCAGGCTCGCAGCGACTTGCCCTTGCTGGAGGCAGGCGTACGTGGCCTGCCCTGGGTGGCTTCGCCTGCTCCGGCTTTCCAGGAATGGGGTGCAGGTGGGCTTTTGGTATCCCAATCCAGCGAGTGGTATGAGGCTCTAAAAACCCTGGTAAACGACGCGGCTGTCTATCGTCAGTTAAGTCAGGCTGGCCGCTCTCGGGCTGCATCTCGACGCCTGGAGGCAGGTCGCAACCCCTGGCTCAGCCTTTTGCTAGAGGTCAACCAATGAGCGTGGTCTGTGTAGCAGGGATGCACCGTTCGGGCACCTCGATGGTAACCCGGCTTTTGAACCTGTGCGGGTTGTATTTAGGCCACACGGCAGATCTGCTCCCTCCCACCTCAGATAACTCCGAAGGCTATTGGGAAAATATAAAGTTCCTTCAGATCAACGAAGCCATCCTGTCTCATTTTCACGGGGGGTGGGATTTGCCCCCAGTGATGGAGGCGGGCTGGGAAAAAGCGCCCGAATTGTCCGCTATTACGCCTCAGGCGCAGGAGTTACTGCGTCAGTTTGAGGGCCATGAGCCCTGGGGATGGAAAGACCCACGCAATTCCCTGACCCTTCCATTTTGGCTGCAATTGATCCCTGACCTTAAGGTCATCATTTGCCTGCGGCACCCGCTGGAAGTGGCTCGCTCTCTAAATCGGCGCGGGTACTCGTCTCCAGCCTTTAGTTTTAACCTGTGGACGGTTTACAATCAGCGCCTGCTAACTGCAATTCCTGCTGAGCAGCTCCTGATCACCCACTACGATACTTATTTCAAGCGCCCGCAGGAGGAGTTGTTGCGCCTGTTGGAGTTCACGGGCATCCCCCAAGACCTTGGAAGGCTAGAACTGGCTTTGACTTCGATTGCTGGCAATCAGCGCCATAACCAGGCAACCATGGAAGAATTGAGAACAACTGAGGCGCCACCTGAAATGGTTGACCTGTACGCCACCCTGTGCGCTCAGTCAGGCCCGTATTATCCACAGGCGGTGGCAGTTTCCCCGACACCTGAGGCGATGGGGCGGGGGGAGCAGACTGCCGTCCTGGCCGCTGACCCTGGCGCTGAGCCAGGCGCAACCTCAATAGACCTCATGGCGAAGGACAAATGCTCTACCTCTCAGCCCACCCCCAACAAGAGGAGGCGTTCCCATCCTCATCGCAATCATCTTAGCACACATTTCACCCTCTATATTAACTCCAAAGGCAATTACTTCTTCGGGGAAATTCGCGACTTGCTCGCGGCTGGATTGAAGGAATTGGGATATGGTGTGAGGCTGAGCGACGAGACCCACGGTTTTAATCCCAATACTAACTGGCACGTGGTCATCGCTCCCCATGAATTTTTCTTTCTGGGGGCAGGGGGTGAGTTGCGCCGCGGCAACCTGCCACCGAACCTGATCCTGGTCAATACTGAGCAGCCCTCAACCCAATGGGCTGCCCTGAGCGCCAGCCTATTCGATCGAGCTACCCACATCTGGGACATCAACGCCTGGTCGGCTGAACAGATCCGTCAGAAAGGCTACGAAGTGCAGGTGTTGCCCCTGGGTTACGTGGAAGGCTTTGCTCCATACCGTGAAATCAAAGAACTGCCGTATCACTATGGCACCTGCTTCCTGGAGCCGCGCCTCCGACGACGCTCCTATTTGAGCCAGCCTTGGGCGCAGCGTCCGATAGATGTGCTCTTCGTGGGCGGCCTGACCCCACGGCGAGAGGCTTTCTTTGCCCAGGCTGCCCCCGTGTTTTCCAGGTACCAGACCTATATCCACCTGGCCGACTCACGCCGCCCCATCATCCCTGGTTTGAGCACCTACATGAACACCACAACTGTAATTGGGCTGGCTCAACGCGCCAAGGTTTCCCTCAACATCCACCGCGACAGAGACCAATATTTCGAATGGCACCGCGTGGTCCTGCTCGGCATCTGGCAGAAGAATCTGGTTATCAGCGAGAGCAGTCAGCCTGCGCCACCTTTTGTCGCCAATGTAGATTATGTGGAGACGCCCTTACAGGAGATGCTTGAACGGCTCGAATACTATCTCGCCTCACCTCAGGGGCAGCGGGAAGCCCAGGAGATCGTTGAGCATGGCTATCATACGCTCACCCAGCACTGTCGCCTGGCAGATGCGCTGCGACCCTTATTGGAACAAATCCTCCCTGGCTGAACACCTTGGGGGCGCTGAGAGCCTGCCTCCATCCATTCCATGCAAACAGGGCTGGGGCAAAGGCGGATGAACAGACTATAAAGTAGACAAGGATATGGTTGTGAACAAAGCAAACGATGAGTGGTTAAACCTGGGCGTAGATGTTCTATTCCAACACCAGAGGCCAGGGTCACCCACTGTGACGGTGGCGATCAGCCTGTACAATTACCGCCGTTACATTGCTGCTTGCCTGGATTCGGTGCGCACTCAGACTCTGAGCGATATAGACCTCATTATCGTGGATGACAGCTCCAAAGATGGCTCCGAAGGCGAAGCTCTGCGCTGGCTTCAGGTGCATGGGGCACGCTTCAGCCGCGCCCTGCTCGTGCGGCATAAGGCGAATCGCGGCCTGGCTGCGGCGCGCAACCCCGCCTTCACCCTGGCACGCACCGCGTATGTATTCGTCCTGGATGCGGACAACCTGCTCTACCCACCGTGCTTGGAGCGTCTGGCCGCAGCTTTGGATCGCTGTGATGCCAGTTTTGCTTATGGCTATTTGGAGAAATTTGGCGAAGCCATTGGTCTGCAAAACACCCAGCCCTGGGAACCGCGCCTGTTTCAGTATGGCAATTATATCGACGCCATGAGCCTGATCCGCAAAAAGGTGTGGGAAGAAGTAGGGGGATACTCGAAAATGGGGGTGATGGGCTGGGAAGACTTCGACCTTTGGTTTAAGGTCGCTCGTATGGGTGGGTGGGGGGTGCAGGTGCCCGAAATCCTGGCCCGCTATCGGGTGCACCAGTCTTCCATGTTGCACACTGTGGCCAACCCCAAAGCGGACCATCTATGGCTGGAACTTTACACCAACTACCCTGAATTTTTCACCGATCCCCTGATCATAGGTGGGCTGTTTTTGCGCCTGCAAGATTGGGGCAAAGCCGCCCAAGCCCTCGAACAGGCAACCCTTCAACCTCAGGCGCCGGCCGAAGCATGGGAACAACTCTGCCAGGCTTATCTGCAACTTGGAGAGCAACACCGATTTGAAAACGCCTTGTTCCGTTACCTGGAACGTTACCCAGAGCGGGCTGTGCGGGTCGTGGAACACTATCCCAAGGAAACGGCTATCTTAGCGCGGGTTATAGAGCGGTTGGTTGAGAGATGGCCCTCTCACCCCACCCTCCTGAAAGCCTGGATGCAGGTGCTCTTTCGTCGCGGTTGTGTGGATCAAGCTAGGCAGGTGGCAACCCAGGCACGTCGCGCCCAGGAAAAGCGGCAGCGGCAGTTACAAGCCTGGATTGCTGAGGGGCAATGGCGGGAAGCTGAGGCCGGTTTGCAGGCCTGGTTGGCGGAGGAAGGGCAAGATTTTGAAGCACTGCGCCTAAAGGCAAGTCTCTTATTGGCACAGGGGTTTATAAGCGAGGCACTGCTATTGTATCAGCGTCTCTTGCCATCCGGGCAGGAACGCCTGGACTTCCTGGAGGAATATCTGCAGGCTTGTTTGCGCGTTGGCAATCATAAGACGGCCTTAAAAATCGTTGAACACCTGTTGCTCTTACCCGCGACGGACGAACGCCAACGCCTGATCAACGACCTGGCGGCGCGTTGGCCTGACTTTCTCCCCCTGCAGGCGTTGGCACTCTACCCGCCACAAGGGAGCAGCGCAATGCAAGGTGCCTCAGCGGACATGGACACCGCAGTTCAACTGTTGCAGACATTGCTTGCCGCGGAGGATGTGCTTGCGGCGCTGGAGGCGCACCGCCACCAGTTGAGCGCAAAGGTGTTGCACCTGGTGCGCGCTAACGCCCAGGCCGCCCGCCTGGACGGCGACCAGGAACTGGCTGAAGGCCTGGAGGCGCTGGGGACGTTCATCCAGGAGGCGCTGGCAGAGAAAACGGTTTAGTGTCTTAGCCATGCCAAGTCGTGAAGGTCATCCTGGCGGCGCATCTAGCCTACCCACTTGCGCTTTGCCCTGCCCCCAAAAAGTACCTTTAGCCATCCTTTATGTTGCTTTCACCCTCCCTTTATAGACCTGAGCCCCCTTCCATGTTAAATTGGGGTGGAATGCTGACTTCGGAGAGCCGAGATGACCCAGGCGCAGCCTCAATTGTCCGTTGACCTGGATGCCCGTAAGTCCCTGGCGCGGGCGTATGTGGACGCCAATCGCATCGAGGACGCCTTGCGTCTCTATGCCAGCGTCCTGCGCCAGCATCCTCAGGACGTGGAAGCCTATCTGGCTATGGGGGATTGCTATCTGGCTGAGGGCGATGGAGAAACAGCCTGGCTGCTGTATCAGCAGGCGGCGCGGTTGACACCTGAGCAGCCGCACATCCAGCGCCGCCTCCACCTGGCGCGCCTGGAATGCCCCCCAGGGGCTATTTTCGCCGAAGATAGCCAGCCTGAAGGTATTACCACCCTTATCCAGCGCCTGGCCGGCAACGATAGGCTAATCGCCCCTGAAGAAGTGGAACAGGCGCGGCAATTGTTGGAAGAGATCATCCACAGCCCGCACCCGGCTCAAATCGTCGCCCAACGCTTGCCTGAAGTGGAGGCGCTTCTGCCAGCCTTGCTCGAACTCAACATCCGTCAAGCCTATACCGAAGGGCGGCCAGACCTGGCGCGCATGCTCCAGGATTTGCTCGAACAAATGGCGCCCCTAACCCATAACTCAGCCCCCGAAGATGACCACTCCCCTAACCTCCTGCACCCGATGATTGATCCCTCGCCCGCTCCCCAGCGGCCGCTGCGCCTGCTCTTCCTCGGGCCTGTGGACGAGGAGCCTCACTCACGCCAGCATCTCGCGGTGCGTGCCCTGGCAGAGCAAAACTGCGAGACGGTGATCAGCCAGGGTCTGCCGCCTGATGACCTGAGAGGCTATGATCTGGTCATCGCCTATCGCCCTCACGCAGATCCAACCTGCATGGAAGCCATGGCCGCCTGCGTTGCGGCGCGGCTACCGTTGCTGCTCAACCTGGACGCCGATTACGAAAAATTGCCCCTCGATCACCCCGATTATGAGGAACTGGGTCTGGGGTCTGCCCCACGCGCCCGGGCTTATACTTCGGCTCTGATGCTGGCCGACATGGTTTGCGTGCCCAGCCGGGTGCTGGCCAACGCTCTGTCTGCCTTAGGCCATCACGTCCGCCTGGTGCCAGAGTGTCTGCCATTGGAGATGAAGCGCTGGCCGCGTCTATCGCCCTCGCCTCATACCCTGAACCTGGGCTGGATCGGCCAGCCGGGGCAGGTGGAAGATGTGGCGCGAGTACGGCGCATGATCTTGCGGGTGATGCGCGAATTTCCCCAGGTTAACCTGGTGATCGCCGGCGACCCGCGCGTGTACCAACTCTTCGACAGCCTGCCCGAGTCGCGGCGGTTATATTTGCCTTTGGTCGGCGGCGAGGATCTCCCATATCTGCTGGGGCAGGTGGATATATTGTTAGTGCCTTTGCGCCCCACGCCCTTCAATGAGACCCTCTCCGAGCGCCGCCTGTTGGAAGCGGGAAGGATGGGCATCCCCTGGATCGCCTCTCCCATACCCGCCTATGTTGAATGGCACGAGGGTGGGCTTATCGCCAGCGACCCGGATGAATGGCACACCTGCCTGCGCCAACTGGTATTGGATGCTAACTTGAGAAGCGCCTTGGGAAAAGCCGGGTGGGAGAAGGCACACACCCGCAACCTGGAAGCCCTGGGAAAACTGTGGTTGAGCGTTATTGAAGAGACCCTGCAGGTCAGCAAGAGAAGCCCCGGATCGGATTTAGCGGCCGACTAATCATTTGAAGAAGGTCTTACGGATGAGAATCGTTTATGTTTATGCCGATAGTCCCAGTGAATGGAATTGCAGTGAATGGCGTTGCGCTGTGCCGGCGCGCGCCATCAACCGCAGCGGCCGGCATCACGCCGATTTGCTCAGCATTGAAGACTTTGCCCACCACACCCCACTAGCCCAGTCGGTTTGTGGCGCAGCAGACGTGATCGTCGTGCAGCGCAACCTGTTTGGTCCGGTGCTCTCTGCCATCCAACACTGGAAGGCTCAGGATAAAGCGGTCATTGCCGATTTCGATGACGCCTATCATCTCATGCACCCCAGCAACGCCAATTATGCCTTCTGGCAGCAGGGAATAGTGCGCCGCGCCGGGGCAGCCCCACACAAGATTGACCCACCCCCGCTAACCCAATTCAAGTGGGGCTTGCGCCTGGTGCACGCCGCCACCGTGCCCTCCAAACGCCTGATGGAAGATTGGCGTGCGTTTGCCGAGATGCATTATCTTCCCAACTATATTGATCTCAGCCGTTATGAAAACGTCTCACCCGTAGAGCATGAGGGGATCATCCTGGGCTGGGGCGGCAGCCTGTCTCACCTGCAAAGTTTCACCCAGAGCGGCATCCTGAGCGCTTTGAAGAACGTCTGCCGGGCGCGCCCCCAGGTCAAGGTGATGATTTGCGGCAGCGACCAACGCATCCTGGAGGCTTTGCCCCTGCCCCCAGAGCAAAAACGCTACCAGCCCTGGGTGCCCTATAGTGAATGGGCACAGGTGCTGGCACAGTTCGATATTGGCCTGGCGCCGCTGCATGGGGCTTATGATGAGCGACGCTCCTGGATCAAGGTGCTGGAATATATGGCGATGAAAATCCCCTGGGTAGCGAGCGAAGGCCCTGCCTATCAGGAATTGCGCCCGTATGGCTGGCTGGTGCAGAATGCGCCAGGCGCCTGGGAACGTGTCTTGTTAGACATGATTGATCACCTGGATGAATATAAAGAAGAAGCCGCCGGCGCTCCCTATCTCTATGCTATCAGCCAGAGCATAGACGAGAATGTGGATAAGATTATCGCCACATACACGGATATTTATCAGCGCGCCGTGGGAGATACCTCCCACGCCTCACCCACCCATCTGAGTTTTACGCTCCCCTGAGGATAAGGCTCATGCAATCTTCGCTGCACACCTTGAGGAAAATGCTGACCAAAGTGAAGCCCCCGGAGTTAATTCTGATCCCCGAGGGGGACTTCATCATGGGAACGAGCGATGACCAGATTCGCACCCTGGTGATTCAGGAAGAAGATTGGGCGCTGGAATGGTATGAAAAAGACCTGTTCCAGATCGAGCAGCCCCAACATATCGTCCATTTGCCCGCTTATGAGATCGCCCGCTTCCCGGTGACCAATCTCGAATATCATCAGTTCGTTTGGGAAACCGGCCATCGCGTGCCCCGCGGTTGGATCGGTTTTCACTACCCTGAAAGCGCCGCTAACCATCCCGTTGTAGGCATTTCATTGAATGATGCTCTGGCCTATTGCCAGTGGCTGACAGAACGTTGCAAGGGGCAAATCAGCGGGGGTGCCTTTCGTCTGCCGACTGAGGCCGAATGGGAGAGGGCAGCCCGCGGCAGCGATGACCGCCTCTACCCCTGGGGCAATGGCTTCGATCCCTGGCGCTGTAATACCGCCGAGAGCGGAAAACGCAACACCACCGCAGTGGGTGAATATTCACCCGGCGGCGATAGCCCCTGGGGAGTGGCCGACATGGCTGGCAATGTGTGGGAGTGGACGGGGAGTCTGCTCAAGCCTTATCCCTACCGCTCCCAGGATGGGCGCGAAGATGTGAAGAGCAAGGGAGAATTTGCCATTCGCGGCGGGGCCTGGTATTACAGCCATCGCCTGGCGCGTTGCTCTGCACGTGAAGGCGCCCTACCGGATTTCGTCTCGCCAGCCCTGGGCTTTCGCCTGGCGCGCACGCCATGAGCCGGGGAGGTGAGAGAAATAGAGCAATGCTCCGCGCCAGTTTATCCCGCCAATCCGCCTTCCATTTCGGGTGAACTCAGCCTCAGGGGGAACAAAATGTATGTCCACCACATGCAACTCAATTTGACAAGGAGCGACTCTTGTGATATTTAAGTAAGCCGCCCGATTTTGCCGAAAATCTGTGGAACTGATGGCGTTTGGGGACGAGGCGC
The DNA here is from genome assembly GCA_037444705.1 of Chloroflexota bacterium. Classification (GTDB taxonomy): domain Bacteria; phylum Chloroflexota; class Anaerolineae; order Anaerolineales; family UBA4823; genus DATCYX01. The sequence continues at coordinate 956 of JBBILY010000031.1, read as the reverse complement.
CACGCTTCTTTTTATAGTTCATCTCTTTTCTCCTGAGAGCCAAGCGATTAACCTCTTGCTCTCGGCAGCATGTCTATTATTCGCCTGCCTCGGGTATTGACAACCTGCATAAGAATCTCTCTAGGGGAAGCAAGATTGTGCCACTTGGTCTCGCGGCCCTCAACTCCTCCCTCCTGCCGCGAGGGTGTTTAGGGGTGAGGTAATCTCACACCACAAGTCATGATTCGATCCAGGAGGTGATAAGATGGTCAATGCAGCCTATCCCCATCTTAAAAGCATCGCTTTCATTGGCAACTATCTGCCGCGTCAATGCGGCATCGCCACCTTCAATACCGACCTGTGTGAAACCCTGGCAGCGTTATACCAGGAGGTGAATTTCTTCGCCATCCCGGTTAACGACTCAACCGATGGCTATGATTATCCCGAACGTGTGCGCTTCGAACTGGCGGAACAAGATGTAAGCACCTATCGTCAGGCTGCCGATTTTCTCAACATCAACAATGTTGACCTGGTATGCGTGCAACATGAATATGGCATCTTTGGTGGACCGGCCGGCAGCCATATATTGGCTTTATTACGTCAGTTACGCATGCCCGTGGTGACCACGCTGCACACGGTTTTGCGCGATCCAGACCCCATGCAGCGTAAAGTCTTAGAGGAATTGGCCCAGTTATCTGATCGCCTGATCGCCATGAGCCAGCGCAGTGTTGAATTTCTCCAGGATATCTACGGTGTGCCCATGGAGAAGATTGAGTTGATCCCTCATGGCATCCCGGATGTGCCTTTCATTGATTCGAACTTTTATAAAGATCATTTTGACGTTGAAGGCAAGATCGTGCTGTTAACCTTTGGGTTAATATCGCCCAATAAGGGAATTGAATATGTGATCCAGGCTCTGCCTGCGATCCTCTCTCACTACCCCAACGTGGTCTATATCGTCCTGGGGGCTACCCACC
>JBBILY010000030.1:11905-22207 GCA_037444705.1 Chloroflexota bacterium | reverse complement strand
CGCCCTTCCAGTTTAAAGTCAATTGAGGCATTTTATTAATTGATGACTTCGGCAGACAACAAGTTCGACCGCGTGACATGCTCAACCTCTGGATCGTGCCTCTGGAAAACCGCATTGATTATATAACCCTCCATACAGGTAGAAAAGTTGAGGTGCCTTTTGATGTCCTGGTCATGTTTTCCACCAATCTCCCACCGAAAGACCTTGTTGATGAAGCATTCCTGCGCCGTCTACGTCACAAGATCGAAATTGGCGATCCCACCTACAACGAATATCGTGAAATCTTCCGCCGTGTGGCAGCCAGTAAAAACATCACGTATAGCGACCAGGGGTTAGCCTACCTCTTACAGGAATGGTATATCAAGCGCGGCCGCAAATTGCGCGCCTCTCATCCGCGCGACCTGTGTGACCAAATCCTGGATATTGCCCGATATCTGGGAGTGGAACCGGCCATGACTAAAGATTTGATTGACCGCGCCGCTGAATCTTATTTCGTGGAATTATAAGGTGTGCAACAATTCGCTGGATTGGTGAAATATGTTTAATCAACTACCTACTCCAACAATCATCGCTCATCGTGGCGCCAGTGCCTATGCCCCCGAAAACACCCTTGCCGCCTTTGACCTGGCAGTGCGCCAGGGAGCAGATGCCATCGAATTGGACGCCAAACTCACTAAAGATGGTCATGTGGTTGTCTTCCATGACCAAACCCTGGAGCGTACCACAGGTGTCTATGGTCGCGTTAGTGAAAAGAACCTGGCCGAACTGCGTCGCCTGGACGCCGGCAGTCATTTTGACATTGCTTATAAGGGTGAAACGATTCCCACCCTGGACGAGGTCTTTGAGGCGTTGGGCAAGAAAATCTTCATCAATATTGAACTCACGAACTATGCCTCGCTAAATGATGATTTACCGCTGAAGGTGGTTGAGGCGGTTAGACGACATCATCTCACCCAGTGGGTCATGTTCTCGTCTTTTAACCCGATCGCCCTAATCCGTGCTCACCGCCTCCTCCCAGAAGTACCCATCGGCTTACTTTCCCGTCCGGGAAAAGATGGCGCCTGGGCGCGTTCCTGGTTAGGATATGTGATCCCCTATCAGGCTCTCCATCCCTATCTGGGAGATGTCTCGCCCAGGCTGGTCGAGAGAATGCATAGACGACGCCGCAAAGTCCAGGTCTACACCGTCAATCAGCCTGAGGACATGCGCCGCCTGATCCAAATGGGTGTGGATGGCATTTTCACCGATGATCCTTTGCTGGCACGGCGGATTCTGGTTACCGATAGCGAACATTCAACCACGGATGCATGGCGATGATCCCGTATGATTCGATTGTGCAGGCATTAGAGCGCATTGCCCCATATATCCGTAAGACTCCGCTGACCTATGACCCGCTCCTGAATATCTACCTCAAATGGGAGAACCATCAGATCAGCGGTTCCTTTAAGGCTCGAGGGGCATATAATAAATTATTAGCCCTCCAGCCCCAAGAGATTGAGCGCGGCATAGTCACCGCCTCAGCGGGCAATCATGGCCAGGGAGTGGCCCTGGCAGGAAAACAGATAAACGCCTCGGTGACTGTGTTCGCCTCTGAGCATGCCTCCCCTGTCAAACTGCAGGCGATGCGCCACCTGGGAGCCACCCTTCGCCTGGTGCCCGGGGGCTACGGCGAAGCCGAACGCGCTGCGTTGGAATACGCGCGTGCCACTTGGGCCACCTGGGTTTCACCTTACAATGATCCCATGGTCATAGCAGGCCAGGGAACAATTGCCCTGGAGACTCTCCAGGAACTGCCAGCCACTGAGGGGAACACCTGGCTCGTGCCTGTTGGGGGTGGAGGCCTCATTTCCGGAATAGCCATCGCCTTGAAAGAGGCCAGAACAACAACCCCTCAACCTGAGGTCATTGGTGTGCAATCCCAGGCATCAGCCTTTATGCATGATCTATACCATCATGGCTCACAAGAACATACTCATGAACTACCCAGCCTGGCCGATGGCCTCTCTGGGCCTGTGGAGGAGGCTTCTATTACCATTTCTCTGGTGCGCCATTATGTGGATGACATGCTCCTGGTCAGTGAATCCGAGATTGCTCAAGCCATGGTTTACGCCTGGGAGCAATATAAGGAACGCATCGAGGGTTCGGCGGCAGTGCCACTGGCTGCGGTGTTGAGTGGCAAAATTACGCGCCGCCCTGCTGTTCTGGTCATCTCGGGTGGGAATATTCAGGCTGAACTGCACCGCCAGATCGTCGAGGACAAAATATGGAAGACATAACCCCAGATGAAATTATGGTGGCCTGTATTGCCCGCCAAATCCGGGATGGAGAGACTGTGGTGCAGGGCCTGGCAACCCCCCTGGTGGCCGCAGCCTACCTGCTTGCCCGTTACACCCATGCTCCCAATCTGTACTTTGCCTCTGCCATTGGCCAGGGCATCTGTAACCGAGCGGCTCCGTTGGGTCTAACCCAGATCGAAAGTCTATGGATTGACCGCTCACTGACCCATGCCAGTTTCGTGCGCGTGGCGGCCGACATTCTGCCATCCTTGCGCCCGAAGGAGTTCTTCCGTCCAGCTCAGGTGGATGCGGCCGGGAACTTCAATAACATCGCCTTTGGGAAAAACTACTTAGGCGAGGGGCGCTCTCACCCCCGCCTACGCCTGCCCGGCTCAGGGGGCATCCCCGATGTGACCCTCTTCCTGGATGAGATTTACCTCTATGTCCCCCGCCACTCCCGAGCGACTTTCGTTCCTCAATTGGATGTTCGCTCGGGCTTGGGACATGCCCCCGAACGCACCCAGGGCTGTGGAGCCCGTTGTCTGGTTTCTGATCTGGGACAGTTCGACTTTGCTCATGGGCGCATGCGGCTGATTTCCTATCACCCCGGAACCACACCCGAACAAATTCAGGCCCATACAGGCTTTCCATTGGAAATCTCCGCCGATGTGCATCCGACCTCTCTGCCATCGGCTGAAGAAGTGCGCCTGTTACGCCAGGAGATTGACCCTCTGGGGATTCGCCGCCTGGAATTCCTCAGCGGAAATGCGCGCCGTCAACTTCTGCATCAGATCATTGAGGCTGAAACCTCTGTTCAGGTTCTAAGTTTCAAATGATGTCGGCCTTTTCGCACCTTTTATCCGTTCATAAACTAAAGTCAAGAACGCACTCCAGAGCGCACCTGTTCCACTGTCTCTTCCTTCTCCTGATCTTGCTGTTCCCCTTCAGCGGCAGCCAAGCCGCCAACCGCCCTCAAGGTCTTTCGCCTCGAGATCAAGCTCAGGCTTTGTTGCAACAATTGACTCCGGAAGAGCGAGTGGGCCAACTCTTTCTGGTAACCTTCCAGGGAAGCGAGGCAGGCAGCCAGACTCCCATTTATGACCTCATCGTTAACCACTATATCGGTGGGGTGGTCCTGCTGGCCAAGAACGATAACTTTTCAAGCGACCTCGAGGGGCTAGATCAGGTTCAGGGGCATAACCGTCAATTACAATTAGACCGCTGGGCTGCCTCACAACAAACTCATCAATCCCCCTCAGGCGAGGCTTTTACCCCATCGTATATTCCCCTCTTCATCGCTACTTCCCAGGAAGGTGATGGCTATCCGAATGATCAAATCCTCAACGGCCTCACCCCCCTTCCAGATCAAATGGCGATCGGGGCAACCTGGAATCCAGCCCTGGCTGAGCAAGCTGGCGCAGTCCTGGGTAAAGAGTTATCTGCCTTGGGGATCAATATGCTTCTAGGTCCCTCTCTGGATGTGCTTGAAACTCTGCAACAGGAAAGCGGCAACGGCCTGGGCACGCGCTCATTCGGCGGTGATCCATTCTGGGTGGGCAAGATGGGTAAGGCATTCATTACAGGGGTTCATCAAGGCAGCCAGGGAAAGATCGCGGTCGTCGCCAAACATTTTCCCGGCATTGGCAGCGCCGACCGCCTGCCCCAGGAAGAAGTAGCCACTGTGCGCAAATCGCTGGAGCAACTCGAGAACTTCGACCTGGCCCCCTTTTACGATGTCACCGGTAATGCCCCTTCACCGCAGGCTACCGCAGACGCCCTGCTCACCTCGCACATCCGCTATCAGGGCTTCCAGGGCAACATTCGCGCTACCACCCGCCCAATCAGTTTCGACCAGCAAGCCTTTAACCTTTTAATGACTTTGCCCCCCTTAGCCGCATGGCGACAAAACGGCGGGGTCGTAATCAGCGATGATTTGGGGAGTAAAGCAGTCCGCCGCTTTTTCGAACTTACCAACCCCAGCCAACCCTTCGATATCCGCCGCGTGGCCCTCAACGCCTTCCTGGCTGGCAATGATTTGCTTTATCTGGGAGATGTCACCTCAGAAGAAAATCGCGATGCTTACACCACAATCATTGACGTCCTGGCATTTTTCTCGCAAAAGTATCGCGAAGACCCCGCCTTCGCTCAGAGGGTGGACGAAGCTGTCCTGCGCATTTTAACCCTGAAATATCGCCTTTATGGGACTTTCTCTCTGGTCTATACCCTACCCCCAACCGAAGGGATCGAACCCCTCAGCCACACATCTCAGGTTCCCTTTGAAATCGCGCGTGAAGCGGCCACACTGATCAGCCCTTCGTTAGCCGAACTGGAGGATGCTATTCCGGATCCACCCAACCGCAATGAGCGCATCGTCTTCATCACCGATGCCAGGAGCGCAAAACAATGTAGCCAATGCTCGGAGCAACCCATCCTGGCAGTGGATGCTTTACAACAAGCGGTAATCCGTTTATATGGCCCACAGGCCGGCCGTCTGATAACCCCTTACTTTCTGACATCTTACTCGTACCAGGATTTAATCAAATTGCTCGAGGGGGATGAATCAACTTTCCAGATGCAACGCGATTTACGCCGGGCAAATTGGGTGGTCTTCGCGATGCTGGACGTCACCTCCAATAATCCCACCTCGCAAGCCTTACATCGTTTCCTGGCAGAGCGCCCCGATCTCTTCCAGCAGAAGCGCCTGATCGTTTTTGCCTTCAATGCCCCCTATTTTCTGGATGCGACCAACATCTCTAAATTGACGGCTTACTACGCTTTGTACAGTAAAGGGCCCAGTTTTATTGACGTGGCTGCTCGCCTGCTCTTTCGAGAACTGCGCCCCGCCGGAGCGCTGCCGGTTACTGTGCCCGGGATTGGCTATGACCTGTTTTCAGCCACCCAACCTGATCCAAAACAAACCATAACCCTTCAACTCGACTTGCCCGAACCCCACACCCCTGAAGCCACAGGCACACCTGAACCACAACCCACACCTGTGTTCAACGTGGGTAATATTATCCCGGTTCGTACCGGGGTTATTCTGGATCATAACGGCCACCCGGTGCCAGATGGAACCCAGGTGATGTTCATTGCCACCCTCAATGGTGAGGCCAGTGGCTTACCTCAAACAGTGTCTACCCAGAATGGGATTGCCCGAACAACCATTCAAGTCAACGCTCCCGGCGTGTTAGAAATTCGGGCTGAGAGCGAACCAGCCAAAGTCTCCCAAATCTTACATTTTGAAATACCTGGTGGGCCGGAAACCCACACGACCACCACGCCAACCGAAACCCCTACCCTCACCCCAACAATTGTTTTCGTCCCCACGCCCTTGCCAACCGCGGTGAACGCTCAGACCTCCCCGCTGCAAACTCGCCCCTACTTTTCAGATTGGCTGGTGATCATGTTCCTGGTCAGTGGCTTGAGCATCGCCTCCTACAAACTCTCCGCCTACCTGGCTCAGGTACGTTGGGGTGTGCGCAGTGGTTTCCTGGTGCTGATCGGAGGGTTGCTGGCCTATAGTTATCTTGCCTTAGGATTGCCCGGTGCCAGGCACCTCATGGACACTTCGGGGGCCTGGGGCATTGTCCTGGTCACCCTGCTGGGTTGTGGCCTGGGCATCTTGATTGCATGGGGATGGCGCGCTCTATTAATCCCCAAAAAGCCGCAAGGGTAATTATCTGATGAGCGTCAGAATCAGGCTCAGCAACACCAGCCCTGCTGAGATCCAGATCAGCGTCAATTCCGTCGGTGACGATACCAGGTCTGCCAGCGATGGGCCTGGCAATGGGGCGCGCGGTCGTGTCACTGGATTCCAGTCTCCCAGTAAAGCTCGACGGAAGGTCTCCACATCCTGAGGCCGGTCTTCGGGATGCAGGCTCATCGCCCACAGGATGGCGCGTTCCGTGCGTTGACTGATATCAGGGTTGATTTGGCGTGGCGGTATCAAACTATTGGGGTTCAGGAATAATTCCCTGGCTTCGATGGGGCGCGTGTTGGTCAGCAAATGATACAGCGTGGCCCCGAAGGCATAAATATCACTGCGGGCATCGGTGTGGCCCATGTCGCCGCCATATTGTTCTAATGGCGTGTACAGGGCTGTACCCCGTCCTTGCAGAATAGTGATGGTCATCTCGTCAGAGGCTAAGATTTTCACCAACCCAAAGTCAACCAGTTTCAAGATGCCATTTGGAGTGAGTTTCAGGTTACTGGGTTTAATATCCCGATGCAGGATCGGCGGGTTTTGGCTATGGAGATAACTGAGAGCGTCAGCCAACTGGTTAGCCCACCCCAATACTTCACGCTCGGGCAGGAAGGTTCCGCGCTGTTGTGCCTCCAGCATCAGGGTGCGCAGGTCTTTGCCGGGCACGAAGTCCATCACCAGATAGTCACGGCCGCCAATCGAAAAGAAATCCGACACCTTGGGCAAATTAGGGTGATCCAGGCGGGCCAACACCGTGGCTTCTCGCAAGAATTGCTCGCGCGCTTGCTTAAGCATCTCCGAGGGCAAGGAACGATCGTGCTCCACCTCTTTCAGGGCGCACAGCCGTCCTTCCAGGCGCAAGTCATCAGCCAGATAAATGCTTCCCATCCCCCCTTGACCAATTATGCGTTTGATGCGGTAACGATTTCTTAAAACTTCTCCTGCTTTTAGCGGCGTCGGCATGCTTATAAATTACCAGATGGATTAGATGCTCCCCAGATCAACATACTCCTGTGTGATTCAAGTGAAAAAGGGCGAGTTCTCTTCTCTAGGGCAATCTTAAATGATATTATACTCTTGGAGGGTCGAAGATGGAGAGAAAGAACGAGGAGGTACCGGTTTTAATCGCCCAGGCAGGCCCCCTCAATGGTCAGCGTTGGTCGCTGCGCACGATCACTCTGATCGGGAGAGACCCCTCTTGTGAAATCGTCATTTCCGATCGCCAGGTATCTCGCAGGCATGCCCGCCTGACCCCCACCTCAGAAGGTGTCTTGCTGGAGGACCTGGGCAGCAAGAACGGCACACATTGCAACGGAATCAGGGTATCCAATCCCATTTTGCTCCAGGACGGAGATAGCATCCAAATTGCCCTGGCACAGAAATTTACATTTCTGAGTTCAGATGCTACCCTACCATTAGAAGAGGGTGAAGATTTTATCCTGGCACCACCCAAACCAGGTCGCCTGCGCCTGGAGAAACGCTCCCATCGGGTCTGGATCGGTGAGCGAGAAGTGCTCCCACCCTTGTCCGCCTCGCAATATAAACTTTTGGAACGGCTCTACGATCAGCAAGGAAAGGTTGTCTCCCGGCGCCAGTTGATTGAAACGGTCTGGGGAGATGAACAAGCCATCGCCGTCTCCGAGCAAGCCTTGGACGCTCTGGTGCGTAGATTACGCGAGCGCCTGGCCAGCATAGACCCTACGCATGAGTACATCATCACTGTGCGCGGTCATGGCCTGCGTTTGGAAAATCCACCCGCAGAAGATTGACCAGGCCTCGGGTTCAGCCTTTCAGGCCGCTCTCCATAGATTGGCGTAAAGCCATGCGGTGAATCTCCCGAATTTTTGCAACCAGGTCTTGATCCTGGCTGTCTTCCACCTGCGCCAGAATTTGGGTCAGGGCTTCCAGAAACTCGGGGGTGATCTTACTGCGATTGGCTTCCATCAGCCTCTGTAGAGATTGAGTGTCGGGAGCATCCACTAATTCTTCTAGAAACGCGATCTCCGGGGGTGGAGCCGAGGCTTCCTGGATCACCGATAAAACCTGCTGCAGTTTGCCGATTTGGTCTAAATCGCCGTTCCGACGCGCCGTCTCCAAAGCCCGATTGAGTTCCTGGAGGAAGAGTTCGTCAACAACGGGGAGATTTTGTAGCATCGCCTGGCGAATGTCCTGCGCCTGGAGAATTTGATTAAGCATCTCCCGAACCTGTTGAGCTCGCGCTTCCAGTTGTTGATCAATGCGACGGGTCAGTTCTAGCAGACGCTCCCTTAATTGCACCAGACGTGCTCGCTCATCTGGCCCAGCCCGATCTATCCGTTCACTGAGCATCTGGAAGAAAATATAATCCATACCCTGGCGCGCCAGGCTGACCAGGGCGCTCAGGCGTAAATCATTTGGGGCGTTCACCACGAGATTGAGTAATTTCTCTCTGGTCAGCGGTTGCGCCTGTTGCAGGGCAGCCACCGCTGCCTCAATTTCCCTGGTTTGCTCCTGTAACTGACGCCCAAAGGTGGTCAGCGGCATAATGGATTTTTCCAGTTCAATCAGAGCCTGAGCGGAGCCTTGATCACCGCTCGCCAGGGAGGCTTCAATTAAACGGCTCAATAAGGCGAAAAACTCTGCATCAACCAATTTCTCCTCCTGTCGCAGGATACTTTCTCGCTCGCCAGGAGGTGTGTTAAGTAAACGTTGCATCAGATTTAGTTTTGCTTGTTGCGCCTGGATCATCTCGCGGGTGATGCCATCTGCTTCCAGGATGCGTTCCAACATCCCCTGCATTGTCAGCACGCTTTGAGGGCGCAAGAGATAACCCTTGCGCTTCTCCTGAGGCAGTTTGCTCACCACTTGATTGATGAGGCTGCCCAAGAGACGCTCGCGCTCGGCTGGAGGCAGATTCACCTCAGGCGGAAAATAGGTGAGCAGCAATTCCTTTTGCGGATCGTGATACACGATCGGTGTCGCCAGGTTCCCCTGAAAACCACAATGGGGACATTGAACGATATTATATAAACCCGAAAGCAATTTCTGCTTTGCGGTTGGGTCAACACCCATGTCGAAAAGTTGTTCCAAATCGGCAAGGATGGGCTGCCGGCAGTTGGGGCAATTAATGCGGGTTTTAGGCATAGAAATCTCCCAAATTTTTAAAAATACCTATCAAACTGAAGGTGGTCATGTCCGTGGCAAGGAAAAACAGATGCGCGCCCCATCTCCTGGTTTGGGGTCTACCCAGATACGCCCACGGTGAGCCTCCACAACCGCTTTAGCCAGATACAGGCCCAGGCCAGCGCCCTTGGTGGTGCGTGAGGCTCGCGAAGAACGATAAAAGCGATCGAACACATGCGGAATCTCATCCGGCGCAATCCCAGGCCCCTGATCGCTTACGCAAATGATTACCTGATCCGGGCGCACTTGCCCCGTGATGCGAATCTCCCCTCCCTCAGGTGAGTATTTGATGGCATTAGAGAGCAGGTTTGAGAGCACTTGTGAAATGCGGTTTTCATCTGCCAGAACTACGGGAAAGTTTTGCGGGAAGTCCACAATAATGGTATGGCGCGTGGTCTGGGTGCGGAAACGTTCGGCGATACGCTCAGCCAGGATATCCAGGGCGACATCCGATAGGTTGATCGAAAGACCTCCCGCCTGCAGGCGCGAGGCATCCAATAAATTCTCGATCAACTCCGTTAAACGATCCGCCTCTTCCTCGATAACCGCCAGGCTATCCTCCACGATCTTACGATCCCAGGTAGCATCCTCGCGGCGCAATGTGCTCACATAGCCTTTAATCAGTGCCACAGGGGTTTTCAACTCATGGCTGATCACAGAGATGAAAGTGCTTTTCAGCTCTTCCGCTTCGCGAAAACGAGTGATATCGCGCACTGTAGCAATGATATTCACCAGATTTCCTTCGGGGTTTACCAAGGGCGCATAGGTAATACCCACCGGCAAGGCAGACATGCCCGGCCTTTTTAAATCCCCTTCCACATACAAAGTGGCATTCGGTGTGAGCGGCCAGCCCCCTGCTTCTGCCTGTTCCAGCGTCAGGCCATCCTTACGGTGTTCCCATTGGATGACATCCTCATGCGTACGACCATGGATATATTCCAGAGGCAACCCCAGCATACGCGCAAAGGCTGGATTGCAGCGCTCAATGGTGTGATCGGGGGCTAAAATCAAAATCCCATCCGCCGCCGAATCCAACAAAGCATCCATACGTTGCTTCTCACGGCTTAGATGGGTATATAACTGAGCATTGTGGACTGCAATGGCTGCTTGGTCGGCAAAACTCTGCAAGAGGGCGCGATCGTTGGCTGAGAAAACCCCAGG
>JBBILY010000030.1:0-11883 GCA_037444705.1 Chloroflexota bacterium | reverse complement strand
CACCCCAATCACCTTCTTGCGCACAATCAGGGGCAACCCTACCCCGGTCAACAGTCCCAGGCTGGCAATGCGAGTGATCTTTTGCAACAGGCGATTGATCTCAGGCAACTCAAAACGCGCCGGGTCTTCATGATCGGGCACTGCCGCTAAGAGTGGGTCCAGATAACGTAGCAATGCGGGGGGGATACCATGGGAAGCTGCCACTGTCCATCCCCCCCGTTCGCCGCGCAACGCAATTAACCCCGCCTGGCCGGCCAGCATTTCCGCCGAAATGCGTAAAATGCGCGCCAGAAGATTATCCAGGTTAAGTTCCTGGGTAATCAGGCGGGTAATCTCCAGGAGGTAGTCGCGCTGACGAACGCGAAAATCAGGTAGCATGAGTTAATTGAGGCTCCTTCTCAGCCAGGCTGATCGCCTCTTCAAAAATGTTCATCGCCTCGTCAATCTCGTTCTTCTTAACGCTCAGGGGAGGGGCAATGCGGATGGTGCTCTTACCACAACCCATCAAGAGCAAGCCCATACTGAATGCCAGGTCTACAACCCGATCGCGTAACTTCTCAGCTGGGACCTTGCTCTGACGGTCTAAAACAAATTCCACCCCGATCATCAAGCCCTTTCCACGCACATCGCCAATCGAAGGGTGCCGCGACTGGATTTCCGCCAAAATATCCAGCGTATATTCACCCATTTCTGCGGCGTTCTGGAGATACTCAGACTCAAGCAACTCGATCGTGGCTAAAGCCGCGGCGCATGCCAGTGGATTGCCACCAAATGTATTTCCATGCGAACCCTTAGGCCAGGTCATCAGGTGTTCGCGGGCAATCATTGCTCCCATGGGCACACCCGAAGCAATCCCCTTAGCCGCGCAAACGATATCCGGCTCGACCTCAAAATGCTCAATGGCCCACCATTTGCCGGTCCTCCCCATCCCCGATTGGACCTCATCCACGATCAATAAAAGACCATGGCGATCACATAACTCCCTCAGCGCAGGGAAGAAGCCTGGAGGCGGGACTATATAGCCTCCTTCGCCCTGGATGGGTTCCACCAATATCCCTGCCACGTCATCTGGAGGCAGCAGGTGACCGAAGATCTCCTCCTCAATAAAACGCACCACGGTCTCGCCATAATCTTCCCCAGGCTTCGAGATCAACACCGGGCGATAAGGATCCGGGAAAGGTACATGGACCACGCCATTCAAGAGGGGATAAAAGCCACGATGATAAGTCGGTTTACTGGCCGTGAAAGTAACCGAGCCCATCGTGCGCCCGTGGAAAGCCCCCAGAAAGCCAATGAACTGTGAGCGCCCCGTATAATGCCGCGCCAATTTAATGGCAGCCTCTACAGCCTCGGTGCCCGAATTGGTCAGAAACGAGACAGCATTGTCCAGAAATGGGGCGATCTCGTTGAGTTTCTCCGCCAACTCGACCATCTTGGGATGGTAGAAGTCGGAGGAGATGTGGATGAACTTTTCGGCTTGTTCCTGAATGGCTTTGACCACCTTGGGGTGGCTATGCCCTGTGGCGACCACAGCAATCCCAGCAGCAAAATCCAGGAAACGGTTGCCATCTACATCCCATACCTCGGTGCCGCGTCCATAATCCAACACGAAAGGTTGCCCGCGCGGGTAAGAGGGGGAGATGACCGCCTGGTCTCTCTTGAGAATAGCCCTTGCTTTTGGGCCTGGCAAATTCATCATTCGCATAGATTCTCTCCTTAAAATTCTGAACAACTCTTCGGATTAGCCACAGAATTATAACACTGCAAACACTATGTCAGACAAGCGAACGCGAGTATAATCACAGCCTGTGATAACTCTTCCTGCTTTTCGTTTTGAAATCATCGCACGCCAGGGGCGCGCCCGCGCCGGCGTCTTTCATACCCCTCATGGCTCAATTCCCACCCCGGTCTTCGCCCCGGTGGGCACCCAGGGGACGGTGAAAGCGGTTACCCCCGCTCAGTTGAGAGATATTGGGGCCACCCTGATCCTGGCGAATACCTACCACCTCTACCTCCGCCCCGGCGATGAACTGATCGCGGAAATGGGCGGGTTGCACCGCTTTATGGCCTGGCCAGGGCCAATACTGACCGATTCCGGCGGATTTCAGGTCTTCTCGCTGGCTGCCAACCGTAAAGTTGACGACGCGGGTGTGACCTTCAAAAGCCATATTGATGGCTCCATTCACCGCTTCACCCCAGAGAAGTCCATCGCCATCCAGGAAAACCTGGGAGCGGACATCATTATGGCTTTTGACGAGTGTGCCCATCCCTATGATCGTGTTTACAATGAGCAGGCGATGCGCCGCACGCATGCCTGGGCGGAACGTTGCCTGAAAGCCAAGACGAGGCCCGATCAGGCCCTTTTTGGTATCGTCCAGGGTGGTGTATTCCCCGACCTGCGCCAGCAATCAGCCCAGTTCATTGCACAATTGGATTTTCCAGGCAATGCCATTGGAGGCCTTTCGGTAGGTGAGACGAAAGAAGAAACGCATGCCATGCTCGACATTGTGCTCTCCATATTACCCGATGACAAACCCCGCTATTTAATGGGCGTCGGCACCCCTGAAGACCTGTTGGATGGTATTTTGCGCGGGGTGGATATCTTCGATTGCGTCTTACCCACACGCCTGGCGCGGCACAACGCCGCCCTGACTCGTAATGGACGGCTCAACCTGATGAACGCCACCTTCGCCCGTGACCCGCTGCCCATTGACCCCGCCTGCACGTGCTACACCTGCCAGAATTTTTCGCGCGCCTATCTGCGCCATCTGATCATCGCCAGGGAAATGCTCTCAGCCACCTTGCTATCTATCCACAACCTTCACACGCTGATCCGATTTGTCCAGGAAATACGCCAGGCCATTATCGAACATCGCCTGGAGGAATTTTTGAGGCAGGAACCCCTGGCGACTTCCTGGAGCCTCGAATAACCGATACCCGATGCCAGGGAGACACCACCTCTTATGACCCTCTATCAATCTATCTTTCTCGGCGTATTACAGGGCTTAACCGAATTCCTGCCCATCTCCAGTTCGGCCCATCTGGTGCTAATTCCCTACCTGCTCGGTTGGAAGTTCCCCGAGAATGAAGCCTTCATCTTCAATGTCTTAGTGCAAGTTGCCTCACTCATAGCGGTCCTCACCTATTATTGGAGAGATCTTCGCCTCATCTTCGAGGCGTTCATCACCGCCCTCTGGCGCAGGCAACCCTTCGCCAACGGTAATGCCCGCATGGGCTGGTATATTCTCGTAGGAACTATCCCGGCTGGTTTCATCGGTTATGCATTAAAAGACAAGGTCGAACAAGCCTTTAGTAGTCAGATGACCACCGCCATATTCCTTTTTCTTACCGCCGCCATGCTCTTAGGTGCAGAATGGTTGGGTCAAAAAAGTCGTCGCCTGGAGGAACTCACCGTCAAAGATGCCTTATGGATCGGATTCTTTCAAGCCGTAGCGATCTTCCCGGGCATTTCGCGCTCGGGGGCTACCATTACAGGCGGAATGTCGCGCGGGTTGAAACGCTCTACTGCGGCCACCTTTTCCTTTCTGCTCTCCATCCCGATTATGCTGGCGGCGGGTTCCCTCGCCAGCCTGGATTTAACCCATAGCGCCGATTTTACCCGCCTGATGTTCACCTTTATACCGGGTCTAATCGCTTCAGCCTTGAGTGGCTACCTTGCCATCCGCTGGCTGATACGCTACCTCTCCCATCATTCGCTGACAGTTTTCGCCCTGTATTGTCTGGGATTAGGAACGCTGGTCCTGGTGATTAATTTGTTTTAATGGGAAGTTCCGTCTCCATTTCCGCAGCAGGGAGCGCCCGTTGCCTAATCTCCTCCGCTCTACCCCACCAGGCAAACATCGCTACCCCCACCAAACGCAAGGTGGCACTAACCATCAAAGCCCCTCCCAGCCCAATGGAATTAGCCAGCAAAGTACCTATCATGGGAGCGAAAATAGATGAGAGGTACTGCATACTCTGGGATAGAGAAACAAAGGTAGCGCTATATTCCTGAGGTACAGTTCTCATCAATTCATCAAAGAATACCAGATCCAACCCAGCCTGAAAAATCCCAGCCAGGCAGGCGAACACCGCGATCAATTCCAGGCGGTGGGTTAACGCCACAGTTGCTGGATATAACGCCAGCCCAAAAGTTGTCCACAGGAGAACTGAGCGGGAGCCATGTAGGCGCGACTGCCGTGTCCAGAAAAAATAACCCACCACCAGGACCGCGGATTGGACTGTGTTAATAATCCCGATCCACGCGTCACTGGCTTGAACCTCGCGCACGTAATACAGAGGGAATATGGGCACCGCCAATGTGCTGCCGGTTAAATACACAAAGCGCTTAATCGAAAAGCGAATAAACTGACCCTCTTGCAGGATTAGCCGCGCATAACTGCGCCATCTTTCACCCAGGGTGCGCGCTGGGCTGAGCGGATGGGGATTGGCATCTGGCA
The DNA here is from genome assembly GCA_037444705.1 of Chloroflexota bacterium. Classification (GTDB taxonomy): domain Bacteria; phylum Chloroflexota; class Anaerolineae; order Anaerolineales; family UBA4823; genus DATCYX01. Next base: position 7,423 of record JBBILY010000030.1, on the reverse strand, counting down.
ACTGAATGTGGCTGGAAAAATAGAGACTGATGATCCCACCCACAGATAATCCCATGAAAACCAGTTGGTAGTTTATGGGGAAAGGCGTGCGGCTCAGAACCTGGCCCACCAGCGCCACCGTGATCGCAGTGGTCAGCCCAAGGATGGACCATCGCCGGCTCATTAACTCATAACGGTGGTTGGGTCCGGCCACCGCGTTCATCACCACAGAGAAACACACGGCCACGATGGTCTGAGGCAGGGTCGCCAGGGCCCAGATCAGCAGGACGACCTGCACCCGCAAACTCTCGGGCACCAATAGGGTCACCAACCCGGTCAGGGCATAGCAGACGATCACGATAAACCGCGCCAGGCTGAACCAGGGCACCACCTGACGGCGTGTCTGCAGGAAGCGCCCCACCGGAATGGACAGGATCAATCCAGTTAACGCCGGCATGGAGGTCAGCAAACCGACCTGGAAATTGGTCGCCCCCAGACGGGTGAGAAATACAGGTAAGAAAGGAGCAGCCGCGCTGGCTAGCCCTACCCCAATGGCATCTATTTGAACGTTGATGAAATTCTTTCGCTGAATTGGGGTCGCATCGGCTGGCGCGGCAGACCAGTGCAATCGTCTCACAAATGTTCCCTCAACCTTCAGTCGTTACTGTTTGCCTCCTCTCAGGCGTCCGTATAAATACCAATAGGGCTGCGAGGGAAAAACCGTTATTAAACCTGGCTCCCAGATGAACTCCCCAGGCACGAAAATAGCCCGCAGCCAGGTGTCTAAGCCATGGAGCATCTCTCTTTCCGCCTGTGGCAAGTCGGGCGCATAAGGCTCCAGGAGTTGCAGCATCACTCTGCGGCTGACTTCATAGGAATAACGATCTAAATGGTTTTCGGGTTTAGAGCGATATTCCTCCAGAAAATCGCGCCATAGAAACAAGCGGGCGTGGAACTCGCGTTTGGCTTTCTTTTCCCAGGCCACAGGCCAGCGCTGGATCATGCGCTCAAGTTCCCGCTCCAGCGCCTCTCTGTCGCGCTGAATTTCGGGGGGAGCCAATGGCGAGCGCAACCTGGCTTGAGCCAATAGCAATCCTCCCAGTGTCAGGCTAGGGTAAGGCGGCTCTCCACTCGGTGGGGAAATTCCTAGAGACCAATAAATATCGGGAGAAAAGATATATTCCTCAAGGATTTGGATGCCAGCGCGCAGGTAGCCAAGATCATATTGTGGTGAAGGCACAATTCATTCCTCTCAAGCGATTTGATTGGACACAGGTCGTGGACGTGGTAATCCCACCCAGAGCGCAATCGGTCCCAATATCAATAACCACATGGTTACCTGTAGATTATACCTCTGCGCAACCCATCCCAACCCCAGTGGGATGAGGCTACCCAGGATGCCCCCAAGGTTATTCAATGCCAGCGAGGTTCCGCTTTGCCCAGGCAGGGCAGAATATAACTCTGCCTTGAGAATGGCATACCATCCTGAATTGAAAAGACCCAATAAAGCCAGAAATATGATCTTGCCTATCCACTGAGGGACAAGTAAGAACGCGCCGAAGAAGACCAATTCGAGCACAGCGCCATAACGCAGATAAACCAAACCTGGAAGGCGTTCCAGTAACGGTATGAGCAAAAAATCACCTAATAAACCCACTCCAGTCCAGACACTCACCGCCAGAGCAGCCTGAGACGGCGTCGCGCCAACCACATCCACCAGATATAACGCCAGGAACCCCAACAAAACATCCAGCATCAAATCCGAGAATTCCAGCAAGATCAGCCAGCGCCAGACCTCCTTGCGCTGCAACGCCTGAATCGCCCCTTTAATCCCGATCTTCAACCCGATACAAGCACTGTTGGCGTTTGTGCCAGTTTCCTGCTTCGCCACAAAGCGAAAGCCTCGGCCAAGGATGAGATATATCGTCGCCAGCAAAGCGAAAAAGATATACAGCCCACGCCAGCCTAAATCCAGCCAGACCGCCAGGTTTAAGCAAAGAGGACCAGCCACCACCCCAAGCGAGCCAGCCAATGTCCACCGCGCCATATTTTGTTCTCGCCGATGAGGTTGCATATCCATCAGCGTCGCCTGTGACAGGCTGACAAACGCCCCCGAAGCAGGACCAAAAATTACAAACGCTAAAAGGAGCGGCACAAATCCCCAACTGATGGCAGTCAGGAATAACGCCAGGGCAAAAAGCATCCCGCCTGTCCAAATAAGCACCCGTCGCTTCCAGGTGTCTGCTAAGATGCCCAGCACTGGCTCAATCAGATTGCTGATTACCTTGGGCAGGGCAATCAATGTACCAATCTGGACATAATTCAACGCCAGGTCATTTCGAATGTAAGGCCAGGCAGCTTCCCCTGCACCGAATACGAACTCATCTAAAAACTCAATCGCCAGGAGTATAAAAACAGCAGAACCGCCGAACCAGCGTCGTAATACCGTATTGGACATAGTGAGCAAATTTTCACCCAAAGGGATGGGCCTGTCAACACATACAGATCTGGTCATGCAAGGCCCGATAGAAATCGGCCCGAATCTACAAACGATCCATTCTGTAACCTTTTTGATCCAATTTCATCAAAATAAGTAGAAAGACCGTTGTGGCAAAACGCACAAAAAGGAGAGAAAACCATGTCTTATATTAACGAAGCCGGTAGGGATCGGCTCATCAGAGTCTTGTTAGGAATTGTCCTGCTCTATCTGGGTTGGACGGGTATTGTAGGCGATGGCTGGGGGATTTTCTTCAAATATATCGGTTTTATCCCTCTGATCACCGGATTGGCAGGCTGGTGCCCCCTGTACGCGCTGTTCAAATTCCGCACCAACAAAACTTAACCACACGTTCCACCAAAGAGCGGATGCCGTAGCACCTTTCCTGCGATCACCAGGCGTCCGCTCTTGTTTTCCAATCCTCAGGATTGCTCATGAATCGCAAGACTTTCTTTGACCGTCTCCATCAGAATCCCCGCCCAATTGTCGTTGAGGTCTGGGCACCCTGGTGCCTGCCCTGCCGCACAATCAGCCCCGCCCTTGAGCGTCTGAGCCAACAATATCTTGGCCGTGTAGACCTATGGAAAATCAATGCCGACCAGGAGCCAGAACTCATGCAGGCATTAGGTATCCTGGCCGTTCCAACCTTGATGGTATTTCGAGAGGGGCGTGAGGTGATGCGCCTCATTGGTGCCCAGTCACAGGTGGAACTGATTGTCCTGTTTAAAACCGCAATGGAGGGCACTCCACCTGAAGTCGTTGGGCTGCCAGGTATGGAGCGCACATTGCGCCTCTTCGTTGGCCTTAGCCTGCTTATCCTGGGAGGGCTATCATCCTCGCTATTGCTCCTTTTCGCAGGGGGAATCGTCCTCTTCTCAGGTATCTACGACCGTTGTCCACTCTGGCGAATAATCGCCCCGCGCTTGAAGCAAGCCTTCACCCACCCTAACCAAACCAGAAATCCCGAATAAGGTTGTCACGGGGGGCAACCCATGGGCTAGCACTTAGCCTCGAACAAATCCCCGGCCTGGCTACATCCTTATCTTCCCCTAATTGACCTCATTAAAATACCAGGCGTAGGGTTCTCCCTGGATTGCACCTGCGCCAACCAGCACCAATCCGTTCTAAACCATCAGCCGTATCGTATAACAACCCACCGCCTGATGGTTTTTAAATTTGTAAATAGTATTCAAACTTATTTTATCTTACTCGTCACATATTGGCTGGATTCACGTCTTATAAGGTAGAGAATATCCATGGAAACAACCTCTGTCTGGGTCGAGAATCAACGGCTGGATGAACAAACCCTAACTACCATCTATGAGCGATTTAGCCCGGCCTTATTTCGTTATGCATATCGTCTGCTGGGCGATATGCAATTAGCCGAAGAATGCGTCTCAGAAACCTTCAGTCGCTTGCTTCAGGCTCTACACAAAGGTGCAGGACCAACATTGGATTTGCGAGCCTATCTGTATCGGGTAGCACATAACTGGATCACCGATTATTACCGCCGCAAACCCTCGTGGGACATATCCCTGGTTGATTATCGAGGTATAGATCACCAGTCCAATCCCGCACATCTGCTTACCCAACAGGTGGAAATCCAACGCCTGCGTGCAGCCTTACTCCGCTTGCCTGCAGAGCAACAGCAGGTGATCTTGCTCAGAGTGCTGGAGGGATTATCTCATGAAGATGTTGCAACCCTGATGGGGAAAACCCCTGAAGCAACGCGCGCGCTCCAGTATCGTGCCTTGACCGCGCTGCGCAGGATGTTGATCGAAAGAGAAGGACAAAATGACGAACCAATCTAACCACCCTGAACAATACCTTGACCCTGAGTTGGAAGCATTGTTGGAAATTCTGCGCCACACCCCTGCCCGCGATCCCAGAGCGATTGCTCAAGGGCGTGCCCACTTCCTGGCACAAGCCAGGGAAATGCTCCAGTCTGAATCAGTGAAGGTTCAACCTTCCCAGGGATTCTTGCTTTTTAGAAAACTAAAGGAGATTTTCACCATGACCACCCTAAAACACAGGTTTGCGTACACTGCACTAATGATCACCCTGGTTTTAACTTTAACAATTTTTGGAGGGATAGGGGCTACAGCCTATGCCTCACAATCAGCCCTTCCTGGCGATGCCTTATATCCCCTAAAAACCAGCCTGGAACACACACGGCTTACCCTGGCACGCGATGCCTCTCCCAAGGTTCAACTACACCTAAGGTATGCCGAGCGCCGCCTGGACGAAATCGCCGCCCTCCTTGCCGAAGGGCGCTTCGCCGAAATTGAAACTGCCACGCGGGAATTTGAAACCCAGGTCCAACAAGCCATTCTGGCTTTACAAATTGTGGCCGAAAACGACCCACAACACGCGGCTGAATTGACCACCCAGATTTCTTCCGCGCTCAGCCGCTATGCTCAGACTCTGAGCGGATTACTCGTCAGTGTTCCTTCGTCTGTAAAGCCCGAGGTCGAACGCGCCCTGATGGTTTCCAACCAGGCAACCCAGGGTGAAATTGAATTTACAGGGAAAGTCGAGAGCATATCACCCGCAGCCTGGGTCGTAGATGGTCGCATAATCCAGATCGCCCCAGGGACCGAGATCAAAGGCGTGATTAATCTTGGCGACCTGGTTAAGGTGCACGCCCTTCTGACCGAGGATGGCTCACTGGTAGCGCGTGAGATCGAACTCGCGCCGGCGGACGAGGCCGAATTTAACCAAAATGAAAATGCAAACCAGAATGAGAACGAAAACGATAATCAAAACGAGAATCTCAACGAAAATGAGAATGAGAACGAAAACATAGATCGCCATGGTATGGAAATCCGCTTCACTGGCATCGTTGAGGCAATCTCAAATACCAGTTGGACCATCAGCGGACGCGTGCTCCAGGTGACACCACAAACCGACATGCGCGGCCTGATACGAATTGGCGACAGGGTAGAGGTACGGGCAGTCCAAGCCCCAGATGGTTCTCTCATCGCTTTGCGGCTAGAACTGGAAGAGGAGGATCATACCAACACAAACGATAATAATCTCAATGCCAACCGCAATACTAATACCAACACTAACCAAAACGCCAATGCCAACTTTAACGAAAACGAGAATAGCAACGAAAATCACAACTCAAACGATAACGGAAACACAAATCAAAACGCTAACAACAACCAAACAGAGAATGAGAACGACAACAAAAACTCAAACTCCAACGGGAACACCAATGAAAATGACAACGGGAACTCAAACTCTAATGAGAACGATAATGGAAACGAGAATGGGGATGATTAAACCAGGATTTACCCTCACTACTTCCACCTCTTACCCCTTTCCCAAGTGGAAAGGGGTAGAGGATCAAGACATCTCACCTTAGTATGGTAAAGCGCCTGTTCCATACTGTGTCGGCAACATCTCGCCCAGTGAGGTGGTTATCTCTACCCTCCACGCCAGGGAAACTCCTCTCTCGCATTGCCTGGCGCCCGTTTCTGACGGGCATGGCGTTGGCAGCAACCTTTACCCTTTTCCTGGCCCTGGTACAATTCTCCACACCCGCTCTGGCTGGCGTGGATGGTTATTACCATATCCGCTTCGCCGATTTAATGCGCCTGCAAGGGCTCAAACCTCCTTTTCCTTATCTACCTCTGACTATTCTCAATCCACGCGAGTTCTATGACCATCATTATCTCTTCCATGTGCTCTTGATCCCATTTACTCTGGGAGACATGCGCTTGGGAGGCAAGTGGGCAGCCATATTGTTTGCCACTTTTGCCTTCCTGTGTATCTGGCGATTACTCCATCAACAACGCTTGCCTTATGCCACTTTGTGGGGATTAGGCTTACTGGGCATCTCAGAGGCTTTTATCTACCGTATGAGCCTGGTTCGGGTGCAATCCCTCTCGCTGGCAGCGTTCGCCCTCGGGCTGCATTGGCTGCTGATACGGAAGTATAAATTTCTGGGGCCATTAGCCTTTATTTATGGTTGGATGTATGATGGTTTTCCCCTGCTTTTCATCCTGGTCCTGGCTTATGTGGTTGCCGTGTTCATCATTGAGCGGCGCCTGGAATTACGCCCACTGCTTTTTACAGCCTTAGGAATTGGGTTGGGGTTATTCATCAATCCATATTTCCCCCATAATATCATCTTTATCCTGCGCCACATTCCACCTAAACTGACCGAGACCACCGCCATCAATGTAGGCAGCGAATGGTATCCCTATCAGACCAGGCAGTTGCTTGAGAACTCCCCATTGACCCTGGTGGCTTTTTGCAGTGGTATCGTGGCCCTGGGTTTGCGCGGCCAACGCATGGACGTGCGCACCGCTACCAGCCTGTTAATCGCCCTATTATTTGGCTGGATGCTTTTTCACTCCCGCCGCTTCATTGAGTATTTTCCCCCTTTTGCTCTAATCTTCACAGCGATGGCATGGAGCCCCCTGATGCAGGCCTCACCCTCCACCAATCCAAATTTAGATCAGGACAGGGAGGGCTTATTCAGGCATAAGACCGCACTTCGCTCTGTAACTCCCAGGGCAATAATGCTAGGGGTATGGTTGCTACTCTTAAGCGTTGGGATATGGAGAACTTTTGCTAACGCCCAAGACAGTTTGCGCGCCTCTCAGCCATACGATCTGTACCAGGCAGCCTCAGAATGGCTGAAGGCTAACACCCCAGCCGGATCACGCATCTTCCAAACCGACTGGGATGATTTCCCGCGCCTGTTTCACCACAACACCCATAATACTTATCTTATTGGCCTGGATCCCACCTACATGCAGTTGTACGATGCCGAACTTTACAGACAATGGGTAGCCATTACCCGAGGTGAAGTCGAACGCCCCTCAGACCTCATTTACAACCGCTTTGGGGCGCGCTATGTCTTCACAGATCTACGCCACACCGACTTTATCCAACGGGCCGCTGACGATCCCGGGCTGCGCCAGGTGTATAGCG
>JBBILY010000029.1:0-22313 GCA_037444705.1 Chloroflexota bacterium | reverse complement strand
AGCCTTTAACAGGATTTATCCCCTGCTGATGGCGTATTACGCCCCGCCTGAGCCTGTAACAGGATTTATCCCCTGCTGATGGCGTATTACGCCCCGTCTGAGCCTTTAATAGGATTTATCCCCTGTGGGCCATAAATTGCCTGATAACCTTTGCATGCACACCTTGGCCGGTATGTGCCCCCAGGGAGCATCACCCGCTCTGCCCCAGCCTCTTGTCGACAGGGTCGCGGTCAGCCCCCAGGGGTGGGAGTGAAATGATTTGGAAGCGGGTTTCATTTCGATGGGCTACGCATCTACCCCCGACCCGGGCGCAATTGATGCAACTTTCCCCGCTTCCATGCGTAAATAAGGCTAAGACGTGGTTCAATTACATCTGACATTCAGTAATCGGAGAAGTGGAAGGAGATAATGGATGAGCACTGTGCGTCAACCCCTGCGCCGTTCGCGCCGCAATCGCGTTTTCCTGGGCGTGTGTGGCGGGCTGGCTGAATTTTTTGGCATCAGCGCTTTCTGGTTTCGCTTGGGGTTCCTGATAGCTCTGATCCCGGGCGGTGTGCCTGGCTTGCTGCTGTATTTGTTGCTGGCGTTGGTCATCCCCAGCGAATAATTGCGAAGAAAGCCTCATGTTCTGGGTGCGCTAAGATTGCTCTGGTCGCTCAGGTGTTGAGCCTGGTTGCGCTCTGCGGCAAAGGCGCGCGCCATAGCGATGCGCTTGCTCAGAGCCGGGTGGGTATGCAGCAGGAATTCCGCCCAGGGTTCAGGATCAACCTCGGCCAGATTTTGGTTAGCCAGTCGGATGAGAGCCGAGGCGTAGGCCTCGGCTTTGCCCGTCAGGCGCAGGGCGAATCTGTCGGAAAGGCTTTCGCGCCAGCGCGAGAAAGCGTTCCCCGCTGGCAGGGTCACCAATCCATAGGCAGCCATGACCAGGGCGAAGAGCGGCAGTGCAGCGATGTCAGCCACACCATCAAAGCCGAAGGCTTGCACACCCCAGCGCAAGCCCAGTGATGCCAGATACAACCCGATCAGGGTAACCAGGCTTTCTATCGCAATCCCAATGGGGATGTCTTTATGAACATGGTGACCCAACTCGTGAGCCAGGATGGTTTCGATCTCATCCGGCGTAAACTCGTTGAGGAGGGTGTCTCCCAAGATGATGCGCCGCGTGTTCCCCAGGCCGGTCAGGGCAGCGTTGGCAGCTTTGGTGCGGCGGCTCATATCGAAACGATATACCCCCTGGACGCGCCCTCCGGCTTGCTCAGACAGGCGGATCAGGCGTTGTGCCAATTCAGCGTGTTCTTCGCCCAGGGGGGTGAACTTGTAAAAAAGGGGGAGCAGCAGCAGCGGCGCCAGATTGCTCAGGAGCACGTTGAAGAGCAATAAAAACCCTGCCACCCAAAGCCACCAGTACTCGGGTGAGAGGCGCAGCAGGGCATAGATCACCTCTAGCAGCAAACCTCCCAATAAACCGCCGATGAGTAAGCCTTTGGCCTGATCGCTCAGCCAACCCTTCAGGGTTTGGTTGGATAAACCGAAGCGATGGGGCAGGATAAAACCGCTGTAGTAGCCCAGGGGTAAGTTAATCAAATAGTAGATTCCGCCTATTACCAGGCCATATACCGCGACCAGCAGCCAATCGTTGCTGGTTAGCCTTGTTATAGCCTCTTTGAGGGCGGTTGACCAACCAAAAAACAGCCACGCCAGCAGGTACAGCCCTGTCAGGGCCAGATCCACCAGGATGATCCGCCGTTGAATGCGGGTATAGCGTTTCGCCTGGCGTTGACGTTCGGGGTCTAGACTGATTTCCGCCATAGAAAATATTATAGCACTCTAAGACGGTTATCGAGTGCGGTGTAGGATAACTGCCAGCAGTTTTGACCTACACCGCGCGCGATTAACCGGCAACCCTAATGTGACATTAATCACAACCGAAGGGGGAATGTCAACACTAATGTGACACCCGTCACAAAGAGTATGATATGGTTGTTCAAATATGCGTTTATGCGAATAGGTTTATATATGGCTCCCTTAACTCTGGCTCAAGAAATCACTTATCTCCATGCTGATTTTTGCTCTGCTCTGGCTGACCCAACCCGCTTACTCCTGCTTTATGCCCTTGCCGAACACAGGCGCAATGTCGGTGAACTGGCGCAAGAACTCAACCTGCCCCAGCCAACGATCTCGCGCCATCTCAAAATCCTGCGCGAACATGGCCTGGTACGCGCCTTAAGGCAAGGGGCAAACGTCCAATACGAATTGACCGACCGTCGTGTCATCCAGGCGTTGGACCTGCTGCGCAGCATCCTGCGCGACCGCATTCAACGGCAAGCCACTCTGGTTGAGTAGGCCTCTACCTATCTTCTGTCTGAGGAATGCACGGATGAAAAAGTCGAAGCCTTTTTGGATTTTAGGTGGGATTGGCATTTTGCTCATTGTCCTGGGGCCGATTGTTTACTTCTGGCCCAAATCTGCAGCCGCCAGGGATGACCCTCGGGCTGCCATGCCCACGCACGCCCTGCATACCGATCACAAAGACATTATCCAGGGCCCCTTCGCCAGCGGACAAGAGGTGACGCGCGCCTGTCTGGAATGTCACCCTGAGGCCGCGCCGCAGGTGATGCAAACCACCCATTGGACCTGGGAGAGCCAGCCGGTGGCAATCCCCGGGCATGAGAACGTGGTCATGGGCGTGGGCAAGAAGAACCTGATCAACAATTTCTGCCTCGGCATTCAAGGTAATTGGAACAAGTGTACTACCTGCCATATTGGTTATGGCTGGTCGGATGATACCTTCAATTCCAACAATCCAGAGAACGTGGATTGCCTGGCCTGCCATGCAGATATGAACCTGTATGCTAAAGCCGATTACGGCAACCCTGCGCCAGGGGTGGATTTGCTCGTTGCCGCCCGCAGTGTGCGCATCCCCACCCGCGAGAATTGTGGAAAATGCCATTTTGATGGCGGTGGCGGCAATGGGGTCAAGCATGGTGATCTGGATGAAAGCCTGTATTTCCCCTCCGAAAACCTGGATGTGCATATGGGGCGCTATGACTTTCTCTGCACCGATTGCCACCGCGCTCAAGATCATCAAATTAAAGGTCGGATGATCTCGGTCAGCGTAGAAAACACCAACCAGGTCTATTGCACCGATTGCCATAGCCAGAACCTCCATCAGGATGAGCGCATCAACGCCCACGTCACTACGGTGGCCTGCCAAACCTGCCATATTCCCGCCGTCGCCCTAAAGGACCCCACCAAGGCATATTGGGATTGGTCCACCGCCGGTCAGGATCGCCCCGAAGATCATTATGTCTACTTGAAGATCAAGGGCAGTTTCCTCTACGAGAAGAACTACCGTCCCGTTTATCTCTGGTATGATGGCGGCGTCTCCTATCGCTATCTTTTAGGCGATAAGATTGATCCCGCTCAGCCCACGCGGCTCAACCCGCCCAGTAGGGATATTAACAACCCCAGGGCGCGCATTTTCCCCTTCAAAGTGCATATTGCCAAACAGCCCTATGATGCGGTGAATAATTATCTGCTTCAGCCGCTTACAGCGGGCGAAGGCGGTTTCTGGAGCACTTTTGATTGGGACTCCGCCTTGCGCCTGGGTGCTCAGTTCACGGGTGTGCCCTATAGCGGAGAGTATGGCTTCGCCGAAACCTGGATGTATTGGCCGATAACCAATATTGTGCAACCTAAAGAGAATGCCCTTATATGCGCCGATTGCCATGGCCCCGAGGGCCGCCTTGACTGGCAGGCCTTGGGCTACCCTGGCGATCCCATTGAATGGGGCGGGCGTTTTTCAGCACGCTAACCTTCAGTTGCTTGAGTGAACCCATGAAAATCCGCACTGCCTCAATCTTCGTGTATCTCAGCCTCTCCCTGATCTTGATCATGGCCTTAGCCGCTGTTTTAAGAGTTCAAAAGAGTTTCGCCCAAACGGCCTCCTCACCCTCGGCGCCGCCTTCGTCCTTGCACCCCACTTTCACCTTGCTGGACGCTAACGGTCAGGCGGTGATAAAAAGTGGCGCTCCTCTTTCCACCATGCGCACCTGTGGCCAGTGCCATGATACAACTTTCATTGAACAACACAGTTTCCACGCCGACCTGGGACTAAGCGATTACAGCGAGACCCGCCAGACCTGGAACGCCAGCCCGGGTGTGTTTGGGAAGTGGGAGCCGTTGATCTATCGCTATCTTTCGCAAAAGGGGGATGAGCGCCTGGATTTAGGCACCCCCGAATGGCTCATGATCTTTGGCCTGCGCCATGTGGGCGGCGGGCCAGCCACCACCAGCCGTAGCGGCGTGCCGCTGACTGAGTTGCCTGCCAGGGCTGATGATCCTGATACCAGCCTCCTCGATCCCGAAACGGGTGAAACCCGCCCCTGGGATTGGAAGCAATCCGGCACGATTGAGATGAATTGCTTCCTGTGCCATCTGGCGCGTCCCAATAATCAGGCGCGAAGCGCGGCCATTCAACGCGGCGAGTTCGCCTGGGCTAATAGCGCCACCCTTCTGGGCAGTGGCATTATCGAAAAGACCCTCCAGGGGTGGCAATGGAACCCCGCGCTCTTCGACGAAAATGGCCAGTTGCGCCGTGAGTATTTAGGCATCCAGGATCCCTCCAATGAAAACTGTGCCCAGTGTCACGGGGTGGTGCACGATGATATTGAGGTGCCCCTGGTGCTCGAAGCCTGCACCTGGGAGAGCGGCACCACCGGGCAGGTGATCTCGCCTCAGCGTATTGCTCAGTCGGGGATCAACATCGCTGATAAAGAAACCATCGCACGCTCCTGGGATATCCATGCTGAACGACAATTACAATGCACCGACTGCCATTTCTCGCTCAATAACCCGGTCTATTCTCTACAAACCGCAGACACCCGCCCTCAGCACCTGCTCTTCGACCCCAGGCGGTTAGAGATCGGCGAATATCTGCAAAAGCCCAGCCATCAATTCGCCCGCGGCCAAAGTGCCCAATACACTGTTGCCCCAGAGTTAAAGGGTACCATGCGCCGTTGCGAATCCTGCCATGACGCTGGGCAGAGCCACGCCAATTGGTTGCCTTATATTGACCGTCACATGCAGGTGTTGGCTTGCGAGTCCTGCCATATTCCCAGGCTGTACGCCCCTGCCATTCAATCCTATGACTGGACAGTGCTCACCCCAGACAGCCAGCCGAAGACCGCCTGCCGCGGGATTGAAGCCGAGCCTACCAGCCCTCTGCTCGCCAGCCAGACCTTCCCCACGAACCTCACGACGGTCACCAATCTGGTGCGCGGTTATGAGCCGGTGCTGATGCTGCGCCGCAACGTGGACGGCGCTACATTGCTCGCGCCATATAACCTGATCACCTATTGGTTTTGGGTCTATGAAGATGGGCGTGGCAATACCCGCCCGGTGCGCCTGTTTGATCTGCAACGCGCCTGGTTCGAAGGCGATCATTATGCTCCGCAGGTGCTTCAGGCCTTCGAAAGCGATGGCGACGGCCGCTTAAACGAGAGCAAATTGAAAATTGATACCCCGCAAAAGCAGGCTGTGATTGCTGAACGCCTGCAGGCACTGGGCTTGCGCAACCCGCGCATTGTGGGTCAGGTCCAACCCTATAGCATTAACCACAATGTGGCAGACGGCGCATGGGCCATCCGTGATTGCCAGACCTGCCATAGCCAGGACTCACGCCTGACCCAACCCTTCCAACTGGCCGCCTATGTGCCAGCTGAGGTGATGCCTGAATTTGTGGCCGATGCCAACGTCATCCCCGCGGGTGCAATGTATGTGAAGGATGGCGCCCTGTACTATCAGCCCAGCACCACCCAGCAGGACTTGTACATCTTTGGTCGCGACCGCGTGGGCTGGATAGACGCCTTCGGCGCGCTATTTTTCGCCGCGGTGCTTGTGGGCGTGGCAGGGCATGGCAGTTTGCGCTTCTTCATCGCCCTGCGCCGTTCCAAATCAACCCCAGAACTGCGCTCGGTATATATGTATCAGGCTTACGAACGCTTTTGGCACTGGTTACAGACGGTAGTGATCGTTTTACTGCTCTTGAGCGGCCTGATCATCCACCGCGCCGACCTGTTCGGTTTCCTCTCCTTCCGCGGCGTGGTTATCGTCCACAATGTCCTGGCAGCCATCTTGGGGTTGAACGCCGCCCTCTCACTTTTTTACCATCTGGCCAGCGGCGAGATCCGCCAGTTCATCCCACGCCCCTACGGCTTCTTCGACCAGGCGATCGTTCAGGCGAAGTATTATCTGCGGGGTATCTTCAAAGGCGCGCCGCATCCTTTTGAAAAGAGCCCGCGCCGCAAACTCAACCCGCTTCAACAGGCGACTTATTTCGCCATTCTCAACCTGTTGTTGCCCTTGCAGGGGATCAGCGGGGTGTTGATGTGGGGGGTGCAGAAATGGCCTCATCTGGCAAACGCTCTGGGTGGGTTGCCTTTCCTGGCCCCTGTGCACACGTTGACTGCGTGGCTGTTTGCAGCCTTTATCGTTGGGCATGTTTATCTCACCACCACCGGCCCTGAACCTCTGGCTAGCCTGCGCGCCATGGTCACCGGCTGGGATCAGGTGGAAGTTCACCCTGTTGACCAGGAAGTTTATTCTAAGGAGCGTTCGGAATGAGTACGTTAACTAAGGCGCGTAAAGTTAATTTTGATCTGCGAGCTTTTCTCTTCCACCGTCCGCAGAAACCCTACGTCCATCCTTATCTGGGTGGGGCTTTGCTGGGAGTGGTGTTGTTCCTGGCCTTTTTCCTCACGGGCAACGGCTTGGGAGCTTCGGGTGGCTTAAACCGCTATGTGGTTTTCGTCGAAGACTTGGTTGCTCCATCCCATGTGGATCGCACTCCCTATCTCCTTAAGATGGCCGGCGGCACTAAGAACCCCCTGGATGACTGGATTGTCTTTGTCACCGCTGGGGCGATGCTGGGCGGCTTTATCTCCGGCTGGTTGCACGGGCGGCTTAAGGTGGAGACCGGCAAAGGGCCGCATATCTCCACGCGCACACGCTGGATGATGGCTTTCCTGGGCGGGGCAATCATGGGCTATGGGGCGCGCATGGCGCGCGGTTGCACCTCGGGACAGGCTCTCTCAGGAGGAGCCACCCTCGCGGCTGGCTCGTGGGCGTTGATGTTCGCCATCTTCGGCGGGGCTTACCTGCTGGCTTATTTCGTGCGTAGACTCTGGACGAAGCAGGTTAACATTGCACCTTTCCCTCTGCCTCTCGAAGCCCTGCTGGGTAAGGCCGGCGCCTATCTGGTCTATCTGGCCATCGGCTTCTTCTTCGGTTTTGTGCTCGAGATTTCCGGCTTTGGCCATTCGCCCAAACTGGCAGCGCAGTTCTACTTCAAAGACCTGACTGTGCTCAAGGTGATGTTCACGGCCATTGTGACGGCCATGGTGCTCATTTTCCTGGCCTCAGGGCTGGGCTTATTAGACTATAACCTGATCTGGGTCAACCCCACTTATTTATGGCCGGGCATCCTGGGCGGCTTTATCATGGGCATTGGCTTTATCATTGGCGGTTTTTGCCCTGGCACCTCCCTGGTTTCGGCCGCCACCCTGAAGATAGATGGCATCTTCTTCGCCCTGGGCTCCCTGGTGGGTGTCTTTGCCTTTGGGGAGACGGTGCACCTTTATGAGCGCTGGTGGAATGACAGTTATTATGGCCGTCTGACGCTGATGGACGTTTTTCACCTGCCAGCGGGGGTGGTGGTGCTCCTGGTGGTGCTGATGGCGATCTTTATGTTCTGGGGCGGCGAGCAATTGGAGCGCATCTTTGGCCAGCGCGATCTAAAGCGCGAGCCAAAAGGTCGCCTGTTCGGGGCGGCTGCCCTGACGCTGCTGGCTTTGGCGGTGCTGCTGATCGGGCAGCCCACCACTGCCGAACGCTGGGCGCGCCTGGCAGCTCAGAAAGAAGCTGCTCTGGCGAGGCGCGAGGTGCAGATTCATCCAGGGGAATTGTATGCCAGCCTGTATGACGATCGCCTCAATCTGATCCTGCTCGATGTGCGCAGTGAGAGGGATTACAACCTGTTCCACCTGCGTGGGGCGCGGCATGTACCCCGGGAGCAGGTGGCCTCCATCGCCCCCGAGTTATTGCTGGAACCAGCGGAGAACACAGTATTTCTGGTGATGAGCAATGATGAAGCCGCGGCAACAGAAGCCTGGAAAATCCTGGTAGCCGAATCTGTACCCAATGTTTACATTCTCGAAGGCGGCATTAATCATTGGTTGGCGATATTCGGGCAAGACGAGCCAGGTATACGCCCGGCGGGGCTTTCAGGCGGAGGCGATAACTTACGCTACCTTTTCCCGGCGGCGCTGGGCGATCGTTACCACGCGGCCGACCCCGGGCCTCAAGGCGAGATCGAATTGCAATACACCCCTAAGATTAAACTTCAGCGCAAGCGAGGCCCTAGCGGGGGCGGATGTGGATAGGCGATGTTCAGGCTTTATTCCTGATGGGTGCGTGTGAGCACTCTATGCACCTGTAGTTGGTGAAGAAAAAGTCCCCCCTCCTGCCATGGGCAAGGAGGGGGGTGAGCAGGGGAGGCAGAGATAATCGCTTTTTATCGTGAAAAATATCTGATCAGTGGTTGAACGTGCAGCACACCGTCGAACTCCAGGCCATCTCCGCCTTTCTTGAGCACGCCTTTTTCGCCGTCGGGGTCACCCAGGCAGGTGACGATAATATCGGCCTCGCTCAAGTCTTCTTTCTCGGTATAGACGTTGGTGGTCGCCACGACGGGCATGCCGGCGGCCTTGGCTGCCAGGACGCCATTGCGCGAATCCTCGATCACCAGGCATTCGTCGGCTTTGACCCCGGCCTTTTGGAGCGCCAGGAGGTAGATTTCTGGGTCGGGCTTCTTCTTGGAGGCGATATCCCCAGCCAACACAAAGTCGAATTTGACATCGGAGAGGATTTTATGGGCAATCGCGTGGGCGGCGCGTTCGTTAGAGGTGGTGCACACACCCAAAATCAAGCCGGCCTCCATCGCCTCATGCATGAAGCGGCGCACGCCAGGCCGCAAGGGTAAGCGCCCGCTTTCCACCATCTCGATAAAGATTTCGGTTTTACGCTTGTGCATGCGCTGAATCAGGTCATCTACTTCTTCGGGTTTTATGGGCACCCCAAACCCGCGCGTCAGCAGATGGTGCTTCATGCGTTCTTTGCCGCCGGCGATTTGCAGTAGTTCGTGATAATAATCCACGTCCCACTCGACGTTAAAGCCGAACTCCTTGAAGGTCTCGTTAAACGCCACGCGGTGACCATCCCTTTCGGTGTCAATGATCACCCCGTCCTGGTCGAAGAAGATGGCTTTGATTGTGCTCATTGTTCCTCCTTAGAGAGAACTTGATAAAGTCGTCTCAGGCGCGTTTTTAGTGCTGTGTGAAGAACTCGCGGATGACCTCAATGGCCATGCGATTCTCTTCTTTGGTGCCGATGGTGATGCGGAACCAGCCATCGCTGCCGTATTTTTCGGGTTCAGGGCGGAAAATTAAGCCGCGTTCTTCAGCAAAGGCTACCATGTCTTTGCCCTTTTTACCCGCCGGGCCGCCATCGAAGAGGATATAGTTGGCATGCGAGTGGAAGATGACCAGCCCCGGAATATCGCTTAAGGATTCTTCAATGAAGTTAACCTCGGCATTGTTGAATTTCACCCGCTCTTCCAAGGCCTCGGTATCTTCCAGGGCGGCCAGGGCAGCCCACATGGGGATGGTACCGACGTTCCAGGGGAGCAAAGCGGCCGAAATCTGGCCGATGACGTCTTGATCGCCCAGGGCGTAGCCAAAGCGTAATCCTGCCAGGCCATATGCCTTTGATAGCGTGCGCGTGATCAAGACGTTCTTGTACTTCTTGATCAAGCCCACCTGCGACATGCCCAGGCCGGCGTATTCGATATAAGCCTCATCCACCACAAAGGGGATGCCTGTCTCGGCGATGCGCACAAAGTCCTTGGCGTCCATGAAGTTGCCGGTGGGGTTATTGGGGTTGGCAATGACGATGATCTTGGTCTTGTCGGTGATGGCATTCAGGATGGCGTCCGGGTCGAAGAGCAACTGGCGGTCCTTGTAAATCATGGGCACCGAGACCAGTTTTCCGCCCAGGATGTTGCAGCGCAACTTGTAAATCCCAAAGCAAGGCGTATGCTGAATCACCTCTTCACCGGGCTGCAGGAAGCAACGGAAGATGTTATCAAACACTTCGCTGGAACCGTTGCCCAGCATCACATTCTGTGGGCCGTCTAAGCCATTGATCTCCGCGATCTTGGAGCGCACCACCAGCCCCTGGTCCGGGTAGCGATTAGCCATCTGGCCATATTTGATGATCGCCTCCATCACCTTGGGCGAAGGCGGGAAGGGGTTTTCGTTGGACATCATGCGATGCAGTTCCGGCCTGCGCCAGGCCAGTTCAATGTGATTGGAAACGTACATGGGAATGCCCCTGACCCAGGGGACGAAATACTCTTCGATGCTTTTCTTCATATTGTGCTCCTATGTGCTTTAAGATGAATGGATCAAGCCTTGCCTGTGCTGCCCAGCATATCCATCCAATGGCCAACAACTTTGCGGATGGCGTCGCGCACGGCGGCATCCACCTTGCCCGGATCGTATTCATCGCGGTGGCTGCTGATGTACTCATAGGTGGTGTTAATCAGGGTGTGCTTCAGTTCAGTCGAGACGTTGAACTTAGCCCCGCCCATCTCGATCAGGCGCTGGATGTAATCTTCCGGTAGGCCGGTGCCCCCGTGAACCACCAGGGGTGTCTTGACGCCGTTGCCGTTAAGCAGTTGATTGATTTTACCCAATCTTTCGAAATCCACCTTGGGGTTTTTGGTTTTATATACGCCGTGGGCCGTGCCAATGGCGGGAGCAAACAGGTCTACCCCCGTTCGTTCCACAAATTCCACCGATTGGACAGGGTTTGCCAGCAGGGCTTCATCTTCAGCCACTTTAATTTGGTCTTCCGCGCCTCCCACCGTACCCAACTCGCCCTCCACGCTCACTCCGCCCAGGGCATGGCAATAATCCACCACCTCTTTGGTCAGGCGAATGTTCTCTTCGAAGGGCAATTTAGAGGCGTCAATCATGATGTTGGTATAACCGGCATCGGCGCATTGCTTGCAATAATCCACCTCGGTGCAGTGATCCAGGTGGAGGCAGATGGGCACCGGGGCGGCTTCTGCCAGGGTGCGGTAGATGGCAACCAGCACTTCCTTTCCCAGAAACTTGGAGGGCTTAACCGATGTCTGGATGATCACCGGGGCGCGCTTTTCCACCGCAGCATCCACCACCGCCTCCATCTGCACCAGGTCGGTGATGTTAAATGCTCCAACGGCGTATTTGTTTTTTGCGGCTTCTATCAATACATCTTTGGCGTTTACGATGGACATTTTTTACCTCCAGAGAATTAAGAAATCGGCGTCGGTGTTTTCCTGAGCACCTGGCTCATGCGCTGACCGATATAGTCTTCCAGGCCAGAAAAGCCTTTGGAGAAGGCTTTTACCGTATCCACGGTAGCCGGATGATCATTGAACTGTTCCAGCGCCAGGCCGTTGGGATCGTAGGCCTGGATACAATAGGGTATCTTTAATAACTTATCCATCACCTCCTGAGGCACAGCCTGGTTAATTTGCGGCTCGAAGACCAGATCATCACCAAATTCGAACAGCGGTTCCAAGACATAGGGGGGGCAGGTGAAGACGATGTCGCCTCCCGCCAGTTTCTCGATACCCCAAAAACGGCGTTTACCGGCTTGCAGCGGCCCGGCGCGCATGGAGCAAGCCAGCATCTTGCTGGCGTAGCCGCCCTCCGAGAGCAGACGATACGCCCGTTTGAACACAGCCAGGCCAAACCAGTGCTTATCTGCCCAGGAGAGTTTTATATGTTTGCGCTCCGCCTGAACATCCAAAGTTGGATTTTCGGTCAGACGACCGATCATCATGGTGATCACCGCTCGCCAGCGGCTGAGGTCTACACCCTTCTGTTGAGCGATGTGGATGCCTTCCATGGTGGCGTCGGCCGAAGCCATGATCTGAGGCAGGGTGAAGCACACCGTGGTATTGGTGGATATGCCTTGAGAATTCAGGATTTTCACCACTTCGATACCCTGCATACTGGCCGGTACCTTGATCATGACATTTGGGCTGAGAGCGCTCAGTTCCTGGGCGGCCTGCAGCATTTGCTCTGTTTCGGTGAAAAGGCGTGGGTCGAGTTGGCCGGATATCCAGCCAAAACGTCCATGCGAACTTTCAAAGATGGGCAGGTACATTTCAGCCCCGCGTTTCACCACCTCTTTGTAAGTGAGCCAGGCCAGTTCCCTCTGGTCTAAATCGGGATGAGTCAGGATCAATTGATCCACCCACTCGTTCCAAAAATCCGGATCGCTCTGCACCGCTTGCAAAGAGAGCGGAGGGTTGGTGGTGCAGCCACGGAAGAGGCTTTTGGCGGGGTCGCTGAAATCGTACAAGCGCGCCAGTTGCTCCTCCAGGATTGGCCTGCGGGCGGGTGGGGCAGCCGCGAGCATTTTCTCCATCCACTTGCGATATACCAGCGGAGAAGAGTCCCACCAGATTTCCAGGTCCGGATGAGTATGTGCCAGGCGTTCCAATGGGCTTTCGTTCATGCCAACCTCCTTTCATCCTGCCACCCTTGAGGTGAGCGGAAAGGGTTTCACCTGCGACGATCAGTGGCTCTGCGGGGATGGCTGGTGACGAAACATGATGAAACCTGGCAACCACCACAGGCAGGGGGAAGCGAGGCCTTAGCCCTGCTTATCAAGCGCGAATACGCTCACCCTTAGCATCCCAGAGTGGCATTGTTCTAACGATTGCGCCGATCTTCTCTCCAAAACATTCAATATCCAGGCGGGTGCCGGGTTTGGTGTATTCGATGGGAAGATAAGCATAAGCGATGCTCTCTTCCACGGAATAGCCATAACCACCGGAGGCTACCCAGCCGATGATCTTTTCTTCACCGCAGGGGCGGATAGGTTCCTTTCCCAGGACGATGGTGCGCTTATCATCCAGGGTCATGCAGCACAGTTTACGCTTCAGACCCTCTGCCTTTTGCTTGAGCAGCGCCTCGCGTCCGATAAAATTGCCTTTGTCCAGTTTGACGAAATAGCCCAGGCCGGCTTCGAAGGGGGTATAGTCGGGGCCGATCTCGGCGCTCCAATAGCGATAGGCTTTTTCCAGGCGGAGCGAATCGATCGCTTTGTAGCCCGCGGCAACCAGGCCTTCGGGCTTGCCCGCCTCCCACAATGTATCCCACAGGCGCAAGCCATACTCCATAGGACAATAAAATTCCCAGCCCAATTCGCCCACATAGGTGACCCGCGAAGCCAGGGCGGGCACATCACCCACGGTGATATAACGGGCGGTCATGTAGGGGAAGGCTTCGTTGGAAACATCGGCTGAGGTCACTTTTTGCAGGATCTTGCGCGCCTTGGGGCCCCACAAGCCAAGGCAAGCGTAGGAGGAGGTGACATCTTCGATGGTCACCGAACCGTCTTCGGGCATGTTCAGGCGCAGCCAGGAAAGGTCGTGCTGGCCGAAGGCTGTGCCGGTGATGATGAAGAAGCGCTCTTCCGCCAGGCGGGTGACGGTGAAATCGCACTCAATGCCGCCGCGCTTGTTGAGGCACTGGGTATAGACCACCGTGCCTATAGGCACGTCAATCTGGTTGGCGCACACATAGTTGAGGAACTTTAACGCCCCAGGGCCGCGCACCTCAATCTTGTTGAAAGAGGTCTCGTCAAACAAGCCGGCGTTTTCACGCGTCATCAGGTGCTCGTAACCGATGGCGCGCGACCAGTTGTGGTGCGCCCAGCCCTTGGGCTCGTGGCCATGGCGTGCCAGTTCTTCATAGGGTTTGAAGTAGTTGGGGCGTTCCCAGCCCGTCTTTTCGCCGAAGACGGCGCCCAAATCGCGCAGGCGATAGTAGGTGGGGGAGAGGCGCAACCCCCGCCGCGACAGGCGCTCTTCGCCCGGATAGTGAATATCGTAGTATTGGGAATAGGTCTCGATGGTGCGGGCGACGGTGTAATCCTGGCTGGCATAGTTTGAGCCGAAGCGGCGCACGTCCAGGCGCCAGATGTCCCATTCGGGCTGGCCTTCGATGATCCACTCTGCCATCACCTTGCCGATACCGCCGGCCCCGGCCAGGCCATGGGCGCAAAAGGCGCACGCCACCCAAAAGCCCTTGACCGCGGTGGGGCCCAGGAGGAACTCGCCGTCGGGGGTAAAGCCTTCGGGGCCGTTGAGCAGTTGGATGATCTCGGCTTTTTCCACGGCGGGGACGCGCTTGATCGAGTTTTCCATCAGTGGGGCAAAGCGTTCCCAATCGGGGGGTAGCAGTTGATACTTAAAGTCACGCGGGATGCCCTTGAGGCCAAAAGGCTGTGGATTGCGTTCATAACCACCGGTGACCAGCCCGCCCACTTCCTCGCGCCAATAGACCAGCAGGTCGGGATCGCGCAGGGTGGGGAAATCGTGGTGCACCCCTTCAATAGGTTTGGTGATGATGTACAGATGGGCCATGGGCACCACCGGCAGGTTGAGGCCGACCATGCGCCCCACCTCTGCTCCCCACTGCCCGGCAGCGTTAACCACGATCTCGGTCTTAATGTTGCCACGGTTGGTCACCACCTCATCCACGCGGCCGTCCTTGAGGCGGATGGCTTCCACGTTAGTCTCGGTGAAGAACCTGGCCCCACGGTTCTTAGCCCCCACGGCCAGGGCATTGGTCAGACCTGTGGGGTCAATCACCCCATCGGTCGGGGTATACACCGCGCCCAGCACCCCTTCAATATTCATGATAGGGAAAAGTTTCAAGGCTTCCTGAGGGGAGATTAATTCCATGGGCATGCCAAAAGAGCGTGCCATCCCCACCAGACGCTTGAGTTCTTCCAGGCGCTCGGGCGAGGAAGCCAGGCGCAAGCCGCCTACCTCACGCCAGCCAGTATCCTGGCCGGTTTCGTCCTTCAAGCGGCGGTAGAGGTCGGTGCTATAGAACATCATGCGCGTCAGGTTGGCGTCGGAGCGCAACTGCCCCACCAGGCCGGCCGAGTGCCAGGTGGAGCCAGCAGTTAACTCGTGCCGCTCTAAAACGACCACATCTTTCCAGCCCATCAGGGTGAGGTGATAGGCGATGCTGCAACCACCGACTCCACCTCCAATGATGACCACTTGAGCGTGCGATGGAAGTTCTGACATATGCGTTTCTCCTTGAGGGCTTTTAAGTGGATCGGCTTTATGTTTCAGGTTTGCCAGACCGAGTCGGGCCGCGCCATTTCGGCAACGATGTCGAAAGACGAGATGATGCCCAAAGGCATGGCCTGCGGGTCTTGAGGGTCAATCACCACCAGGCGGTGATGATGGTTTTCGATCATCTTTTCGGCTGCCTGCTGCAAGGTGGCATTGATGTCAATGGTCAGCAGGGGATGCATCACCTGAGAGACGGTGATCTCTTCGCAGCCGTTGGCGCCACACATAGCCAGCAGGTCCAGGCCGCTAAATAGGCCCAGGGGCTTGCCCCGCGCGTTCACCACCAGCACTGAACGCCAACCGGTGTCTGCCATAGCCCGCGCCGCAGAAGCGATAGGTGTCTTGTCCCGACAGGTGAGATAGACATCCGACATCACATCTCCCACGGTTTTACGGCTGACAATGGCTTTTTCGGCCAGGTTGGCGATAAAATCCGAAACGGAGATCACACCTACGGGTTTCCCGTTTTCTGTGACCAACAGGCGGCGGATGACGCGTTCTTTCATGCGGCGGGCGGCTTCGCTGGCCGGCACCTCGGCCTCGATGGTCTCCACAGGGGTAGACATCAGTTCGCCGGCGGTCATCTTGCGCATGGCAGCCAGGCTCTGGGGGTCAGCAGATAACCATTCCCCGGCCAATAAGTCAAAATCGGTGATAACCCCCAGAATGTGGTCGGATTGATCTGCCACAAACAAGGCGTGGATGTGGTTTTCGGCCAACATCACTGCCACTTTTCCCAGGGGCAAGTGCGGGGGACAGGTGATGATGCCGCGATGCATTAGGTCACGAACCAGTTTTGGCATGGGTTGCCTCCAATCGAACCGCGAAACACAGGAAAATTAGGCCAGGGTGGAGCTCTAACCTCATGATGACAGCGCTTTCTACCGTTGGTTTGTGAATGGCTAAACTTCGTCCACATCCTTGTACCACTTGACGCGGTCGCCCACGCGAGCGCGCAAACGCCAGGCCAGGGGTTTGGGTTCGGCTTCAATGCGAGCCAGGGCGGCATCCACCTGGGAGGTTACCTGGCGCTTTTGCTCTTCGCTCAATTGCTCATAACCCTGGGCTAGTTGTTTGACCTTGACCAGATTCATCGTGGTGGTGCGCCACAACCCCCAATCCTGAGCACACAGATAAGCGATGCGGGCGATATTGATGGTTTCCTGATCTACCTCGCCTAAGGGATGTTCGAGCAAGAGCATGATGGTATCAATGATGTCTTTTTCGTTGATTTTGACGATCTGCATCTTTTCCAGCACCATCTCCGCTAGGGGGATGGTGGGTGTGTCTACCTCGAGACGCCCGTTCCAATAGATTGTGTGGCAGAAGTCGAGTTTGTCGTAAAAAATGTCCACATGTAAATGGGTAGAAGGATGGTCGAAAATGGCGCGATAGCCCTCGCTGACGATAAAGACCTCCTGATTTTCCACATATCCCAGCCCGCTCATCAGGATTTTGATCTCTTTAGCCTGTTTGCGATAGGCTGCGAAGTCAATATCGGTATAGGCTCGCCCCAAAGCCTGTTGGAGATAACCCATTTTGGGACAATGCATTTGAAAGGCTAAAGACCCGATCACGCGCAAGGTCAGCCCGGCTTGATCGCTGGCCTGGAGGATGCGCCTGAGTTCATCTTCAAATCTTTGACGCTCGGTCTGGTCTTGTTCACCCATCCCAATGGGACCACCTGGCATGTCAAACTCCTGTATGGGGGAAATCTTTTGCAAATTGGCAAGGTTGGATGAGCGATAGACTGCGGTTTTTCAGGGTTGCTTCTGAGGTGCCAATTTCACTGTACGGGTATTTAGATTATAATTGAAAAGGGTTAAACTTGCAAATTTCTTCAAAATCTTTTATAATTACAAAGACAAACGCTCAATTTCCGTCATAAATGAAAATTGATACTCAGGCGATGAGCAGACCCCCGATCCCCGCCCTGCGGCGTGAGCGCATTTTGGAATATCTATCGCTACATCGAATTGTAGCCAATTCGGACCTGTGCGCCTGGTTAGGTGTATCCGAGGCTACCATTCGCCGCGACCTGGAATGGCTGGAGGAAGAAGGTCTGCTCGAACGCACGCATGGGGGGGCTATCCTCAGCCAGCGATTGCAATTTGAGCCAGAATATGTGCAACGGGCACAGCGCTTTATGGAAGAGAAGCGCCTGATTGGCCTGACCGCGGCTGCCCAGATCGAAGAGGGCGACATTGTTTTCATCAATAGCGGCACCACGGCCACTCAGGTGATCCGCCACATTCCCCCTGGCATGGACGTCACCGTCGTGACCAACAACCTGGTGGCTGTCATGGAGGTGGGCGATCCGGAGTATGAACTGGTGATATTGGGCGGTTCGTTTCAGCCTCGCTCAAGATCGGTAGCTGGCCGCTTTGCCGTCGAGAACCTGAATCAAATCTATGCCAATAAGGCTTTTATCGGTGTGGATGGCATCAGCCTCAAGCACGGATGCACGATGCCCACCAATGCTGAGGCGGAGGTGGTGCGCTTGATGATCCGCCGCACGCATGGCCCTGTGTATGTGATCGCTGACCACAGCAAATGGGGTGTGGTTTCGAATTTCGAAGTAGCGGGCATCCACGAGATGCACAAACTGATCACCGATGCAGGCTTGGACGAGCACGCCCGCGCCGCCCTGGCTGCCCGCTCGGTGGAAATTCTTATCGCCAGCCCCAATCCCGTGAGAGTATGACAGGTTAGTTTTGGATGGTCTGGATTGGTTTTGAGAGCGTTCGGCACTGCTTATTGATTTGAGGTAATGCAAGGTCACATCTTACGAGCGCAAATTATAAATTTGTGCTACCACGGAATTACTGTTAGGAATTTGCATTATTAGATAACTATACCCTTTTCGCTGGAGAAAACATCGCCCATGAAGGATCAAGCCAGGGTTGTTGTCATTGGTGGGGGCATTTATGGTATCAGCATTGCCTATCATCTAGCCAAGGCCGGCTGGAATGACCTGGTGGTGTTGGAGAAACACGACATTGCCAGCGGCGAGACGGGGCATGCAGCCGGTCTGGTGACCCAGTTCGCCACTTCAGAGACCTTGATGCGCTTTCGCCAATACAGCATCGAACTGTACCGCAGCCTGGGCCTCTTCAACACTGTCGGCAGTTTGCGCCTGGCCTCCAGTCCAGAGCAGTTCAAAGAATTGCAGCGCAGCGTTAGCCGCGCCAAAGGCATTGGCATGGAGGTGGAGATCATCTCGCCGGCCGAGGCTTTGCGCATAATGCCTCAACTGAGCCCGGAGAACCTCTACGGCGCGGTGTATCTGCCAGGCGATGGCCATCTGGACCCCTACCTGACCACAACCACCCTGGCGCGGCTTGTCAAAGAGATGGGGGGGACCATCTACACAGGGGTGCGCGCCAGCGGGATTGAACTTACCCCATGTGGGGAGATTGCGGCCGTACGAACGGATCAGGGCACGATCAAGACCGAGATGGTGATCAACGCCGCTGGCTTGTGGGCTCCACGG
The DNA here is from genome assembly GCA_037444705.1 of Chloroflexota bacterium. Classification (GTDB taxonomy): domain Bacteria; phylum Chloroflexota; class Anaerolineae; order Anaerolineales; family UBA4823; genus DATCYX01. The sequence continues at coordinate 3,549 of JBBILY010000029.1, read as the reverse complement.
GTGGCGGCTATGGCAGGGGTGCACATTCCTACGACGCCGGTGGATCACCAGCATGTGGCCTTGAAAGCGCTGCCGGGACGGGAATTCCCCCACAACACACCCTGCCTGCGCGATCCGGATAATCTGGTTTATATGCGCGAAGAGGCGGGTGGCCTGGTCATCGGCGGCTATGAGCCCAACCCCCATGCCCGCTGGATTGATGGCGTGCCCTGGGAGCACGGTGGGCGGGCACTGCCACCCGATTTCGAACGCTTCGAGCAACTGATGGAAGGAGCCATCCGCCGCATACCCTTCCTGGAGCAGGCTGAGATCATCACCCTGGTGTGCCATCCTGGGGCTTATACGCCCGATTGCCAGCCGATTGTGGGCCCTGTGGCGGGGGTACGCGGCTTGTGGATGGCGTGTGGAATGTCGCTCAACGGCTTCGGCGTGGCTGGCGGGGTAGGGCAATTGTTGACGGAATGGATCATTGAGGGAGAACCCTCGCTGGATGTCTATGCCTTCCGCGCCACCCGCTTTGGCAATTATTACGCCAATCCCTATTACGCCGCCGAGCGGACGCGCGAGTGTGTCAAGTATTATTATCGCCTGCGTTTTCCCAACGACGAGTACGAATGGGCGCGCCCGTTCCGCATCAGCCCCTTGCATTCGCGCTTGATGGAACTGGGGGCAGCCTTTGGCGAGAAATATGGTTGGGAGCGGGTGAACTACTTTCAACCCGGCAAAGAATGGCGGCGCATGGGTGAAGATCAGCGCCAGTGGGGCTGGTCTAAGCCGCCTTATTTCGAACGTTTGCGCCAGGAGCACGAGGCCACCCGCCACCGGGCGACCCTGTTCGACCTGACTTCTTTCGGCAAGATCGAGGTCAGCGGCCCGGGCGCGCTGACATTATTGCAACGGGTGTGTGATAATGATATTGACCGCCCAATTGGCAGCGCCATCTACACCCAATTCCTGAATAGCCGTGGCGGCGTAGAGGCGGATTTGACCGTCACCCGCCTGGACGCAGACCGCTTTCGAGTGATTACCGGCTCCTCTTTCGTCTCGAACGATCTGGCCTGGCTGCTGATGCACATTCAGGCAGGGGATCCACCCGTGGAGGTGCGCGACGTCACTCTGGACTGGGCGTGTTTGGCGTTGTGGGGGCCTCTGGCGCGCCAGGTGTTGCAGGCAGTGAGCGAAGATGACGTCTCCAACCAGGCGCTCCCCTACCTCAGCGCAAAAACGATCCACATCCGTGGGGTCGAGGTGCTGGCGCAGCGCGTTTCGTATGTCGGCGAATTGGGCTGGGAACTCTACGTTTCCCCCCAGCGGGCGGTTCAGGTTTGGGATGCCTTAATGGAGGCCGGTAAAGCCTTTGACCTGGAGGTGGGTGGTTATAAAGTATTGGATTCGTTACGCCTGGAGAAAGGTTACCGTTACTTTACCGCGGATGTGACCCCCATGGAAAACCCCTTTGAAGCCGGGCTGGGTTTCTGCGTGCGCCTGGATAAAGGCGATTTTATCGGGCGCCAGGCATTAATCAAAGCCAAAGAAGCGGGCTTGAAGCGCAAACTGTGTACCCTGGTGATGGATGGGGAGGAGTATGTGCCGCTTTATGGGGGGGAGGCGGTCTATTGGGATGGACGGGTGATCTCACGCGTGCGTAGCGCTGGCTATGGGTTCACGGTGCGGCGCAATATCCTCTTTGCCTATCTGCCTGTGGAACTGAGCCAGGTGGGGACACGCCTCGAGGTGGAGGTCTTTGATCAGCGCCTGGGGGCTGAGGTGACCCCGACGGTGCTTTACGATGCGAAAGGAGAACGACTGCGGTTATAATCGGTACAATCACAGCCCGCGGGCTGTGGAGAAGTCGCCAGACTTCGAGCAATTTTTCGCCAAAGGAGAGAAGTGGTATGTTAGCGTTAGCCCAAACGGAGCAAGAGCGGTTAAAAAATCTGATTGCTTCGCGCCAGCCGGGTTATGGCCTGCCGCGAGCCTTCTACCATGACCAGGCGCTGTATCAGGCAGAGTTGGATGTGATCTGGCGCGGGGGCTGGTTGTTTGCCGGCCATGCCTGTCAGATCCCTCAGCCTGGGGATTATTTCCTGTATGAAGTGGACGGCGATTCGATTATCATCGCCCGCCAGGACGACGGTGGCATCAAAGCCTTCCACAATGTGTGCCGCCATCGCGGCTCTGTGATCTGTGAAAACGAGCAAGGGCATGTTAAGCGCTTCATTTGTCCTTATCATCAATGGACCTTTGGACGGGACGGCAAATTGCTCTTGTGGCGCGGCATGCAGGAAGACCTGGACAAATCCCAATTTGGGCTGCACCCGGTGCATGTGCAGGATGTAGAGGGCTTGATTTTCATCAGCCTGGCAGCTGAGCCGCCCGATTTCAGCGCGGCTTATGAAACCATTGCCCCCGTGATCCGCCCTCAGGGATTTAACCGCGCTAAAGTGGCTAAGATTCTGGATTACGAGGTGCAGGCCAACTGGAAACTGGTGTGGGAAAACAATCGTGAATGCTATCACTGCAACGTCAACCACCCGCAGTATATTAAAGCCAACTTTGATCACTACAACGCTGACGATACCATTGATCGCGTGGCCGAGGAGTTGAGGCGGGTGACCGCGCGCTACGAGGCGAAATGGGCTGCCAGCGGATTGGTGGTCACCCACACCAGGACCGGGATGACGGAATTCCCCGACCCAGAGCGCAATATCTGGTATTCTGCTAATCGCACCCCTCTGGTGGACGGTTATGTGAGTGAGAGCATGGATGGGCGTCAGGTGGCGCCTCTGATGGGCGATTACCCCGACCCTGACGTAGGCACGGTGCGGGTGCGCATGTTGCCCAATTTCTGGAACCATTCCTCCTGTGATCATGGCGTATCCGTGCGCCTGACGCCGGCCGGGTTATATCGCACCCAGGTACGCATGTACTGGCTGGTGGATGAAAATGCGGAGGAAGGCCGGGATTATGAGTTGGAACGCTTGTTGCCTTTCTGGCAGTTGACCGCCGAGCAAGATTGGGAAATCTGCCACAATCAGCAGCGTGGGGTCAACTCTCACGCCTATGTCCCCGGCCCGCTCTCGACCTATAAAGAGTACAACGTGGATAACTTTTTACGCTGGTATTTGCGGCGCCTGACGGAAGCCCTGGAATGAGACGCTGAAGGCGGGCTTCCAGGGCCACATAGCGAATATAAGGAAAAAGGATGCGTGCTGCCTCGGAGAGTGTCGAATTTGTTGGCTTTGGCATGCTCACCCCGGTGGTTATCCTGGTTGTGGATCAACTGCCAGAGCACAACACCGGCGCTTTGATCAAAGAAGTGACCGAGTTCATCTTCGATGATGCAGCCATCGTAGCCTACCTGCTGCGCCAATGGGGGGTGCGCAGCGGGATCATTGGCACCGCGGTGGGCGATGATCCGCGCGGGCATCAACTGGCGCGCACCCTGCAGGAGTGGGGGGTGGTGGGCGAGGTGCGCTTTTCTAAATCCATCCAGACCCCCTTAGAGGTGGATATTTCCGACCGCAGCGGGGCGCGCACCTACTTCTG
>JBBILY010000028.1:3487-23081 GCA_037444705.1 Chloroflexota bacterium | reverse complement strand
ATTGAATCGGGATGATAATTCCTATGATTATTTGCACGGGTTCATCCTGGATGGGGGTGAGAGCGCAACAGCGGAAATACGCTATTACAGTTATGGCTATCATCCCCAGGCAGACCTATGCGCTGAGGCAGTGGCTCACCATAGCGACGGAATCGCGTTTACCTTGGTGAGAGATGGCTTTCGCCTGCCGATCATCAGCCGCCTGTGGGGTCGGTATAATGTGGCGAATTGCCTGGCGGCAGCGGCAGTAACATTACTGGGGTTGGGTCTCGAAGCAGAGGCTGTTCGCCAGGGGATTGCATCCCTGACGGAGGTGCCAGGGCGCATGGAGCGCATCAACCTGGGTCAGGATTTTTTAGCCATTGTGGACTTTGCCCATACGCCGAATGCCTTGCGTGTAGCCTTACAAACGGCGCAGGAGATAGTCCGCCCACATCGTGGGCGAGTGATCGCCATCTTCGGTTCGGCGGGGTTACGAGATCGCGTCAAGCGGCGCATGATGGCTGAGGTGGCTACTGAATTGGCGGATATATCCATCTTTACTGCTGAGGATCCGCGCACCGAATCCCTGGAAGGGATCCTGGCGGAGATGGCGGCAGGGGCAGAGGCGCGGGGCGGGGTGGAGGGGAAAACTTTCTGGCGTATCCCTGATCGGGGTGAAGCCATTCGTTTTGGCGTGAACCTGGCGCGTGCTGGGGATATTGTCCTGGCCCTGGGCAAGGGTCATGAACAGTCTATGTGTTTTGGCGAGGTTGAATATCCCTGGGATGATCGGGTGGCTATGCGGGCGGCTCTGGCTGAGTGCCTGGGAATTGCAGGTCCGCCCATGCCCCATCTACCCACACGGGATCAAGGGTAGAAGTCTGGGTAAAATAAATCAGGGGCGTGCCTTTCAGCCGCCCCTGATGGGTTAGCGTTTTCGTTGCCCGCCGCCGCGATTGCGGTCGTCGCCACGCTCGCCACCCCGGCCGGACGGGCGCTGTCCTCCTGAACCTGGGCGTGGAGCGCCGCCTCCCGAAGGGCGCCCTCCGCTGCGGAAACGGTCGCGTAATTTCGCCTCCTCCGGCGTCCACCCTTCCAGTACAGCCTGGCGTGAAAGGCGGATCTTCCCCTGCTCATCTATGTCGGTAACCATAACGGTGATTTCATCCCCCACACGGACCACATCTTCGACGCGATTGACGCGCTGGCTGTCCAGTTGGGAGATGTGCACCATGCCATCGGTGCCGGGGAGTATTTCGACGAAGGCGCCGAAATCGGTGGTGCGCACCACTCGGCCGGTGTAGATGCGGCCTACAATAGGGGTTTCGGTGATGGCTTCCACGCGTTCAACCGCACGCCGGGCGCTCTCACTATCAGATGTAGCGATGAACACTGAGCCGTCTTCGCCGATGTCAATCTTGGCGCCTGTCTCATCCTGGATGCTGCGGATGGTTTTTCCACCTGGGCCAATCACTGCCCCAATTTTGTCCACAGGGATGCGGACCACGGTGATGCGAGGAGCGTGAGACTTGAGGGCAGGGCGAGGCTTGGGTATGACTTCGAGCATCTTATCCAGGATGGCTAGGCGCGCCTGGCGTGCCTGTTCCAGTGCTTCCATCATAATGGTAGAGGTGATGCCCTTAATCTTGATGTCCATCTGCAAAGCGGTGATGCCGTTGGCTGTGCCAGCCACTTTGAAATCCATATCTCCAAGGTGATCTTCCATTCCAAGGATATCGGTGAGAATGGCGTAACGCTCTCCTTCTTTGACCAGTCCCATGGCTACACCTGCTACGGGGGCTTTAATGGGAACTCCGGTGTCCATCAGGGCCAGGGTAGAACCACAGACTGATGCCATGGATGAAGAGCCATTCGACGAGAGCACTTCGGAAACTAAACGTAAAGTGTACGGGAATTCTGACTCGGGGGGAATGACGGGCAGCAGGGCTCGTTCAGCCAGGGCTCCATGTCCGATTTCGCGCCGCGAAGCGCCGCGTAAAGGTTTTACCTCACCGGTTGAAAAAGGCGGGAAGTTGTAGTGATGGATATAACGTTTGACTTCTGAAGGGGTGAGGCTGTCCAACTCCTGGGCTTCACTGGGGGTGCCCAGCGTGGCCAGGGTCAAGACCTGGGTTTCGCCGCGGGTGAAGAGGCCAGAGCCATGGGCGCGCGGGCTGACATCCACTTCACACCAGATGGGGCGAATATCCTTCAAGCCTCGCCCATCGGGACGGATACCGCGATCTAAGATGCGCTGGCGCACAACGGCTTTCAACACGTCTTCAAAGGCTTCGGATACCGCCAGTTTTTGATTTTCATCCTCCCCGGCCAATTCGGAAATCACACTGGCTTTGAGGTTTTCCAAGGCAGCGTTCCGTTCGGCCTTGACATAGGGCTGGTCGAGAATCTGGTGAAGGGCATCCTCGACGCGTTCACGCACCATTGGGATCAGGTTCTCATCAACGCTAAACGGGGTGTAGGTTCGACGCGGTGCGCCTACCTCGGCAGCCATGCGCTCTTGCGCCTCAATAAGCGGCTGGAGGGCTTTGTGACCAAATTCTAGCGCGGCGACCATGGTTTGTTCAGATACTTCTCTGGCACCGCATTCCACCATCAGGATTGCATCACGCGTGCCGGCCAGGCGCAAATCCAAATCTGAGTATTCCAGGTCGGCGAAGGTGGGGTTTAAGACAAACTCCCCTTCAATTAGACCGACCCGCACAGCCCCTACTGGCCCTCCCCAGGGGATGCCGGCCAACATCAAGGCGGCTGAGGCCGCGTTCACAGCCAGGATATCAATGGGGTTTTCTCCATCAACGGAGAATGAGTATAAGATAACCTGGATATCGTTGCGCAAGTCCTTGGGGAAAAGGGGGCGTAGTGGGCGATCGGTGAGGCGGGCGGTAAGGATGGCCTCCTCCGTAGGCCGTCCTTCGCGGCGGAAGAAAGAGCCTGGTATACGACCGCCAGCATACATCCGTTCCTCATAATCCACCGTGAGGGGAGTGAAGTCGGTGCCGGGGCGAGCCTCGGGGCTCATTGTGGCAGCGGCGAAGATCATGGTGTCGCCTAGGCGGACTGTCACTGCGCCGCCTGCCTGCATTGCCAGTTTGCCGGTTTCAAAGATAAAGGTTTTGCTACCTACGGTAGCGTGATACTGTTTTGCTTCTGGTTTCATTTCTTTCTCCTGGTTTTACCCACCAGGTCAGGGACTGAGGGATGTTGACAACCTGGGCTCAGGTTATCAGCATGTCTCAATTCCCAACCGGTGGGTAGATTGTCGCGCGGGAAAAGGCGAGAAAGAGGCCAAGTTTAATTCTAAACTTCGCATCTCTCTCGTCTCCGCGGGGTAAGGACCGCTTAAGGCGGTTAAATTTATTTGGGTACCTGCTCAGGGTTAGAGCGAGAAAGCTCACCCCCGTGGTTATAAGGTCTTGCTTAGTGACCAAAGGTTGGATCAATCCACCTATTTGCGGCGAAGTTTTAATTTCTCGGTCAGAGCCACATAGCGCTGAAAATCTTTGCGCCGAATGTAAGCGAGCAACCTGCGGCGTTGACCGACCAATTTAAGCAAGCCACGGCGGGAGGATTCGTCGTGTTTATGGGTGCGCAGGTGCTCCGTTAATTGATTGATGCGAGCCGTTAAAACTGCAATTTGCACTTCGGGTGAACCCGTGTCGTCTTTATGGCGTGAATACTCCTGAATCAGTTTCGATTTAATTTCTTTATCTAAAGGCATGACGTCTGCTTTCTCCTTTTTTATATAGCAGGTCTCCATATCGGCAGACGGGTAAAAGACCGCCGATAGGGCTAGTCACAGCGGGGCAAATTATACCATAGAGGCGAAATTCATGGTGCAGAGATACATGAGCGTTTTAGAGGTTTATTCCCGATCTTTCATAGCCTCTCGAATGACAATCCGAATGTCTTCGGGAAAGACGCGCAACACCTGGCGTATCAGCCAATCCGTATCCGGATTTTCAGGGGCATTCAGGTTCTGCCGTAAGAAGTAGGCAGTTTCATATGGCGATCGCCGGGCGAGGGCTTTTGTGATTTCGACGATGTATGGTTTGAGATCCAGGGGCGCCACACGTACAAAGGGTGTGACAATTCTGAAGAGCGTGGGTAAGTTTTCAAAGTCGGAATCATCGAGCAGTGAGTGTATCGTCCGTAACGCCAGAACCTGGAGTGATTGATCAGAAGAGGCAAGCCAGGCTTCGACCCATTGAAGGAGGACCTGCACGGCTTCATGGCGAATTTTTACCAATCCTTGTTGAACCATAGCGGCGATCAGGCGCTCTTCCTTCGTCGCTGACGCCCAGGCTTGAATACGCTGTAAAATCGCATCTGGGGGTTGAGCAGGAATCTGAGACAGTAAGGCGATTGCAATCAGACGCATTTCCAGCCAAGGTTGTTGCCATAGCAGATCACATAAGGACAGGGTCGTTTCAGGTTGGGCGGCGGCGCGTGGGGAAAGATCAATGATAATTTGATGTAGGACTGGTTTAGGTACGTGGCGTTGCGGGAGCAGGGGAGGTGGTTCACCAGCCTGGCCTGGCCGCTGAATGCGATCTGCATACTCATCTAGCAAATTATCCAGGGCGGCTATGAATTCTTGCGCCTGCTCAAATTTCTCGGCCAGGGCAGCCGTTTGATGGCGAAGACGCACCAGGTGAATAACGGGCATCAGGATAAACTCAAGCGAAGTGACGGTTCAGATGGGAAACGGCGGTTTTAACGTCTTGAACCAGGGTTATCAATTGCCGGTAGGGGTCAGGAATATGGGGGGAAAATACGCTGATGAAGGTATTTATGGTCTTTTGCCAGCCGTCTCCAATTAGGATGAGCGGGCGAGGGGAAATCACACCCGCCTGGAGGTGCGACCACATAACCGCCACCTCAGCCAGAGTGCCGATGCCTCCAGGTAGAGATATAGCGGCATCACAATCATCAATTAAAGCAAATAGGCGTTGACGTAGCGTAGGATAACGTCTTTCCTCATGAATCCAGGAATTAGGCGCTACGGGACGCCAGCGTTCGATCTCGTCGCAGGTAACCCCGATGACATGGCCTCCCACCTCGGCTGCGCCGCGCGAGACGGCTTCCATCGTGCCAATGTAACCGCCGGTTAGCACGGTGTGCCCTGATAAGGCTAACAATCGCCCCAGGAGCAAGCCTTCCTGGTATGCGGCTTCGTTGGGTTTAGGTTGTGAACTACCAAAGACTGAGACTTTCATGTTTTTCCTGGGCCAAAAGCAGAGTTATGACCATCTGCGCTGATAATTCTGGTGTAATTTTTCCAGGATGGCTTTTTCCAGATCAATCCCTGCCACGCTGGCGATTTGGAGGAGATACAGCGCCACGTCCGCCAATTCACCTGCCAAATCAGTCAGATCTTCGGGGCCGTCGTTCCATTGAAAATGTTCGAGCACTTCTGAGGCTTCGAGGCTGAGCGATATAGCCAGATTTTTCAAGGTTTGGGGTTTAGGGCTGTCAGGTTCATACCAACCCTGAGACCTTACAAAGGCATGCATCTCTTGAGTGAGTTGTTGAATGTCCATAAGTAAAATTATATCCAAACATACCCCAGAAAGACGAAATCCCTCCTGGTTTGTGGGTTAAAATTACAAATGAATGAGATGATTTGATTAATATGCGCATCGTATTGACTCACGAGCAAGCGGATTTTGATGCCCTGGCTTCCTTGTTGGGGGCTTATCTTTTGGATGAGAGCGCTCTCCCGGTTCTGCCCCGCCGCATGAACCGCAATGTTCGCGCCTTTCTGACGCTTTATGGAGCCGATTTACCCTTTGTTGATCCGCGCGATCTGCCTGCTGGTCCGATTGAAGCCGTGACCCTGGTGGATACTCAGTCGTTGATCACCGTGCGCGGGATCAATGAAAACACACGCGTTCACGTCATCGACCATCATCCCCTGCGTGAGGATTTACCCTCGAATTGGTTGATAACGGTTTCGGGTACGGGAGCGAACACAACGCTTTTTGTGGAAACTTTACGGGAGCGCGAGGCGATCCTGAGCGCTATCCAGGCTACGCTTCTATTGTTGGGGATATATGAGGATACAGGTTCGTTAACATATGACCGAACCACTGCGCGTGATCTGCGCGCTGCCAGTTATTTGTTAGAACAAGGCGCCAGTTTGCAAATCGCTGCCAATTTTCTCAATCACCCCCTCTCCAAAGCCCAGCAAGAACTGTATGACAGCCTGCGACGATCAGCAGAGCACTATCATATTCATGGTTACACCATTGTAGTGGCAGGCGGCGACGCCCAGGAGATGGATGAAGAACTCTCCACCATCGCCCACAAATTGCGCGATCTGCTTGATCCTGATGCCCTCATCGTGTTGGTCACCACTCGGAGTGGCGTACAACTCATCGCTCGTTCCACTACGGATAACATTGACGTGGCTGAACTGGCGGCTTATTTCGGTGGTGGGGGACACGAGCGTGCAGCCGCAGCGCTGATCAAAGATCGGCCTCTGGATGAAATAAAGGCAGATCTCGTGCAGGTATTGCCGCGTTATGTGCGGCCGGCGATAACCGTGGCGCAGATCATGTCCCCGAACCCACAATTGCTCTCTCCGGACACCTCAGTTGAAGAGGCGGCCTTACGCATGCAGCGTTTTGGTTATGAGGGATTTCCGGTGGTGCGCGATGGTAAGCCAATCGGTTTGCTCACTCGCAGAGCGGTAGATCGTGCCCTGTCTCATAGACTACACTTGACCGCCGCCAGCCTGATGGAAGCCGGGGAGCATACGGTTCACCCTGAGGATTCGATTGAGCATTTACAACGGCTGATGACTGAGACAGGGTGGGGTCAAATCCCTGTGACAGATCCCATATCGGGCAAGATCATTGGCATTGTCACTCGCACCGATTTGCTTAAAACCCTTGTGCCTCATCCTCGGGTACCCTCAAGACAAAACCTGGCCGAGCGTTTGGAGAAGACTTTATCCCCAGAACGCCTGTCATTATTAAAAGCAGTTGCACAAGAGGCCCATGAACTCAGGGTAGCCCTTTACATTGTAGGGGGATTTGTCAGAGATCTTTTGTTGGAACGTCCCAGTCAGGACTTCGACTTAGTGGTTGAGGGAGATGCGATTTCACTCGCCCAGGCCCTAGCGCGCAAGTATGGTGGGCGTGTGACCAGCCATGCGCGCTTCGGCACGGCCAAATGGCATCTGGCAGGCAGTCGCTGGCAAACAAGCTTTCAAACTGCCTCGGCGGTGGCACAGGCCTCTCCTGCCACCCTAGATTTAATCTCCGCCCGCACTGAATTTTATACTCATCCTACCGCTTTACCTACAGTCGAGCGCGGTAGCATTAAATTGGATTTGCATCGCCGCGATTTCACCATTAATACCCTGGCTTTGCGCCTAGATGGCAGACATTATGGCGAACTTCATGATTATTGGGGTGGGCTGGCGGATTTAAAGAGCGGCCTGGTGCGGGTATTGCATTCACTCTCCTTTGTAGACGATCCTACCCGCATGTTGCGCGCGGTGCGTTTTGAACAGCGTTTTGGCTTCAAAATCGAGAGCCGCACGCTGGAACTGCTTAAGGAGGCCATACCCCTGCTGGAAAGGGTTTCGGGGGATCGCATTCGCCATGAGTTGAACTACATCCTGGCCGAAGAGCGCGCCCCACAAATGCTGGCGCGCTTGGATGAATTGGGGCTATTAAGCGCGATTCATCCTGCGTTAAAGTGGGATGAGTGGTTGCGAGATAAACTCATAAGCGTGTATTCCATGTCTCCTCCAGCGGACTGGGAATTGCCCGAGGATTTCAGCCATTCGTCCTCTAAGTATGATCTAATTTACATCCTGTGGTTATTACGCCTGCCCCTTAGCCAGAGCCGTAGCGTGATTGGACGCTTGAAGTTTTCAGCCGAACTCTCGAAAATGGTGCTAGGGGCACAACAACTGTGGCTGGACTTGCCGCGGTTGGTGGACTTGCACCCCAGTGAAATTGTGGATCGGTTGGAGGAGATACCGCGGCTTTCCTTATACGCCGTATATCTGGCAAGTGATCAGCCGCAACAACGGGATATCCTTTACAACTATGTAATCCATTGGCGAAAGGTTAAACCTAAAGTGAGCGGTCGTGACCTGCGACAGCGTGGCTTGCCGCCTGGGCCAATTTATCGGGTTGTCCTCAAAACTCTCAGAGACGCCTGGCTGGATGGCAAGATAAACTCAATCCAGGAGGAGCAAGAACTCCTGGAAGCGTTGCTTGAACGTGAGATGAAGAAGGGCTAGCCTCTTCAGGTTTCGATAATAGTTCCTCTGCTATGATATGTCCTTTCTTTCCAGTGTAACCATCCGTTATGCTACTCGGGCTGATCTCTTGGCTTTGGAGTGGAATGGTGAATATTCCCATTTCCGTCGGCTTTATCGCGGGATTTATCAATCCTCCCTAGAGGGGAAGGCAGTGTTGTGGGTGGCTGAGTTAAAGGGAGTGGGGATTATCGGCCAGTTGTTTGTGCAGTTGATAAGCGTTCGGCAAGACCTGGCGGATGGGATACAACGCGCCTATATTTATGGCTTTCGCATCATGCCCGCCTATCGAGGCCATGGTTTGGGCACGCGAATGCTGCGCGTTGCCGAAGAAGACCTGCTCAAGCGCGGTTATCGTTGGGTGGTGCTTAATGTAGGCCGAGAGAATGTGGAGGCGCGCCAACTCTATGAGCGCTTAGGCTATCGAGTAGTGGCTGCAGAGCCTGGGAGGTGGTCTTATCTGGACGACAAGGGAATGCTTCGGGAAGTTAACGAGCCAGCCTGGAGAATGGAGAAAGAACTAAGATGGTCTGCTTAGGTTAGAAGAAAATAAGAGCCAAGAAATTGCCCTTGCCTTTGGCTCGGTTTCATATTAAAATATCACACAACGCAAGGCTGGTAATGTGGATACTCTGAATGGCGAAAAGTGGGCGATCCCCACTTTTCTGCGTATAAGCAGGCCTTTAGGATTTTTGGAGAAAGAGAAAGCATGAAAAACGAGTTTGTCCTGGCTTTCAATGAAGTATTAGAAGAGAAACAACTGCCGCGCGAAGTCATACTTCAAGCACTGGAAGCGGCGATGGTTTCTGCTTACAGAAAAGCAGTGAATGCTTCGGGCGCGCAGCACATTGAAGCCAACATAGACCTAAACACGGGAAAAGTGACCATCTACGCTGAGAAAGAGGTGGTTGAGAAAGTGCAAGACCCGCGCACCGAGGTCTCGCTGGAAGACGCGCGCAAAGTTGATCCCAACGCCACAATCGGCGGTATGGTCGTGGTGGAAACCACACCCGAGAATTTTGGACGGGTAGCTGCTCAAACAGCCCGACAGGTGATTCAACAACGCATTCGCGAGGCGGAACGCGATGAGCAACTCAACTATTTCAGTAAGCAGGTAGGCGAAATTGTTAGTGGCGTAGTCCAGGCCGTCAACTCACAAGCCATCACGGTGGGTCTGGATAAGAAAGCTGAGGGCATCATGCCGAAGAATCAGCAGGTGCCTGGTGAGCGCTTCCGTGTGCACGATCGTATCCGTGCATTACTGTTGGAGGTTAAGGCTTCTCCGCGAGGGCCGCAAATTATCCTCTCGCGCGCTCACAAGAATTTCCTTCGTCGCTTGCTTGAGAATGAGGTGCCTGAGATTTATCATGGCATGGTGGAAATACGCTCCATTGCACGTGAACCCGGGCAGCGCTCTAAGGTGGCCGTGGCGGCCTTGCAGCCAGGGGTAGACCCGGTGGGAGCCTGTGTAGGCATTCGCGGCGTCCGTATCCAGGCAATTGTGCGTGAACTCAACGACGAGAAGATTGATGTCATCGAGTGGAGCGCTGATCCTACGGTGTATATTGCCAAGGCCCTAAGCCCAGCGCGGGTGACGGGGGTCTATCTCAATGAGCACGCCAAGGGAGCCAAGATGGCTACTGTGGTTGTGCCAGAAGACCAACTTAGCCTGGCCATTGGTCGTGATGGCCAAAATGCTCGTCTGGCAGCCAGGCTGACTGGCTGGAAAATAGACATCAAAAGCTTGCCCGAGGCGGCTGCGGATGCATTGCATAAACTCCAAACCGAGCCCGAATACGCCGCTTTGGCTCAACGAGAGACAGATGTTGTCCCGCAGGTGGAGCAAATACTGGCAAAGAAAGCAGAAGGGCGCCCAGTCACTCCTGAAGAATATCAGGTGCTCAGCCAATTCGTAGATCGGGTTGAGCGAGGTCTTTTCAGGCAACGTGAGAAGGATCGTCAGGCTGAGGAAGAGCGCCTGAAGCAGATTGAAGCCAGTATTCCGAAGGCTGCCTTCGAGATCCCCATCGAAGAGTCTGGCATTTCCCTGCGCTTTGCCACCCTGCTGGCAGGCGCTGGCTACCCGACAGTGGGCGACCTGATGTTGCAAATGCAATTAGACCCCGATGCTATTTTGAGGCTGGAGGGAATTGGGGCCAAAGCCATCGCTGAAATCGAAGAGATTCTAGCCAAATTGTCCTTGACGGCTGAAGAAGAGCAAGTGGTAGCCACAACCGAGGCAGCACTCGAGGCTGAGACTACCCAGCAGCCAGTGGCAGTTATAGAAACGCCTGCTGAGGTTGTCGAAGTTGAACCTGCCCCAGAGGAAGAAGTAGCCCAGGTTGCACCAGTCGAGCAAGCAGCCGAGGAGAGCCCGGCGGAGCAAATTGCCCCCGTGGTGCTAGAGGAAGAGGCGGGGGCAGCCCTCGAGGCACCCCAAGAGGTTAAAACCGCAGTTACCGAGGAAGGATTTTCTCCATTTGAAGACATGTTCTCCTGGCGGGTGGAAGCCTTTGAGGTGCCCGAGACTCTGGAGGAAGAGGAAGAAGAGGACGAGCGCTCGATGCGCAAGAAGAAAAAGAAAAAGAAGAAACGTTATGTTGAGTTGGAGTACGATCCGGATAAGAATGTGGTAGTTGCCAAGAAGAAGCGAAAACGCGGTGGTTTAGGCGATTGGGAGGATGACTGGGATCTGTAATCGGTTGGATCTCCCAAACAGGATAGGTTGACGAAGATCGTGTTTGGCTTACCCTCGGTTAGGAGGGGTGGTAGAATGGCGAAGAAGGCTGCTCGTCGCAAACACATTCCCTTGCGCACCTGCGTTGGTTGTCGTCAGGTGTTGCCTAAACGGACATTGATTCGGGTGGTGCGCAGCCCTCAAGGAGTTGTCATTGACCCCAGCGGCAAACTGGCCGGCAGGGGAGCGTATCTGCACGATCGCCGATCCTGTTGGGAGAAAGGGTTGAAGGGAGCGTTGGCTCAAGCCTTGAAAACGGATTTGACGAGTGAGGAACGAGAACGGCTGTCAGCCTTTGCCGCGACTTTGACAGACTTGGCAGATGTAGAGAATGCGATTCAGTCATAAAATGAACAGGCTGATGGCCAAGAATAAGATGAAAAGAAATAGCAGGCGAAACCCGCTTTCGCCAACCATGAGGAATGCGATGATCGCATAAGACGTATCATCGGGTTCGGCTTTGCCAGACACGCTCATAAGAGCGCGCTGTGGCGAGAGCGGTTTCGCTGAAATTGGAGGTGCCTTATGAGCGAGAACGGGCAAAGTGAGCGGGTAATTGAATTGCCCTCGAACATTACCGTACGGGATTTAGCCCAAAGAATTAATACCAGCCCCATTGAGGTGATTAAGGCCTTGATGGCTAATGGGGTGATGGCAAATATCAACCAAATGATTGACTTCGACACCGCGGCCGTGGTGGCTTCTGAGATGGGCTATGAGGCGGTATTAGAAGCCCCAGAACAGACAACCGCAGAAGAAGGTGGGGAAATTCCTTTGTGGAGGCGATTGATTGCCGACGAAGACCCTACCCAGTTGGTGCCCCGTCCGCCGGTGGTGACCATTCTTGGGCATGTGGACCATGGGAAAACCACCTTGCTCGATGCCATTCGTCACACAAATGTCGTTGAAGGAGAGGCTGGAGGTATCACCCAACACATTGGCGCTTATCAGGCCGAGCATAATGGGCGCATCGTGACCTTCCTGGATACCCCGGGTCATGCTGCTTTTACGGCTATGCGCGCCCGTGGTGCTCAAGGGGCAGACTTAGTTGTGCTTGTTGTAGCCGCTGATGATGGTGTAATGCCTCAGACGCGCGAGGCAGTGGCCCATGCGCAGGCAGCCAAAGTGCCCATTCTGGTGGCTTTAAACAAAATTGACAAGCCCAATGCTGATCCGGAGCGTGTCAAACAGCAGTTGGCAGAGATCGGATTGGTGCCCGATGAATGGGGTGGTGACACGATTGTTGTGCCTATTTCTGCCAAGCGCAAGATTGGACTGGAAGATTTGCTCGAAGCAGTCCTCTTAGTCGCCGATAATTTGGATATTCGGGCCAACCCCAAAGGGAAAGTCATTGGGACAGTAATAGAAGCCCAAATTGATCGTGCTAAAGGGGTTGTGGCTACGCTGCTGGTACAAAACGGCACCCTGGAGGTTGGGGATGTAGTAATCGCCGGAAATACATATGGTCGTCTGAGGGCTATGTTCGATTATCGGGGGCGCAAACTGCGGCGTGATGTGTTTGAATGATGTCCCCCAGGCGGGCGATTTGTTCCAGTTTGTGGAAACGGAGAAGGAGGCGCGTGCTATTGTCCTCGAAAGTATCCAGGCTCAGCAGCAAGCAGCCACGCTCAAGAAGAGCGCCATCACCCTGGAGCAATTATTTGAACGCTATCAGGCAGGTGAGATGCGCGAACTGCGCTTAATCATCAAGGCTGACGTTCAGGGTTCTTTAGAGCCGATTATCTCCTCTATTCAGGAGATAAAGAGCGGCGATATTAAAATCAACATCTTGCACGCCGAGACGGGCAACATCAGCGAGAGCGACGTCATGCTGGCAGCGGCTTCGAAAGCGGTGATCGTTGGCTTTAATGTACAGCCTGATGCGGCGGCTCGTCGTCTGGCTGACTCTGAGGGGGTCTCAATCCGTCTCTATGATGTGATCTATCGCCTGACGGAGGACATCGAGAAAGCTCTCAAAGGGATGTTAGAGCCGGAGGAGAAGGAAGTTGTCATTGGCCATGCTCAGGTGTTGGCAATCTTCCGGATCTCTAAGGTGGGGCAGGTAGCTGGTTGCCGTGTCACTGATGGGGAGATCCGCCGAAACGCCTTTATCCGCGTTCTGCGGAGAGGGGAGACGGTTTTCTCTGGCTCGATTGCTTCCTTGAAGCACTTGCAAGAAGACGTGCGGGAGATTCGTCAGGGCTTCGAGTGTGGTCTGGCACTCAAGGGTTTTGACGCTTTTGAGGTAGGGGATGTGTTAGAATGTTATATTGTGGAGAAAACCCCTGTGGTTGAAATCAAGTAACCCCAGGGTCTCGATAGAGGTGATAGCCGTGGTATCCAAACTTCGTTCTGAGCGAATCGCTGATCGCATTCGGGAGGAACTCTCGGAGATGCTGCTTTACGAGATATCGGATCCTCGCCTTGGCGGGGTCTCGATTACAGATGTGGAAGTGGACCCCGAATTGGCTTATGCCGATATCTACGTCTCGGCTTTGGAGGGTTCCAGCCGAGCGAAGGATATCCTCGAAGGTTTCGAACACGCTCAGGGCTTTCTTAGGCGGGAATTAGCCCGCCGGATTGAACTAAAGGTGTTTCCGCGCCTGCGCTTCCATTGGGATGCCACC
This sequence comes from Chloroflexota bacterium, assembly GCA_037444705.1. Classification (GTDB taxonomy): domain Bacteria; phylum Chloroflexota; class Anaerolineae; order Anaerolineales; family UBA4823; genus DATCYX01. The sequence continues at coordinate 9,436 of JBBILY010000028.1, read as the reverse complement.
TTTGAGCGCGCGGATCGTATTGAAAAGTTGCTGGCTTCATTGAGAAAATCGTCTGACGAAGTTAAATAATTGATGATTGATTCGTTACATCAAGAGATACGCAGTAAAATACAGGCTGCGCAGCGGATATTGGTGGTTACCCACATCCGCCCGGATGGTGACGCCATTGGATCGCTCCTGGGGCTAGGACTGGCCCTGCAGCAGGCGGGGAAAACCGTGCAGATGGTGTGTGAAGACGGTATTCCTCAAACCTTCCACTACTTGCCAGGCAGTTCAGACATCCGCTCGCAACCCTCGGGCACCTTTGATATGACCATTGTAGTGGATTGTTCGGACTTAAATCGTGTCGGAAATGCCTTAAATGGGTATAATGTGCCCGATTTAAATGTGGATCATCATATCACTAATCTGCAGTATGCCCGATTGAATCTGGTGGATCCTTTGGCAGTGGCTACCGCGGAAATCCTGGCCAAAAATCTGGGCGTTTGGGGCTTGCCTTTGACTACCGAAGTGGCGGCATCATTGCTGACCGGCTTGATCACCGATACCCTGGGGTTTCGCACAGCCAATGTCACACCAGAGACCTTGCGGCTGGTTGCCTCACTGATGGAAACCGGCGTAGATCTCTCCCAGATATATATGCGCTCGATGGTGCAACGATCTTTTGAAGCAGTTCGTTTCTGGGGGGCCGGACTTTCACGTCTGGAAAGGGAAGATTCCCTCGTCTGGGCGACATTGACCATGGCCGATCGCCAGGCAAGCGGTTACAAGGGGAGAGATGACGCCGATCTGATTAATATTTTATCTGCGATCCATGGGGCAGAAATTGCCTTAGTGTTTGTAGAACAGCCAAATGGAAACGTTAAAGTAAGCTGGCGCTCGCAATCCGGTTACGATGTCTCGCAGGTAGCCATGCTCTTCGGCGGTGGTGGTCATCCCAGCGCCGCAGGAGCGGAAATCAAAGGTAATCTGGAAGAGGTGCGCCGGCAAGTACTTTATGAGACGAAGAAATTACTTCAGACAAGGAGTTAACATTACTGCGCGATGGGGAAAGAAGTTATGGAAAAAGATCACGTGAAGAATGTTGTATCAGGAGTACTGGTGGTGGATAAACCCATCGGTCTCACCTCCCATGATGTGGTGCAAATCATCCGGCGTGGCACAGGCATTCGTCGCGCTGGGCACACGGGAACCTTAGATCCAAGAGCCTCGGGGGTTTTAGTTGTGCTCATTGGGCCTGCGGTACGGCTAAGTGAGTATGTGTCTGCCTCAGACAAACGTTATCAGGCGACGATACGCCTGGGGTCTTCAACAGATACTTATGATGCAGAGGGGACACCCACTTCTCCTACGGTCTCGGTTGAGAACATTACTGAAGAGTATTTCAATGAAATCCTTCAGAAGTTTGTAGGAGAGATTGAGCAAGTGCCACCTCCCTATTCAGCAGTAAAGGTGAAGGGTCGTAAAGCCTATGAGGCGGCGCGTCAGGGAGAGGAGGTTGATCTTACCCCTCGCATCATCCGCGTCTACAGCCTGGAGGTGTTGGAATGGGCTCCACCCGAGGTAGTCATTGATGTGTATTGTTCTTCGGGGACCTACGTGCGTTCCCTGGCACATGACCTGGGTAAAGAGTTAGGTTGTGGTGCGCATTTGATCGGTTTGAGGAGGACGAGAAGCGGTCTTTTCACCCTACGCGACGCGGTTCCCCTGCGGCGTTTACAGGAAGCCTTTGAGGTAGGTGATTGGTACAAGTATCTTATCCCAGCGGCTGAAGCACTGGCAGACTGGCCTATGGTGGAATTGGACGCCGATCAGGTAGAGTTGGTACGGCATGGCCATCGCATCCCTGCTGAACCAGGCTCAACTGGCTGGGCGCGCGGCATCAGTCAACAGGGCGATCTGGTGGCGCTATTGGAGGTTGACCCTGAGACCATGGAGTGGCAACCCCGCAAGGTGTTCTTCCAATCTTGATCCTGCCCTGGGTTGCTTTCTGACGAGGAATCGCCTGCATTGGCCACTGCCTGTGCCTGGCTTGATTTTGAAGAGCAAAATCTATGATCCATTACCGCTCCTTAGATGGTGTGTATCTGCAAGGCGTGTGGTTGACGATTGGTTCATTTGATGGGGTTCACATTGGACACCAGAAGGTTGTACAAGAGATCGTAGCGGGCGCCCATCAGGCAGGCGATTTGGCGGTTGTATTAACTTTTTTCCCACATCCTGCCGCTGTATTAAAAAAGCGGCAGGATCCATTTTATCTCACCACCCCTGAGGAGCGCGCCGAATTGTTAGGGGCTTTAGGCGCGGATGTGGTTATTACCCATCCGTTTAATCTGGAGATAGCCGCTATGTCGGCGCGGCAGTTCATGACCTACCTCCAGGCTCATCTGGGAATAAGGCACTTGTATGTAGGCTTCAACTTTGCTTTGGGGCGGAACAGAGAGGGAGATGTGCCTACGTTGAAGCGTTTGGGGGAAGAATTGGGTTATTCTGTGCGCGTCCTACCGGCGGTCACGGTGGACGGTGAAATCATCTCCTCCAGCCAGATCCGTGCTTATCTGGCTGAAGGTAATGTGGAACGGGCCGCGCGTCTCTTAGGCAGGCCATTCCATATCAATGGCATTGTGGTGCGGGGTGATGGGCGAGGCAAAAGTCTGGGTTTCCCTACTGCCAATCTCTCAGTTTGGGCTGAGAGGGCTATCCCCAGAGCAGGCGTATATGTGTGCAAAGCTCAGGTAAACGGCAAGGTGTGGGGTGCAGTGACCAACGTGGGTGTGCGACCGACCTTTGAGGATAAACCCGTTCCGCCGCGAGTGGAGACCCACCTCTTGGATTTTAATGACGAGATTTATGGAGAGGAAGTTTACCTGGAATTTCTGGCTCACTTGCGCGATGAAGTGCGTTTTCCCAACCCGCAAGCGCTTGCAACCCAAATCCAGGCTGATGTAGCCAGGGCAAGACAATTATTGGCATAAAAATGCGCCAAATATGACTTAAATTTCGAGCCAGGAGGAGCGAAGATGAGACAATACCTGGATTTGATGCAATACATTTTAGATCATGGGGTCAGAAAAGAAGATCGCACCGGGACAGGGACATTGTCGGTTTTCGGTTACACCATGCGCTTTAACTTGAAAGATGGCTTTCCTCTGGTGACGACGAAGAAAGTGCATGTCAAGTCCATCATCTACGAGTTGCTCTGGTTTCTGAGGGGAGACACCAATATCAGATACTTAAATGATCACGGGGTGACCATTTGGGATGAATGGGCAGATGAGAACGGGGATTTGGGACCCATTTATGGAGCGCAATGGCGTTCATGGAAGAGCGCCGATGGCCGCACAATTGATCAGATAAGCCAGGTGATCGAGCAGATCAAAGTCAACCCTAATTCGCGCCGTTTGATCGTCAGCGCCTGGAATGTTGGCGAATTGGATAAGATGGCTTTACCTCCCTGCCACACATTGTTCCATTTTTATGTTGCTAATGGGGAACTTTCGTGCTTACTCTATCAGCGCTCTGCGGATGTATTTCTAGGAGTGCCATTTAATATCGCCTCCTATGCATTGTTGACTTTGATGGTGGCGCAGGTGTGCGGTCTGGGAGCTGGGGAATTTGTGCATGTCCTGGGGGATGCTCATTTGTATCTCAACCATCTCGAACAGGCGCGCTTGCAATTATCCCGTCAACCTTATCCATTGCCTCGAATGAAGATTAACCCCTCGGTAAAATCAATTTTTGATTTTAGGCATGAAGATTTTGAGTTGATTAACTATCAAGCCTATCCAGGCATTAAGGCGGAAGTAGCGGTGTGATTGTCTCAATCATCGTTGCCATGGATGAAAAGCGGGGGATAGGTCTGGGCAATCGTCTCCCGTGGCATCTATCGGCAGACCTCAAGCGCTTCAAAGCCCTGACGACCAGGCATCACGTGATCCTGGGGCGAAAGACATTTGAATCTATTGGCCGCCTGCTACCCGGGCGGGTCATGATCATTGTCACTCGTCAGCCCAATTATCATCCCTCTGGCTGTATCGTAGCGCGTTCACTACAGGAGGCCCTGGAATTAGCGGCTGCCAGAGGGGAGGAAGAAGTATTTGTGATTGGCGGAGGGGCGATCTTTGCTGAGGCGTTAAAAAAGGCGGATAAGATTTATCTAACTGTGGTGCATACGCGGGTTGAGGCAGACACCTTTTTCCCGCCAATTGAGCCTCAGGAGTGGGACGAAACCACGGTCGCTTATCATCCGCCTGATGTGAATAATGATTATCCTTCTACCTTCAGTATTTTGGTGCGTAAAAAGCAGTTCCAGGTTGCCGAAGGTAGTAAGGTTATCCCCCCAGAATCCCTTGAATGAAAGCCTCTGGGTTGAAAGGTTCCAGATCGTCTGGTTTTTCGCCCAGGCCGGCGAAAAGGATGGGTAAGCCTAATTCGCGCTGAATGGCGAAAGCCATGCCGCCGCGGGCGGATGAATCCAGTTTAGCCAGGATAACCCCACTAACTTTTACTGCCTCTTTGAAGGCACGCGCCTGTTGCAAGGCGTTTTGCCCTGTGGTTGCATCCATCACCAACCAGACAGCATGAGGGGCGCCGGGCATAGCCTTCCCTACCACACGGTACACCTTTTTAAGTTCTTCCATGAGATTGTAACGGGTATGCAGCCGCCCGGCGTTATCAATCAGGACTACATCGAATTTACGGCTGATGGCCGATTGCACAGCATCATAAGCGGCAGCCCCCGCATCCCCGCCCATTTGCCCAACCACAATGGGTAGGTTAAGCCGTTCCGCCCAAATCTGTAGTTGATCTATAGCGGCCGCGCGAAATGTGTCAGCCGCGCCTAACAAGACGCGTTTCCCCTGGTCAGTGAAGCGTTTGCCCAGTTTGGCGATCGTGGTGGTTTTACCGGAGCCGTTGACCCCCACGATCAAAATCACTGTGGGTTGGGCTGGAAATGTGATCTCCGGTGGGGGGAACAAGCGTTTACGCAATTCTTCTCTAAAGGCTGTGCGCAGTTGTTCGGCTTTGGTAAAACCCTCGCGCCGTTCCCGTTCCCAGAGCGCGGCCAGGATAGCCTCGCTTGTCTCTACTCCTAGATCGGCCTGAATCATCAGGGCTTCTAATTCCTCGAAGGTTTGATCAGTGATCTCACTCGCGCCCAATAATGAGGCGATTTGCCCGAATGCAGCTTTGCTGGTTTTAGCCAGCCCTTCTTTCCATCGTCCGAAGAGGTCATTCATGGGGAAATATTATATCCTATTGCCAGCAGCGCCTCGGTATTCAGGAATAGAACAGGAATAGAATCGGTTATAATGATTTTATGACCGCGAAACTCACCCATCTCGATGAGAAAGGGCAGGCGCGCATGGTGGATGTGGGCTCTAAGGCTGACACAGAACGTATCGCCATTGCCAAGGGGGAAGTGGTGATGCAGCCTGAGACACTAGGCCTCATCCAGGCAGGGGAGATGAAAAAGGGGGATGTCCTTACTGTGGCTCAATTGGCTGGCATCATGGCAGCTAAGCGCACGGCAGAATTAATACCGTTGTGCCATCCGTTACCGCTGACCCACATCTCGGTTGAACTCGAGGCGGACGCATTGTTGCCGGGGGTGCGCATTACGGCTAAGGTGAGCACAATTGGTAAAACGGGGGTCGAGATGGAAGCGTTGACAGCAGTTTCTGTGGCGGCGCTCACCGTTTATGATATGGCGAAAGCCGCAGAAAAAACCATGCGCATCCAAAACATCCGCCTGGTGGGGAAGCATGGCGGTCAGAGCGGCGATGTGGTTAACGAATAAGTTGCGGAGGATGCATCGCGATGTCTGTGAGAGTGCTGTTCTTTGCGACGTTAAAAGAAAGGGTTGGGTTTAGGGAGACTTTTTTAAATTTAGAGGAGGGCAGCCGCGTGCACGATTTGAAAATGCACCTGGCGCGTCAATACCCGGCC
>JBBILY010000028.1:0-3465 GCA_037444705.1 Chloroflexota bacterium | reverse complement strand
TCTTTGGAGACAGCACTGGTGGCTGTCAATCGAGAATTCGCTTTTGATGAGGACCTCATTCCTGCTGGTGCAGAGGTAGCTTTATTCCCACCAGTCAGCGGCGGAATCTTTGGTGAGTTCGGTTAAATCACAAATATCTTTCCTGTGAGTTTGTGATGGAGATTAAGCCCGACAGTTATCCGACAATTTATGCCATTACCGAGGACGAACTGGATCTGAACGCCTTGCTGGCTCAGATTACTTTACCCAGCACGGGAGCGGCGTGTATTTTTACCGGTGTGGTACGAGCAGTGACGAAACGTGGCGAGCCGCATGCGACGCGTTATCTGGAATATGAAGCCTACAAGCCCATGGCGGAAGCCAAAATGCGTCAGGTTGCGGAAGAAATTCGTAATCGCTGGCCGGCGGTGGAAGGAATTGCTATTGTGCAACGCGTCGGCCATCTGGAGCCGGGTACACCGACTGTGTTGATCGCCTGTACGGCTGCTCATCGAGATACTGGGGTGTTTGAAGCAGCGCGCTATGGCATTGACCGCCTCAAGGAAATTGTGCCTGTGTGGAAAAAAGAGGTAGGACCATCCGGGGAAACATGGGTGGAGGGAGTATATATCCCGGAGAGGGGGGATTGAAGGCCCTGAAGGGTCTATAGATTCTGTCCGGGTTCTGATTCTTATGAGCATTACCTCGATCCTTTGCACCAATTGTAAGCGACCCTACCCTGAACAAGGTGTGCCCTATCGTTGCCCAGGCTGTGGAGGCGTCTTTGATTATTCGTTGCCATTGCAATTTGATCCGCAGCAGGTTGAGCCAGGGCAACCAGGGATATGGCGCTATCGCCACACCTTCGGTTTACCCGAAAATGCTCCAGTTGTCACATTAGGAGAAGGCGGCACTCCGCTTGTCTGGGCGGAGGCTTTTGGGCGGCAGGTAGCCTTTAAATGCGAGTTTCAAAACCCCAGTGGCTCGTTTAAAGACCGCGGTAGTGCAGTGTTGGTGAGTTTCCTGCGCTCGCGGGGTGTGGAGATAGCCATAGAGGATTCATCGGGCAATGCAGGGGCCTCTTTTGCTGCGTTTGCTGCTCGGGTTGGGATGAAGGGGCGCGTATTCGTCCCTCAAAGCGCCTCTGGTCCCAAGCGTTCCCAGATCGAGGCTTATGCCGCCGAAGTTGTGGAGATTCCAGGACCGCGTTCGAACGCAGCCAGGGCAGCCCAACGGGCGGCTGACGAGGGAGCCATTTATGCCAGCCATGTCTATTTGCCTTTCAATTTGCCTGGCTATGCCACACTGGCCTACGAGATTTTGGATCAGATTGGCGGCATGGCGGGTACAGTGGTTTTGCCCGTGGGTCAGGGAGGCTTGTTCCTGGGGATTTGGCGCGGCTTTGAAGCCATGCTAAAGGCAGGGATAATTACCAGGATGCCTGTGATGGTGGGTGTTCAGGTTCGGGCTTGTGCTCCACTGTGGGCGGTTTTCGCTTACGGGGCTGCGGGTTTGCAATGGGTTTCAGAAGGAGAAACTATAGCAGAAGGAATCAGGGTTTCTCATCCTGTGCGTGGTGATGAGGTGTTGAAGTGCCTGGAACAAGGTGGAGGTGAGATCGTTGCAGTAGATGAAGATGAGGTCCTTCACGGGCGCGACCAATTAGCGCGCAGGGGGTTTTATGTTGAAGCGACCTCTGCTGTGGTTTGGGGAGGGCTGGCTCAGGTTATTGAACGAGTGCCTGAACCAGTGGTTGTGGTGTTGACCGGCTCTGGTTTAAAGACCCCGCTCAGACGTGGCAGTGTTGCAGAGAACTCATAGTGGCTCTATACCCGACTGATTATATTCGTCATTGAAATGGAGAAGCATCCATGTCCGAACGCATAGTTGTCACTGGTTTAGGGGCGGTCACTCCTCTGGGTCTCTCGGTTAAGGAAACCTGGGAGAACGCCGTCAATGGGGTTTCGGGAGTAGCCCCAATTACCCTGTTCGACACCTCCGATTTTCTGGTTAAGATTGCTTGTGAGGTGAAAAATTTTCACCCCGAAGCCTATATGGAGATGCGAGAAGTTCGACGGCGTGATCGCTTTGAGCAGTTTGCTGCAGTGGCCGCACAGGAGGCTATTCGTCAAGCAGGTTTACTGGAATCGAACCTGAATCCTGCACGGGTTGGGGTGATCCTGTCTTCGGCAATTGGCGGGTTGGGCACCCTTCAAGATGCTATTTTCACCCTGAAAGATAACGGCCCGCGGCGCATCAGCCCGTTTGTGATCCCCATGCTGATGGCAAATGGTGGGGCTGGATTGATCGCCATTGATTATGGTTTTACCGGGCCGTGTTTTTCAATCGCCTCGGCTTGTGCTTCGGGGGCCGATGGCATTGGCATCGCCTGGCTTTTGTTGCGGGCTGGGGTGATTGATGTGGCCATCGCGGGTGCTAGCGAAGCCACAATTACGCTGGTGGGTATTGGAGCCTTTGACCGCTTGGGAGCGATGTCGCGCCGCAATGAGGATTATTCGATGACACCCCAACCTTTTGACAAGAATCGCGATGGTTTGGTGATGGGGGAAGGTGCGGCGGTGTTGGTCCTGGAAAGCGAAAGTCACGCTCGTCGCCGCGGGGCTGAGATATTGGCTGAACTGGCAGGCTATGCTGCCACCTCAGATGCTTACCACGTGACTGCTCCTGCAGAAGATGGTGCTGGCGGGGCGCTGGCGATGCGTTTGGCGATGGAGGCCGCCCAGGTCAATCCACAAGACGTAGACTACATCAATGCCCATGGCACCGCGACTCAACTAAACGATCTTTCGGAAACTCGAGCAATTAAGGCTGCCTTTGGCGATCTGGCGTATAATATCCCTGTTTCGTCAACCAAGTCTATGACCGGTCACATGATGGGCGCCACAGGCGCCTTGGAAGCAATCTTCTGTGTTCAGGCGGTGCGGGAGAATGTGATTCCACCAACGATCCATTATCAGACACCGGATCCGGAATGTGACCTTGACTATGTACCCAATCAGGCGCGTGAGAAGAAGGTGGACGTGGCATTAAGCAATGCTTTCGGCTTTGGCGGGCATAATGCGGTTTTGGTGGTGCGTAAATATAAGGGCTAGACAAATTTTTGGATGGATGATGTAATCCATCCATGATCTTATCAACTTGAGGAACTAATGGATCGCCAGATACCCGACAATTGGTGGGGTGGCTGGCGCTCCCTGAGTTCCAGGAGGAAAGGATGGAGGCTACTCAGGGCACCCCTGGCACGGAAACTCCGCAGGATTTTGCGCGACGTTTGGGTTTAAATTTATCAGACCCTGGACTGCTGGTTCGGGCATTGACCCATCGCTCATATGCCAACGAACACACCGAAGCCCTAGAAGACAACGAACGTCTGGAATTCCTGGGGGATGCCGTATTAGACTTTCTGGTGGGCGCCTGGCTCTATGAGCGTTTTCCCGAGATGCGAGAAGGGGAATTAACCCGCCT
>JBBILY010000027.1:17232-23109 GCA_037444705.1 Chloroflexota bacterium | reverse complement strand
GGCCGAATTGCGGGGGACGGCGAGTGAGTTGCGTGAGGTGAGTCAGGGGGAGGGCATGGCGCCTGGCGAATAGCCTGGAGCAGATGGATATAGGCTATGTCTTTGCGTAAAAAGACTCTATTGACAACATTTGTAATCAACCTGGTGCTGGTGTTGGCTCTCTATGTCACCGCACGGCTCACCCTGCTGCGCCGTTTTGCTGACCTGGAGCAGCAATGGGTGCATCAATCTCTCCAGCAGGTGCTGAACGCTCTTGCTAGCGACCTGGCAAACCTGGAAAGCAAAGCCTCGGACTGGTCGGCCTGGGATGAGACATATGCCTTCGTCCAGGATCAAAACCCGGCCTATCTGGATAATCTCACCGATGCGACCTTTGCTAACCTGAACCTGAACCTGATGGTGTTGATTGATGTCTCGGGCAAGATCGTTTATGCCCGTTATTACGATGAGGCCAATGGCAGGCAGCGTGCGCTCCCCTCCGAGATGGAAGCAGATCTTCTCGCTTTGCGCGCGTTGATGGCCCAACCTCTCAGCGGCGACAAGATCAGGGGCATGGCGCGTATTGGCGGCAAACCCATGCTCATCACAGCCCTACCAATCCTCAACAGCCAGGGGCAGGGGGCGGTGCACGGGGTGCTGATCTGGGGACAAGACCTGGATGAGGCTTACCGCCGGGAACTGGCGCAGAGGGTGCATCTATCTGTAAGCCTTGAGGATTACCAGGCACACCGCCTTAGCCCCGAGGTGGCGCAGGCGATTGGATCCTTAGCCAGCGGAGAGGCCTCATTTGTGCATATCGTCGAAGGACACAAGATCGCCTCCTACACCCTGATGAAAGCCCTCGACGGACAACCGCTCCTGCTGGTCAGGTTGGAAACACCTCGCAGCCTCTACCAGCAGGGACAACGCAGCCTCCACGCTTTCCTGGCCTTGATGCTGGCGGGTGGGCTGATCTTCTCCGTGTTTACCCTGCTGGTTTTGGATCGGGTGCTCCTGCGCCGCATCAAGGACCTGACATTCCTGGCCAACTGCCTGGCTCAGGGCGAGGTGAACCGCCTCATCCCCCACACCCACCTCAAAGATGAGATCGGCTTGCTGGCCGCCAGCCTGCAGAAAATTGAGGAGCACTACCAGCAAATCGTTGAACATGCTGAAAGCCTGGCTCAAGGGGATTTGACCAGGCTTATCCAACCGCGCTCCGAGAAGGACACCCTGGGCCAGGCCCTGGCGCGCATGGTGCTGGCGATCAAAAGTGTAATCCAGCAGGTCAACCAGAACGCCACCAGCCTGTATACAGCCTCGGCACAACTGGCGGCGGTCGCCACCCAGGCAGATCAAGCCACCACCCAAATTGCCATCACCATCCAGCAGGTGGCGCAGGGCATATCACAACAGTCTGAGTCCATTGGTCTCACCGCCACCCATGTAGGGCAGATGGCGCGGGCTATGGAGGGGGTGGCGCGCCGCGCCCAGGATCAGGCGGCAGCCGTGGCTAAAGCCTCACAATTCACGCACCAGATGCGCGACGGCATTCAGCAGGTGAGTCAGAATGCCCAGGGCGTGGCTGAAGACTCGGCCCGCTCTACCCAAAGCGCCTCTCGTGGCGTTAAAACTGTGCGGGAGACGCTGCAGAGCATGCAAGACATCCACAGCCAGGTGGCTCTTGCGACGCAAAAGATAGAGGAGATGGGCGAGCGCTCCCAGCGCATCAGCGACATCGCCGAAACCATCGAGGATATCGCCGCTCAAACCAACCTGCTAGCGCTGAACGCCGCGATTGAGGCCGCTCGGGCTGGTGAACATGGAAAGGGTTTTGCGGTGGTAGCCGACGAAGTGCGCAAATTGGCTGAGCGCGCCAGCCAAGCCACGCGCCAGGTGGGAGCATTGGTCCAGTCTATCCAGCAATCGGTAGCCGAGGTTACCTCTGCCATGGAGCAGAGCGCGCGTCAGGTAGAAGCTGGGATGACCCACGCTCAGGAAGCCAGGCAAGCTTTAGACGAAATTCTCGCCTCAGCCGAAGCAGTGCTGGCGCAGGCGCGTCAGACCGAGCAGGTGGCGCAGAAAATGCGGGCTGCATCCGATGAGATGGTCACCGCTATGGATGCCGTCTCTGGGGTTGTGGCGGAGAACATCACGGCAACCGAACAGATGAACGCCAACTCCAATCAGGTGGCGCAGGCGGTAGAAAGCATCGTTTCCGTCTCGGAGGAGAACTCGGCTGCTATTGAAGAGGTGTCCGCCTCCACCCAGGAGGTCAAAGCCCAGGTGGAGGATGTTACCAACGCCGCCGCGGCCTTGAACGAACTGGCTAAGTCGTTGCAATTAACCATCTCTGCCTTTCGGCTGGACAAGGTGCAGGCTTCAGGTTCATCCTCCACAGGTACACAGGTGAGTAAGGAGCAGATCGCTGGCAGCGGCCTGATTTACCGCCGCAATTTTGTCAGAGAGCGCTATGGCGAGGATGGCTGGCGGCGTGTGTTAGCCCGCCTCACCCCGCAGGCAAGCCAAATGTTGAATAATTCGCTCTCACCTCTGGAAAAATATCCGCAGGCGGTCTATACACAGTTGATCGCTGCGATTAAGGCAGAATTTGGTGGGGCAAACCCAGGTGACCTGGCACGACAGATGGCGCGCTACGTGGCGCGGGCCGAAGCACAAGGGGCTTATCGCTTCGTTTTACAAGGGCGCACCCCCGAGGAGATGCTGGAGAAGATGCCCTTGCTCTGGCGTTTGCAGGTACCCCTGGGAAAGATGAGCGTGGAACGTCTGGGGGAACGCGCCTATGCCCTCACTTTGGACCACCCTGTGGAGGCCGAACTGTGCCAGAACAGCCTGGTGGGCTATCTGGAGGGTTTGTTGGATTTGTTTTCCGTGAGGCGGGTGCGGGTGGGGCACAGCGAGTGCTTTCACCGCGGTGGGAGTCGTTGCCGCTATGAGGTGTTTTGGGAGGTCTAAATGACCACCTGGGGGCGCTGTCGAGGTACCCCAAAGCCCTCGCCCGATTCCCTGGTACCTGTTCAGGTGCCCCAATCGCGCAGGTAAAGGAAGTCGTAACCCACGGTGCGGTTGCTGAGCTTGGCGATGGGTGGTAGGATGCGCTTGAAGTGGTTGCGGCGCACGCGCTCTACCACCGCCCGCACAAAAGGTTCAGCAAACCCGGCTGCAACACAATCCTCAGGGGTGTAGCGCTGATCCACCAGCAGGTAGAGCAGGCGGTCCACCTCTTCATAGGTGAAGCCCAGTTCGCCTTCATCAGTCTGCCCGGCCCATAGATCAGCGGTGGGCGGCTTGCGCACAATGACCTCGGGCACGCCCATGGCGCGCGCCAGTTGGCGCACCTGGGTCTTATACAGATCTCCCAGAGGGTTGAGGGCGCAGGCTGAATCGCCATACAGGGTGGTGTAACCCAGCAGCACCTCGGTCTTATTGCCTGTTCCCACCACCAATCCGCCGAAAGCCTCCGATTGATCGTAGAGCACGATCATGCGCGCCCGCGCCATGATATTGCCCCGCCGGATGGGGCTGACTTCTGGGAAGCGCTCGAAATAGGGCTCTACCATCTCAGTGATGGGGATGGTGATCGAGTGCACCCCCAAAGCCTGTACCACCAGGTGAGCGTGTTCCAACGACTCTGGCGAGGAGGTCTTATAGGGCATGAGCACAGCCAGGACGTTTGAGGCGCCCAGTGCCTCGGCTGAGAGGTAACACGAGAGGGCTGAATCCACCCCGCCAGAGACGCCGATCACCGCCCGCGAGAAGCCGGCGCGGCTGATCTCGCTGCGGATAAAGCCGGTCAAAATGGTGCGCGCCAGGTCAGTATCAATGGTTAAGTCCACCATCTCAATTTCCCGATTTTTGACAATAACATCCATCTTCACGCTTTTTTATGCTCCTATTCAGGCATCAGGCCAGAGAAACGCGGGTCATTACCTAGCGGAGGCGAGAATCCTTTGCAATTCGCGCATCACCAGGGAGGTGCGTTCGTCGCGCAATAGAGGCAGGCGGGCGCGGGTGCGGTGTAACTGATTCAGGTCCAGTTCTACCAGGGTGAGCGCCTCTTGATGATAAGGGGCTTTGACCAGCAGTTCACCGTCTGGGTCGAAAACGGTGGAGCCGCCCCAAAAGTTCAGCCCATCCTCATAACCCACACGATTGACGTGCACTACAAAAGAAGTGAACAGGCTGGCATAGGCGCGGTTAATGTGTTCTACCCAACGCGCCGATTCGAGTTGAGGCTCATTGCGTAAGCCGCGCCCTGGCGAGGCCGAGGTGAACAAGAAGATGTCAGCCCCATCCAGCCAGAGCAAGTAAGGGGGCGAGGCGTGCCAGAAGTCTTCGCAGATGAGCACCCCGGCCCGCCCAAAGCGAGTGTCAAAGGCGCGCACTGCATCTCCCCAGGCAAAGAAACGTCCTTCATCAAACAGGCCATAGGTGGGTAGATATACCTTGTGATGCACATGGACGACCTGCCCTTGTGACAGGTAGGCAGAGGATATAAAAAAGCGGTGACGCCGGTCTTCATCTACAAAGCCTACCACCAGGTCCAGCTTGCGGCTGGCTTCGAGCAGGGGGCGGAAGATGTCATCCTCAGCGCAAGGGCGACAGGCCACCGCCGAAGCCAGGTCTTGCAGCACGTATCCGGTGAGTGAGAGTTCAGGGAAGATCGCCAGGTCGGCACCTGCGGCATGGGCTTCCTCTGCCAGCGCCAGGTGCTTCTCCAGGTTAGCGCGCACGTCACCCAGGCGGGTGTTGATCTGGGCGAGGGCAAGGTGAAGTTTCATGGGTAAGTCATCCGTCTCGGAGCAATAACGTTCAGTGATAGGCTCTTTGGTGTAAATGATACCATTAAGGTATGCTGCTGGCGAGTGGCAAGTAGCCAATTTCGCCGGCATGAAACCGCGGATGAGGCCACAGCGGGTAAAGATTTGACTGGCTTCTAGCAGGGTGGGAGTGTAGCAAATTCACCCAGGTACACAGCTCTAATTGTGAGAATTATCACGTGAAACAGATGATCTTTGACCTTGAAGCAGAGGCTGGCTCTCTAGTATGATTGGGTTGCGAAAACGGGATTTCAGGGTACTCTCCTGATGCTCATCGCTGTTTCCTCCTTTGGCGAAAGCCTCCGCCGGATATGAAGTATCCGGCGGAGGCGGTTTAAGCGGGACTTCAGGCTTTTATTTAGCCGACGGCAGCACCACGGTAAAGGTTGTCCCTTGACCAGGGTTTGAGTCGACCCAGATGCGTCCGCGGTGGTTTTCGACGATAGATTTGACGATGGCTAACCCCAGGCCGGTGCCGGGCGTATCTGCTGGCACATTGCTGGCGCGATAGAACTTGTCGAAGATATATGGCTGCTCGGCGAGAGGGATGCCAGGGCCATTATCGCTGACCTGCAAAATGATCTGATCGCTTTCAGCGCGAGCGCGCAGACGGATTTCGCCGCCTTCCGGAGTGTACTTAATGGCATTCCCTACCAGGTTTGCCAGCATCTGCCGCAGGTGGATAGGGTGACCCTGCACTGGCGGCAAATTCTCAGAGATCTCCACCAGCAAACGTTGCGATTTCTCCATCAAGTGTTGGCGTTGCCCCTCCAGGGTGAGGTGGATGATCGTCGGAAGGGGGACGATTTCCTTACGGCTATCAAAACCCGCCTCAATGCGGCCCAAATCCAGCAAGTCGTTGATCAGGGCGGTGATGCTGTGGACGTTGTTTTCCACGCGGCGGATGAATTCCTTCTGTTGCGCATTTAAACTGCCCACCCGCCCGATCAACTCGATATAGCCCAGGATGGCGGTCAGGGGCGAGCGCAAATCGTGAGAGACGGCGTTGACAAAGTCGCTCTTGATGCGATCGAGTTCTTTAAGGTGGGTGATGTCT